>JAZOPN010000071.1:0-4830 GCA_045655565.1 Eubacteriales bacterium | reverse complement strand
AGAAATTTGTCAGACGGAAGATGCGGAGCAGTTTTGAAATAATAGATTTTTCTATATTCGAGCTGAATTTTTTGAGGAATATACGATATTTAAGAAAATTCCGGTGAAGAAGATGGGGAAATCTATATTTCAAAACCTTATTAGTTCGGCTCTCTTCGGCTATACCACATATATAAAAACGCTTGGCACTCCATCCTCATCAGACAGAACCCCAAGCGTTGGTTTTTATTATAGATGTAGTACCCTATCCTTAATTTCCTCGGTTCTGCCCTGGTTCCAATACTGTGTACCGATGTAGCCGCAGGTACGGCGCGCTACATTCATACGCGACTGGTCGCGGTTGTGGCAGACTGGGCATTCCCAGACGAGCTTGCCGTCGGCATCGGTGACAATCTCTATCTCGCCATCATAGCCGCACTCCTGGCAATAGTCGCTCTTGGTATTAAGCTCGGCATACATAATGTTGTCATAGATGAACTCCATAACGCCAAGGACAGCCTCGATATTGTTCTGCATATCGGGTACCTCGACATAGGAGATGGCACCGCCAGGGCTGAGCGCCTGGAACTTAGCCTCAAGGGTAAGCTTCGCGAACGCGTCTATCTCCTCGGTTACATGCACGTGATAGGAGTTTGTGATATAGCTTCTGTCGCTGACACCGGGAACGATGCCAAATCTCGCCTGAAGCGCCTTAGCAAACTTATATGTAGTGCTCTCAAGGGGTGTGCCGTAGAGCGAGTAGTCGATATTCTCGGCAGCCTTCCACTTTGCGGTGTACTCGTTGAGCTTGCGCATAATCTGAAGACCAAGCTCCTCGCCGGCCGGCTCGGTGAGCTTCTTACCGATGAGCGCATATACGCACTCCCACAGGCCTGCGAAGCCGAGGGATATGGTGGAATATCCACCGTGTAGATACTTGTCTATGGTCTCACCCTTTGGAATTCTGGTGAGCGCGCCGTGCTGCCAAAGGATAGGCGCAGCGTCCGAAAGTGTGCCGGACAGACGCTCGTGACGAGCCTGAAGCGCTCTATGGCACAGCTCCATACGCTCATCGAATACATCCCAGAACTTATCCATACTGCCGTGTGCAGAGAGACCAATGTCGGCAAGGTTTACTGTAACGACACCCTGGTTGAAGCGACCGTAATACTTAGGCTGGCCGTTCTCGTCAACATAGGGGGTGAGGAAGGAACGGCAACCCATACAGGTGTAGCAATGTCCCTCTCCGTTCTTGTCAATCTTGCTCCTAAGCATAACCTTTTCCGAGATATAGTCGGCAACCATTCTCTTAGCAGTACACTTAGCGGCAAGCTCGGTAAGGTAATAGTAGGGCCTGTCGGGGTAGATATTCTGCTCCTCAAGGACATATATGAGCTTCGGGAACGCAGGGGTGATCCATACGCCCGCCTCGTTCTTTACGCCCTGGCATCTCTGCAGAAGTGTCTCCTCGATAATAACCGCGAGGTCTGCCTTCTCCTGCTCGCTCTTCGCCTCGCCGAGGTACATAAACACGGTGATGAAAGGAGCCTGTCCATTAGTGGTAAGCAGGGTGACAACCTGGTACTGAATGCACTGAACACCCTTGCGGATCTCGTCGCGCAGTCTTTTCTCGGTCATCTTGGTTATAGCCTCCTCGTCGGTAACGCCAACCGAAAGAAGCTCCTCTGTTACATTCGCGCGTATCTTCTGACGGCTAACCTCAACGAAGGGTGCGAGGTGTGTCAGGCTGATGGATTGACCGCCATATTGGTTAGAGGCAACCTGCGCTATAATCTGTGTCGCGATGTTGCAGGCAGTGGAGAAGCTGTGCGGCTTCTCAATCATAGTACCGCTGATAACAGTACCGTTCTGTAGCATATCCTCGAGGTTGACGAGGTCGCAGTTGTGCATATGCTGTGCGAAGTAGTCGGAGTCGTGGAAGTGGATAAGTCCCTCCTCGTGCGCCTTAACAATATCCTCGGGGAGAAGAAGTCTTCTCGTTATATCCTTAGACACCTCGCCCGCCATATAGTCGCGCTGTACGCTGTTGACGGTGGGATTCTTGTTCGCGTTCTCCTGCTTAACCTCCTCGTTATTGCACTCGATGAGCGACATAATCTTGTCATCGGTGGTATTAGCACGACGGACAAGTTCTCTCTTATATCTGTATGTAATATACGCCTTAGCGAGGTTGAACGCGCCGAGACGCATTATCTCACGCTCAACAAAGTCCTGAACCTCCTCGACTCCCGCAGAACGGCGAAGTCTCTCGCAGGCAATCTGAACCCTATCAGCAATCCAGGCGATATCCTCTTCCTTTATTCTATCCTCTTCGTTAATTGCAAGGTTTGCCTTTCTGACGGCAGCAACGATCTTTTCCTTATCGAATACGACCTCTGCACCATTTCTCTTAATGAGTTTCATATTAGTACCACCTTTCTCCAAATTATATAATATTTACGAGGCGCGTCCCATAAAAAAGAGTAAAAAAACGCCACGCCCCGAAAATCGACGTGTGTACTAATTATATACCATATATTGTGTCTTGTCAAGCATAAAATCACTATATATTGTGTTTTTGGTGTTAGGCGATAAATGGTAAAGTTGTTTTTTTGACCAAAAAAATGCTCAATTTTTGTTGATTTTTCCAATTGACAGAATGACTAAGTAAGATAAATTGGGGCAGATTACTTTATACCATGTTTTTTCTTTGTTTATATTCTACAAATTTGAGAAGAATTTTTCTCATTTTTTCTTTGTGGAACAAAAATCCACTACTGTGACAAAACAACTTGACAAGCCATATTTAGGGTGCTAAAATACTATTGTTATTTATTTTTTGGAGCATAATTATGAATGTAAAAAAATATATACCGCACCTGCTTTTACTTGGCGCGGCTATGATTTGGGGCTTCGCCTTTGCGGCACAGGATGCCATCGAGGGGCTGGAAGCCTTTACAATCGGTGCGATAAGAAGTCTTGTTGCGGGCGTCTTTCTTATTCTCGTCACCCTAGTGATGGACAAGGTTAGGAAAAACGGCAGGCGTCTTTTCTCGCGATGTGGCGTCGATCTCACGATGGTTGAGATTATCGGCGGTATTCTCTGTGGTATCGCACTGACGATGGCATCATTCTTCCAGCAGGCAGGCATTTCCGCCGGTACAAACGGTGGTAAGGCGGCGTTTATTACATCATTATATGTCGTGCTCGTGCCTATATACGCGCTCGCGCTAAAGAAAAAAGCACCTCTCAATGTATGGCTTGGTGTCGCGATAGCGGCGGTCGGCTTCTACCTCTTGTGCGTGAAGTCTGACCTTACGATTTCCCCCGAGGATATATTGGTTATTGTGTGCGCGCTACTGTTTCCGCTACATATTCTTATAATAGACCACTTCTCCCCAAAGACAGACGGGGTCAGGCTCTCGATGATACAGTTCTTCACCTGCGCCGTGATACAGACGACACTCGCACTAATCACCGAGTCACCGATAAGCTTTAGCACCATAGGCGCTAATATTATGCCCCTGCTCTTCCTCGGCATAGGCTCGAGCGGCATCGCATACACCCTGCAAATCCTCGGACAGAACGGAGTAAACCCTGCCGCCGCCTCGATAATTATGTCGCTGGAGTCGGTATTCGGTGTCATCGGCACTGCCCTCTTTCTCGGTACACAGCTTGAGGTGCGCGAATACATCGGCTGCGCGATAGTCCTCGTCGCGGTCATCCTCTCCCAGCTCGAATTCGGTAAGAGTAAGGAGCCGACAGAGAGCGAGTACGAAGAACTAAAAACCGATTATTCCATTACATAAAGCTATCATAGGTAGTAAACGCCCGACGCAATCCGCGTCGGGCGAAAGTTTTAGTGTGTCCGTTTAGTCGCTTGGTGTTTCTTCTTCAATACTGTCAAGTACAAACTCGGAAATTTTTAGGGAACTGTTCATATATGCCTTATAACCGCCGAAGCCAAAGACATATGCTTTATTAGGGACATACAACCTTTTCCCACCAAGGGATAACATTCGGATATATGATTCTTGAAAGGTATTACATTGCCGCTAGCATCGTACTCATACTCGTAAATAATAGTATTTCCGAACAGGAAGCAATTAGCAAATTAGGCATAAATTCAAGATCAACGTCTTATAGAAGAATTAGAGCGTTTAGATAAACTTTCTAGTAGGGAAAATTTATATATGGAATTTGGAATAAAAAAGCGTCATAAAAAAGAAAAATAGTGTAAAACCCTTGCGATTTGTACGCTATTTTGGCCTGAGTGACAAGACTTGAACTTGCGGTCATAGTTACCCCAAGGTAGCGCGCTACCATCTGCGCCACACCCAGATACTTTATTTTTAGACGAAGCGCACAACTTTATAAGAAGCGTTGTAACGTGTTTCTGTATAACACTTACGACGCTTTTTGTTTACGTAAAATAGCTTTGCGTAACAACCTGCGTAACAAAACTTGAGTGATTGCGTAACAGCTTGAACTTGCAGTTTTAAAGGATAAGGAAAACAAAATAAAATTAAACATCCTTAAATTTGTTTTGGGGAATATCTTGATTTTTGTCGAGGAAAGTGATATAATGATAAATGTATAAAAATATTTATTTTATTTATGAGGTGGAAAATGGCTGCTAGCTATAAGAAACTTTTCAAATTGCTTATTGATCGTGAGATGAAGAGCAAAGATCTTGCTGCAAAAGCAGGAGTTAGTACTGTAACGCTCGCTAAGATGAAAAAAGATGGTGCGACTGTGTCAAGTGACGTGTTGGTGAAGATTTGCACAGCACTTGACTGCAAGTTGGATGATATTATGGAAATCGTTTTGGAAGATAATTGAAAGGAGATT
>JAZOPN010000070.1:0-21568 GCA_045655565.1 Eubacteriales bacterium | reverse complement strand
AAATAGGGGAATGGTGTAACGGTAACACAGCAGACTCTGACTCTGTATTTTGGGGTTCGAATCCCTATTCCCCTGCCAAGGATAGACCGACCCAAGTGGGTCGGTTTTTTCTATCCTTGGCAGGGGAATAGAGGATTCTCACCACAGCGCTTGTGCCTCGGGCGCAGAGCGCGGGGTTCGCATACCCCACCCGAAGATCGGCAAGCTCGCTTGGCAGGCGCAGGGTGTGGGTATCTTCACCGGAGGCGAATATACCTAGATTGACACCAAGGATAGACCGACCCAAGTGGGTCGGTTTTTTCTATCCTTGGCAGGGGAATAGAGGATTCTTGCCACAGCGCTTGTGCCTCGGGCGCAGAGCGCGGGGTATTGCCGCTCGCATTAAGCTTGTGATTTTTGTATAAGCTAGGTATCAATTAAAGTCTGTGGGCTCGCCGGCAAGATACCACCAAAGGTGGTATGCGCATTTGAGCCGCAGAGCGCGTCGAGCTCGCTCGTAAGCGACAAGGCGAAAAATCTTCGCGCTCTGCGCGAATATCCCCAAAAAGCTGTGCTTTTTTGAATTGAGCGCACCTAAGGTAAATGACGCGCACGACAAAATAGAGAAGTACGCGACCGAGGCATACAAGGCGGCTAAGGCTAGAGCCGAGATGCTCTATGAGGTTGCTATGGGCGTTGCACTTGATAGCGTATATAATGTATATAAATAAACCGCTTGGTTGCGCAGGGCTTCCAAGTGGTTTTAATTGATTATAGACGGGGATATGGTGGTATTATCTATAAGGCGCGAAATATTAGTATGGAGCTTAAGACACAAAAGGCCAAGGTCGCAAAACCCCGGTCTTTTGAATTATCAATCTCTTTTGAATTCAATAATACCCACGGTATCATAGCCACGGCATAAGAAAAGGTGCATAGCACCAAGATTTACAATCTTACAGCCGAAGGAGTACGAGGCGTATAATAATACGACGATAGAAAAAGAGCATTAAATAAAAAGAGGAAATTCACAGAACTTCAACCTTAAAAACAGGAAAATATAAAAAGATTAGAGCGAAACTATCGTTTTTTACGATAACTTCGCTCTTTTGCAGGTTTGCCCTAAATGAAGCAGCCCCTTTTTGGTTATTTATTATACCTTAACAATGCCGACACCCTCGAGCACAGCAAATACAAGAATTACCACGAGGCATACAGGTGCGATGTAGCGTATCATAACGCGGAAGAGCTTCTTCAGCTTGAACTTGCCGGATAGCTCTACCTCGTCCTCTACCGACTTTGTGCCGATGATGAATGAAACGAAAATACAGGTCATAATTGCGATGATGGGCATCATCAGACTGTTGGTTAGGAAGTCGAAGAAGTCGAGTATCTGGAACTTGCCGAACACAGCGAACTCCGACCAAATGCTGTAACCGAGGCAGGACAATACACCGAGCAGAATGCTGATGCCGAGGACTATGAGGCAGGCAAGCTTTCTCTCAAGCTTCCACTTATCCTGGATGGTGGATACAACCGTCTCCATAAGCGAGATGGATGAGGTGAGTGCTGCGAGGAGTACCATAAGGAAGAATACAGCACCGATAAATGCGCCGCCGAACATATTCTCAAATACCTTGGGAAGCACGCCAAACATAAGTCCGGGCCCCTTGGTTAACTGTGTCGGGTCATACGCCATACAAGCGGGAACTATCATAAGACCGGCAAGGAAAGCCACACCCGTGTCGAATATTTCAACATGGTGAGCCGCGCTTTCAATGCTGATATCGCGCTTCATATACGAGCCAAAGGTTATCATAATGCCCATAGCAAGCGACATCGAGTAGAAGAGCTGACCCATAGCGGCAACCACGGTCATATAGCTGAAGTTCGAGAAGTCGGGAGCGAGGTAATAAACAACGCCCTCCCAAATGCCCTCTGTGGTAGCAAATGTGTAGCCAACAATGAATATCATAAGCACGATAAGCACAGGCATCATAACCTTGCTTACCTTCTCGATACCCTTCTGCACACCGAGAAGAACGATAAGAGCTGTTGCGCCAACAAAAATGGCGAACCAAAGCAGAGGCTCGAATGTACCGCTGATGAAGCCGCCGAAGTAGCTGTCAGTAGCCATATTATTCATATCACCGGTTATGAAGCCGAATGCGTACTTAGCCACCCAGCCACCGATAACCGAGTAGTAGGGGAGAATAAGCATAGGCACGATAGCACCCAGCCAGCCGATGAATGTAAAACGCTTGTCCAGGGCGCGGAATGCACCGATAGGGCTCTGCTGTGTCTTACGACCGATTGCCACCTCTGCCACCATCAGCGAAAAGCCAAAGGTTACAGAGAGAATGATATAAACGAGGAGGAATACACCGCCACCGTATTTTGCTGCGAGATATGGGAAACGCCATATATTTCCGAGACCGACAGCCGAGCCCGCCGCGGCGAGCACAAAGCCGATTTTGCCAGAGAACGAGCTTCTCTGATCGACCGATAGATTGTCCTTAGATTTCACTTAAAATACTCCGTAATTCTACTTTTATTGCTTAAAATGTCTGTTAATTGCGCACACATTATCAATATTATACATTATTTAGAGGGGGATTGCAAGCCTTATTTTGCTAATAGCGGGGATTTTGTCGGATTTAGCCCCTTGAAACCTTGATTTGTATTATTTTACAGTGATTGACACCTATCTTTTGGACATATCTCTTTAGGTAGCAAAGCTTTATATCCCGGTTATGTGTAAGCAAAGAAAAATTGGCGATATTCTACTCTAGCATCGAAAACTCTAAGCATTTGAGATAAATATAGGTGATGATATTTGGTAAAAAGAAACCATAAATGCGAACTGTAACGGTTATCTATTGACAAGTTCTCACCGGTGTGCTAAAATTAGCCTATAAAGTCGAAAGACAAAAAATACGGAGGATAACACCATGACCTACAAGGCAATACCCGGACCTAGAGTTGTAACCATTAAAGAGGGGGAGTACCAGCAGGCTACACAGCTATTCGCAGACATTATGAATGCAGAGGCTAGAAACGGCTGGACATATCATTCTATGGAGGTTGTTACCACCTCTGCGCAGACCGGTTGCGCACTTAATCCCCAGTTCGTAGAGACCAAAATCTATATGCTCATCTTCTGCAAGGAGTAATAGAGGTGTCAAAGGATAACGGAACGGAATTTGACCACCTGCCGACGGCAGAGGAGCTGGTCAAGGCCTATATGTTATCTCAGGAGGGCGATCCGACATCACCGAGTTACAAGAGGACACTCGAGCGACCGAGCTTACATATCGGTAGGGCTATCCTCTTCGCTTTAGCTCTTTTAGGTATGGCTGTTGGATCGTCTTTTCTTGTGTATTATCTTACTGCTTCCCTCGCCATCGCGATAGTCGGGGGTGTACTTGTGGCGCTTCTTCTCGGGGTGATTTTCTTGAAGCCTATCCTGCTCTTTCTTGTTCGGGCATACCAGCGGTTTGCCCCCGATAGGGTGCGCTGCCGTTGCAGATATGAGCCGTCCTGCTCACAGTATATGATAGGCGCAATAGAAAAATATGGTGCGTGGCGAGGTCTATATCGCGGACTTCGTCGCTGGTCGCGCTGTAAGCCACCGAACGGTGGGTTTGACGAGCCGTAGCAATTTGTTAAAGCCATGCTTGCATTTATGTCGGCTTTGTGCTACAATAATAGCGATGAATGTTTGGAGGTATCTATGAGAAGATATATTAGACTTATTTGCGCGGTGCTGTTAGTTGCCGTTTTAGTTATGTCGTTTGGCATCTTTGCTCTCGCGTCGGATGGCGTTGACACGCCTATTATAGAATACCCGTTCGATGATCCGGTGGATGATACCCCGGAGCCTCTGCCCGAGGATGATGGTATGCCGGGCTGGGCTATCGCACTGATAATTGTCGGTAGTATTCTTGTTGTAGCCGTCTTGTGCTTCTTTGCTAATTGGTTCTTTATAATGAAGCGCGACTTCAGCGACCTTAAGGCTCTTTTCTCGAAAAAGCCAAAAGTGAAGCGGAAAAGAAAGTAACATAATATTTTGCCGAGGAGTGAGTATGGGTACTTACTCCTCGCTTTTTGTCGATGAATAAATTCCGTGCCGCGGAAAACTCGGTTGACAAACTCGCGCGCGTATGTTACAATCAAAATGAACGATGAAAAATGGGAGGTGTCTATGCATACCGATACAGAAAATAGGTATCTTTACGAACTTGCAAAATCCTACCCTAACCGCACGGCGGTATGTAGCGAAATCATCAATTTGAACGCAATCCTCGACCTGCCCAAGGGTACAGAGCATTTTATGAGTGATATCCACGGTGAGCACGAGGCATTCCTGCATATCAGGCGAAACGCCTCGGGTGCAATCAGGAAGAAGGTTGACCTGCTCTTCTCGCGCACGATTACCGCGACCGAGCGCGCCGAGCTTGCTACGCTTATCTACTATCCCGAGGAAAAGCTCGATGAGTTGCGCGACAGAGTTTACGACCTGTCCGACTGGTATAGCATCACCTTGATGAGGCTGGTTGAGATATGTAGGCTTGTTAGCACAAAATATACGCGCTCAAAGGTGCGTAAGCGTCTAAAGAAGAGCACGGGCGGCTTCGAGTATATTATTGACGAGCTTATCAACACCGACGCCACAGAAAACAAGACCGAGTATTATGAGAATATCATAAATACGATTATTGAGATAGGCTCTGCCGAGGCATTTATTATCGCCATATCCTCGGCTATCAAGTCGCTAATTATCGATCATTTGCATATCGTGGGTGACATATTCGATAGAGGTCCGAGAGCAGACATTATCCTCGATGAGCTTATGAAGGAGGATAGCCTCGATATCCAATGGGGAAATCATGATGTCTTGTGGATGTCGGCGGCGGCAGGCTCACGCACCGCTATTGCAACGGTGCTCAATAACTCCATAACCTATAAAAATCTCGATGTAATCGAGATAGGCTATGGCATATCGCTGCGTCCTCTCTCCCTCTTCGCTACCGAGGTGTATCGCGACACCGACGTCTCGCGCTTTATGCCAAAGGGGGCGTCCGAGAGTGGCACCTCGGCCATGGATGACGATCTGCTCGTCGCGAGAATGCACAAGGCGATAGCCATAATACAGTTTAAGCTCGAGGGACAGACAATTCTTCGTAATCCCGACTTCGGAATGGAGGATAGGCTCTTACTCGACAAGATTGACTATGACAGACGCACCGTCAGAATAGAGGGGGTTGAATACCCACTGTCCGACTGCGACTTCCCGACGGTTAACCCCGTCGACCCCTACGCACTGACCGATGACGAAATGACGGTTATGCGCTATCTAAAGAATGCGTTTATGCGCTCGGAGAAGCTTCAGCGTCACGCTGCCTTTCTCTATGAAAAGGGCGAAATGTATACCATATTTAACGGAAATCTTCTGTTCCACGGCTCAATTCCTCTTACCGAGGATGGCGAGTTTATGTCCTTCCCGGCTGCCGGTGGTCGTTCCGGCAGGGCGCTTATGGATTATTGTGACCGCCTCGCGCGACAGGCGTACTTCTCTAAGGACGGCACACCTGCAAGGCTTGCGGCTAAGGACTTTCTCTGGTTCTTGTGGTGCGGTAGATACTCCCCGCTGTGCGCCAGGCGTAAGATTGCAACATTCGAGAGATTGCTCTTAGAGGATGAGAGAACCTGGCTTGAGGAGAAGAACACCTACTACCGTTCTTGGGACGATGAGAGCACCGTCGAGAAGATACTATTAGAGTTTGGTCTCGGTGGTGAGCACTCTCATATCATAAACGGGCATATCCCCGTAAAGTATAATCAGGGCGAAACACCCATTAAGGCGGGCGGCAAGCTGATTG
Organism: Eubacteriales bacterium; assembly: GCA_045655565.1. Lineage (GTDB taxonomy): Bacteria > Bacillota > Clostridia > Oscillospirales > CAG-272 > UBA1740. The sequence goes on along the minus strand of JAZOPN010000070.1, from coordinate 15,707 downwards.
TCATAGACGGTGGCTTCTGCCGTGCATACCAGTCTACAACGGGCATCGCGGGATATACACTGATTTACAATGCTGAGGGCATACGCATCTCGGCACACGAGCCATTCTCGGGCGTGCTGGACGCGATTAGAAATAACCGCGACATTCTCTCGGATACCGTAGTATTCGAGCACGCGACAAGTAAGATACGCGTGTCCGACACCGATGACGGCGTTAGGATAAGGCGCAAAATAGAGGACTTAAAGCTTCTGCTCCACGAGTATGAGTGCGGTAATATAAAAGAAAAAGCATCAAGATAAAGGGTGATGTTTTACAAAAAAAGGGGACTGTAATTACTACAATCCCCTATTTTTATTTGCCTTATTACTCGCAAAGGAGGTATCTGCCGAAAGCATCTGCAGCCTTCATCGCAGCAACAACCTTCTCGGGTGTAACCTCGAAGGGCATATTGTGGATGGTCTCGCCGGGAACGCAAGCAGCCTTAGCACAAGCCATAAGCTTCTCGTCGGTAACCTCGGTGATGCCAAGCTCCTTAAGGGTAACAGGAAGACCGATCTCAATGCAGAAGCTTACAATCTCGTCAAGCTCCTCGGAGGGAACATTCTCGAGCATAAGCTGGGTGATAACACCGAAAGCAACCTTTTCACCGTGATACATATGGTGGCACTCGGGAAGAACGGTAAGACCGTTGTGGATAGCGTGAGCAGCAGCAAGTCCACCGGACTCGAAGCCAATTCCCGAGAGAAGAGTGTTAGCCTCAATTACCTTCTCAACAGCCTCGGTGCAAGCGCCGGACTCGAGAGCGAGCTTAGCCTTTACGCCCTCCTCAAGAAGAGTGTCAAGACACAGCTCTGCAAGAGCCATAGCAGCGCAGGTAACCTTACCGCCTGCACAGGTGCCTGCGTCCTTTGCCTTGGTTGCTCTTGCCTCGTAGTAGGTAGCGAGAGCGTCACCAATGCCCGATACGGTAAGACGAGCAGGGGACTTAGCGATAATATCGGTGTCCATAAGCACCATGTTGGGGTTGGCGGGAAGCCAATGATACTCCTCAAATACACCCTCGTCGGTATATACAACCGAGAGAGCAGAGCAGGGTGCATCGGTGGATGCGATGGTAGGACAGATGATAACGGGTGTCTTCTGTGCGTGTGCAACAGCCTTAGAGGTGTCAAGAATCTTACCGCCACCAATACCGATTACGACATCACAGCCATTTGCCTTCATAACCTCGGTAAGTCTGTTTATCTCGTTCCAAGAGCACTCACCGTTGAAATAGTCGTAAACTACCTCTACCTCGCTACCGCCGAAGCTAGCATCGAGGGTCGCACCTATTCTCTTGTAACCGGATGCGGTAATTACTACGAGAGCCTTCTTGCCGTATGCCTTAGCATAGTCAGCAATCTTTGCCATTTCGCCTGCGCCCTGAACATACTTGCTAGGGCAGATAAGAATTTTTGCCATTTTTCGTTTCTCCTTATTGTTATTTTTTTGTCAATCACATTATACACCCAAAACCAAACAAAGTCAAGTAATATTTGCGAGTTGTCCATTATTTTTATATAAGAACGGCACCCGTAAATTATGGGTGCCGTCATAGACTATCTTTCGTATATCCTGTTTATTCTTTTCCACTTGTCTATATCAAATCTGACCATAGCAGACCTCGATACGCGGTATCCCCAGTTGCCATCGGCTCTGCCCGGGGTGTTCATCCTCGTGTCCGCGCCAAAGCCGAGAATGTCCTGCATAGGCAGAATTACAGTGCGCGCACGCGACGCCATAAGGGTGCGTATTACTTTCTCACACGCATAGCTCCAGTCATCACCGTCTGCGCCCACATACTCGAATAATCTTGCACGGGTGGCGTCATCCGCCTCCCAAATATAGCCGAGCAGGGTGTTGTTATCGTGCGTGCCGGTGTAAACTATTGTTTCTTCAGAGCATCGGTGCGGCAGATGAATAGAACCCTCGCCGATGAATGCGAACTGTAACACTCTCATACCCGGGAAGCGACTATAATTCACAAGTCGTCTTACCTCGTCGGTAATGTCACCCAGGTCCTCTGCGATGATGAGCTTATCGCCTGCTGTGCGCCTTATTAGATCTACAAGACGCCTGCCGGGGCCCTTAACCCATCGTCCCGACTTGGCACTTGCGGCGTTCGCCGGCACCGACCAATATGACTCCAGCGCCCTAAAGTGGTCTATCCTCACACCGTCGAACATATCGAGGGCGTGCTCTATGCGCCTTTTCCACCAACCGTAGCCGTCCTTCTTCATCCTCTGCCAATTATAGAGCGGATTGCCCCAGAGCTGCCCCTCTTTTGCAAAGTAGTCCGGCGGCACACCGGCCACCTCGGTGGGGTATCCCCCATCGTCAAGCAGGAATTGTGTAGGCTCTGCCCATACATCTGCTGAGGACAGCGCGACATACATAGGCAGGTCACCGATTACTTTCACACCGTGAGCATTAGCATACGCCTTTAGATTGTGCCATTGCCTGTCAAACTCGTACTCTATAAATTGGTATGCGAACAGCGTGTCTATATCGCACTCGGAAATCTGCCACCTCTGCCACTCGTCAGTACCGTTTGCTTCGGCGAGCGCGTTAAAGTGTGCTACCGATGAAAGGTGAGGCCTTGCATCAATATATTCGATTATCGGTGTTCTGTCAAGCACCCTTGCCGCCGCGACCTTTAGTAGGGGTAGCCTCTCTGCTCTTAGTCTGTCATATTCTGCCGCGTATTCGGTATTTTGCCTTGCTGTGCCAAGCTCTTCCTTTGTGAGCAAGCCCTCTTCATAGAGAAGTTGTAGGTCTATAAAGTATGGATTACCGCCGAATGATGCCACAGACTTGTATGGAGAGTTACACTCATCTGTCCCCGATAGCGGCAGCACCTGCCAATATGTGAAGCCCGCTCTCGATATCATATCGACAAAGCTCCTTGCCTCATATCCGAGCGAGCCTATTCCGTATTCCCCGGGCAACGAGGATATATGCATCAGTATTCCACTGTTTCTTTCTGTCTTCATTTTTTCCGCCTCTTGCGTGATGATATTCATTTTACCACATTTTCTGTGGTTTGGCAATAGGAAATTGGCAGGAAAATGACGCCAAAGAAAATGGCGCCATACCAATAATGGTGGCGCCGAGTATGAATTAGGAATACATACCGTTACACTCAAGATAGTTGTATAGCATCTCTCCGTGATTTTGCTCCTCTTTCTGAATATGAGCGAGGGTGTCGCGCAAAACAGGGTTAGAAAACTCGAAAACTGTGATATTATAGTTCCCCGACACATGCTTCTCCATAGATAGCGCGTCACGGCAAAGATATCCGTCCTCCTGTTTTTCGTCAGCGGTGCAACTCGAGGGTGTGCAGGATAGCTTGCTTGCTACCGCAGAGGGCGACTCCGATGGCATAGAAACCTCTGTGCCCGAGAGTATTTGACTTATTGTCTGTAAGTGCTTTTGCTCGTTTTCCTTAAGGGTGGTGAACAGCTGTCGAAGTTCGGGGTCGTGTGCCATACCGGCGTACTTGCCATACTTCTCTATGCATAGCTCCTCTGCGGATTTTAGGTCTGATAATAGCGTTGTTTCCTTTTGTGTAAGTGTCATAATAGCCTCCTTTTTTGGGTGTGTTAGGATTTTTGACCAAATAACAATGTATTATTCAGCCACGCAGTGATATATTGGGAATGCTGTTCTCTATGAGTGTTATTCCGAAAATACAAAAACTTCTCATAAAATCCCTACATTTATACGCGCCCCTAAGCGAGAGCAACCGATATAAGGGTTTCTTCACGCATAAAGCGACCAAAAAAGAAGATTTTTACAATTTTTCTATTGCCTTTAATCGCGTTTTGTGCAATAATTTGTATTACATAGTATCATTGTTTACGAGGAGACTAAAATGACAGAAACAAAGAAACCAAGTAAATTTCTGTGGATTTTCTATATCATCCTACTTTTAGGACTTGTACTGTTTAACTTTGTAGTATCACCGCTTGCATCGCTCGCGGAAATACAGAGGGTGGATTATGATACCTTTACAGCTATGCTCGACGAGGAGCGTGTCGGCAGAGTACATATATCAGAGAGAAGCGGTGAAATAACATTCAAGGAAAAGGGTGGAGTTCAGCTCTTCGCCACAAAGGTCGATTATGAGGATGACCTCACAGCTCGCCTCAAGCTGGCAGGCGTCACTATATCCGATGAGGAGCTTACCGAGAAGTCGGATGTACTCTCGATAGTCCTTTATAATTGGTTAATACCGATTATCGCATTTGCAATCGTTGGTATAGTTATTTTTTATCCGAGGGTTATCGGACAGGAGGGTGAACAGCTCTTCAAGGTCGGTAAGACCAAGTGGTTTTGGCTCTACTTCGTTGTTGCAGCCATCGCGGCTATGCTTTCTCTATTCCTGCTTCCAATCTGGGAGAAGACCACGCTGTTCTTTAGATATTGGAGCATTGGCGCGGTAGAGATTATTCTAGCACTTCTTGTTGTTGCTTATATTTTGATGTATCTCACAAGAGGCCTCTCTAGTGAGGATCTGCCGAAGACCCGTCAGCTTGCAGCAGTGAAGATTGCCGAGATTGCGGCGCTTGTCGTTCTTATAGTATTCTGCATTATCGAGCATTTCGGGCTAGTCGACTTCGTTGGCCCCTGCTTCGTTATCGGTTGCGTGCTCTATCTGAGAGGACTTGTTCAGGGTATTAAGGGCTATCTCTACACTCATAAGAAGAAAGAGCGCTACTCTGTGCTTCAGTTAATATTCTCTTTCATAGCCATAACACTGGGTACTATACTGATTATTCATCCATTCTCCGGCGAGGGTTTTATGTGGATAATCTCGATTACCGTTTGGATTAGCACAGCACTGCTCATAGTCTTTGGCATGCTATCCATTCCGACAAAGGCGAATGCAACCGAGACCGAGCCTGAGGTAAAGCCCGAGGTAGAGACCGAGGAAAAGCCTGCGCCTAAGCGTAAGCCTGCGGCAAAGCCTAAGGGTAAACCCGCGGATAAACCCGAGGTAGAGACCGAGGACAAGCCTGCCGATACACAGGGCAGATAAAACAATATTAAAAGTGCCTCCCACACGTGGAGGCACTATATTTTATGGGATAGTTCGCGCTATATCTTTTGTGTCTATGCAGATTATCAACCTCAAAAAACAAAGGTAGTATAGTAACAGTTCGAGCGAAGATACCTATAAGAGGTACCCTCGCTCGTTTTTTGTTTGATTATGTTTAATACCAAAGCCCCGATTACTCAGTGCGCAGTGCTACAACAGGATCCTTCTTCGCTGCACTTGATGCAGGGATAAGACCGGATATCAGTGTCAAGCACACGCTAAGCACTATAAGCCAAAAGGCGTTATCTATCGGCAGAGCCGCGATGTATGGGTAATTGATAAGCGGTGTAAGTATGATATTGGCAATTATCGATACGATATAAGTTACGGTAATTCCAATTAGACCCGACAACAGACCGATGATAAATGTTTCTGCGTTGAATAGATGGCTGACATCCTTCTTTCTGCCACCGAGCGAGCGTATAACGCCAATCTCCTTTATTCTCTCTACCACCGATACATAGGTTATAATGCCTATCATAACGGTAGATACGACAAGCGAGATTGAGGTAAACGCGATAAGCGCATAGGACACGATGTCGATAAGGGTGTTAAGCATATTTACCATAAGCTCGATAGCATCGGTGTATGATACATCCGCCCTGTCATCCCTCTCAATGGTCTTGTCACCGACGGTGATAGGCCCATTCGCGTTCCACGCATCGAGGTAATCGGTAACCAGCTTCTTGTCCTCAAAGCTCAAGGGGTATATCTTAACCGAGTTGGCAAGGGGGTTGCTACCTACTGCGCGCGCACTAACGCTGACGCCGGCAGAGGAATTGGTGAAGCTCTCGCCACCGAAGGTGTAGTCGAAGGAGTATGTCGCGCGACTGCCAAACATAGAGTTTCCGCTACTCTCTTCCTTTTCTACAAGATGCTTTGCTATATCGGTGTCCTCTGACTTCTCTAGGATATAGTCGGTAAGTGCCTTGGTGTAATATACGCCCGAGGTGAGCGAGCCGTAGGAAATGCCGACCTTGGGCTGAAGCACGCCGACAACCGTAAGCTCAAGCGCATCCTTGCCCGAGAAGCCCTCCGAGGTGTTGTTATACCCGATGTTGACGGTAACCTCACCCGGCTTAAACGGGTTGGTGGTCTCGGTCATAGTATATACATCGTCGTTGGAATACCACTTGAACTTCTTGCCGATAAGCTCGTCAAAGGAGAAGCTATCCTTATCAAGCTCGGGCTTGTACTGTGGGTTTTCTGTTTCCTCGTTCTCTACTGCCCCATATACTATGTTGAGGAACTCTTCCTCGGTGTAGATGCCGAGGTGCGCGAGAAGCACATCTGTCAGCATCTGGTCGGAGTCGAGCACCAGCATTATCTCGCCTGCCTCGGTAGCGATATCACCGTACACATCATACTGCGATGCGATATATTCCTCGCTGTCGGGCGCCTCCTCGAATGAGGGGACAATCGCGGTTATCATATTTGCCGCGGTGCCAATGTCGGTTTTCGACAGTATCGCGGTATAGTATGCGAGAATATGCGCGATTGACGCCTCACCATTACCGAAGCTCGTGTAGATATTGTTGTCTACCTCTATGCCATAGCCGAGTATCATCGCCTGATATACCTCGCTCGGCATAGCTTTAACATAGTTGACATAGTCCTCTGTGATTAAGTTGTTTAGTATTGAGCCTTGGATATCGCCCTTCATCTTGGCAAAGTACTTGACAATAGAGGATATATATGCGTACCCGGGAAGCTTCTCAAGCTCCTCTTCATCGTCGGAGCTTACCATACCCATTAGCGCGCCGAAGTCTATCGCGGTTTCGGTAATCCTAATCGGGTTGCCGGAGAGCATATCGTCCTGCATAGACGCGATATAGCCCTTGATACCGGCAGAGAACGCAAGAACCATCGCGATACCGATAATACCGATAGAGCCGGCGATGCCGACCATTGTCGTTCTACCACCCTTGGATATGAGATTTCTTAGGGATAGGCGAAAGGCTGTGAAGAATGACATCTTCGCCTTTTCGCGCCGACGCCTGCGCTCGCGCAGGATTTTCTTCTTTTCTGCCTTACTCTCAGCAGCTTCGATTTCCAGAGCCTCGTCCGCCGCCCTTTTCGAGAGGGTGTCTATTTCCTCTGCTATCTCTTCATCGGTCGTGGGATTGGTGTCCTCGACTATCTCGCCATCGAGCAGTCTGACTATTCTTGTCGAATACTTCTCGGCAATCTCGGGGTTGTGCGTTACCATTATGACCAGCCTCTCGGCGGAAATCTCGCGGATGAGGTCCATAATCTGCGTTGAGGTAACGGTATCGAGAGCACCCGTCGGCTCGTCTGCTAACAGTATCTCCGGGTCATTTACCAGGGCGCGCGCAATAGCCACCCTCTGGCACTGCCCGCCCGAGAGCTGGTTAGGCTTCTTGTAGTATTGCCCTGCGAGTCCAACTCTGTCTAGCGCACGCTTAGCGCGCTCAATCCTCTCCTCGCGCCCAACGCCGGCTATGGTGAGTGCCAGCTCGACATTCCCGAGAACCGTCTGGTGGGGTATGAGGTTGTAGCTCTGGAATATGAAGCCTACGCGGTGATTTCGATAGACATCCCAATCGCGGTCGGTGTATGACTTTGTCGAGCGGTCGCCTATAACCAGGTCGCCGTCGGTATAATGGTCAAGACCGCCGATTATATTGAGCAGCGTTGTCTTACCACAGCCTGAGGGGCCTAGGATAGAAACAAACTCATTGTCGCGAAAGGATATCGTGACGCCCTTAAGGGCATTTACCGTCTCCGATGAGGTAACATAATCCTTTTTAATTCCTTTTAGGTGTAGCATAATTACTCCCTTATATTTTTATGGCTATATGTTATCACAGAAATATGAATATTTATAGTGGATTTTGGAAAATTTTATTAATAAATATATCTCTTTTTTTCGCGTGTATAAAAAAATGCTTTATTTTCGCCCGTATATATGCTAGAATAGGAATAGAAATGTTCATTTTGGAGGTCTATATGACACATGATGAATATATAAGAGAGCCGGAGAGCGACCCGGACCTGTTGCGTAGCTATTTCAGCCGGCTTATTTCCGGGGTAGACCTACAAACTGTGAGGTGATAACTAATGATAAGAGATAGAAAAGATATAGACCCGAAGTACAAATGGGACCTTAGCGCGATATATAAGACCGAGGAGGACTTTTTCTCGGACTACAAGAGGCTAGAGGCTATGACAGAGGACTTTCGCCGCCACGAGGCAACGATGCTTACATCTGCTGTGGCACTCTATGATATGCTACTAGCATACACCGAGATAGAGGTGCTGCTTGATAAGCTGTGGACATATACCTCGCTCGGTCACTATGTCGATACGAGTGACAACTCCGCCCAGGCGCTCAACACCCGCGTTCGCAACCTCGCGGTGAAGCTTAGCGAGGCGAGCTGGTTTGTCACGCCCTATCTTCAGAGGCTTGACGAGGATACTATCGCCGAGTACCTTAAGGAGTATGAGCCGCTTCGGAGATTTAGTCGCACCCTCTATATGACAACGCGCTATAAGCCGCACACCCTGTCCGATGAGTGCGAGAAGATGTACTCGGAGCTTGAGGACTGTCTTCATCTGCATTCGGGTACTCGCTCGATTTTCGCCTCGTCCGACCTAAGGTATGGCAAAATCAAGGACGAGGGGGGCAAGACGGTGGAGCTTACCGATGCGACCTATATTCCGTTTATGATGTCGACCGATAGGCGTGTGCGTCGCGCGGCATTCACCACGCTATATAAGACCTACGGTCAGTTTGCCAACACATTCGCCACGATGTATTCCAACCATATTAAGGAGTATACCACCCTCTCGCGTCTGCGCCGTTTTGATAGCTCTATTGTGCGCTCGACATTCTCGGATGAACTAACCCCCGAGGTGTATAACAACCTTATCGACACCGTCAGCTCAAATCTTGGCGAGCTATACCGATATTATGATATAAAGCGCCGCGTGCTTGGTCTTAAGCGTATCCATATTTACGATATATACGCCCCTCTTGTGGCTGACTATGAGAGTAGTTGTACCTATGAGCAGGCGTGCGACACCGTGCTTGATATGGCAAAGGTGTACGGCGAGGAATATCACCGCGTTATGACCGAGGGACTAACCGAGCGCGGGTGGGTGGATGTTTACCCCTCACGCGGTAAGCGCGGTGGAGCATTCTCGTCGGGGTGCTATTCGACCGAGCCGTATATCCTGTTGAATTTCAACGGCACATTTGACGATATAACCACGTTGGCGCATGAGGCGGGGCATTCTATGCATTCCTACTTCTCGCGCAGGTACAACAACCCCGAGGTCGCTGACTACACGCTCTTTGTTGCCGAGGTTGCCTCGACGGTGAATGAGCTGCTACTTCTTCGCAAGCTCGCACGCGAGAGCGAGGATAAAAATGAGAGACTGTATATCCTAAACCAGATAATGGAGCTATACAAGAGCACGCTATTCCGCCAGACTATGCTGGCAGAGTTCGAGAGGGATATTCACGCGCTCTCGGAGCGTGGCGAGCCTCTAACAAGCGAGGTTATATGCCGAGTTTACTATGATATAGTGAAAAAATACTTCGGGCGCGGGGTCATCTGCGACAGGGAGATAGAGCGCGAGTGGATGCGTATTCCTCACTTCTTCACCTGCTTCTATGTCTATAAGTATGCCACCTCGATTTCTGCCGCAGCCGCTATCGTCACACGCATAGAAAACGAGGGCGAGGATTATGTCGGGCAGTATATCGAGTTTCTTAAGTGTGGCGGTAGGCTCTCGCCTATTGACAGCCTAAAGGTTGCAGGGATAGATATGACCTCTCCGGATGTTATAGGGAGCGCGATAGACAGCTTCTCCGAGACGGTATCGGAGTTTGAGAAAATATACTTTGGAGGAATGGAAAAATGAGCGAAAACAAATTTGGAAGACGCAGTTGGCTGTGTCTTATCCTGTTCGGCTTCTTAGGACAGCTCGCCTGGAGCGTTGAGAATATGTACTTCAACCTATTCGTCTTTGATACGGTTGCAGAAAACCTCGATGCGATTACCCTGATGGTGCAGCTCAGTGGTATTACAGCCACCGTCGTTACCCTTATCGCGGGTGTATTCTCGGATAAGATAGGAAATAGGCGCAGCATCATCTCGATAGGCTATATTATCTGGGGTGTTACTGTCGGTATGTTCGGCTTTATGTCACCGGAGATTACAGCACAGCTCTTCTCACTCGGTATGGATGACGCGATTTTCGTTACCTTAGTTATGGTAATTGTAGGTGACTGCGTTATGACCCTCTTTGGCTCGGCATCGAATGACGCCGCCTTCAATGCTTGGGTTACCGATAACACAAGGCCAGAGTTCCGCGGCACGGTAGAGGGCGTTCTCGCCATACTTCCTCTTATCTCTATGCTGGTTGTCGCGGGTGGCTTCGGCATTCTTGTAGAGCTTGTCGGCTATCGCACACTCTTCCTATCGCTTGGTGCTGTAATAACGGTATGCGGTGTAATAGGCCTGTTTATCATTAGAGATGCTAGGACGCTCGAACGCTCCGGAGGTATGCGCGACATCTTCTACGGCTTCCGTCCCTCGGTTGTAAAGGGGAATGCACCCCTCTACATCACCCTGCTTATAGTTCTTGTATACGGTATATCCTGTCAGATATTTATGCCCTATATGATTATCTATATGAAGACCTATCTCGGTTTCTCGGTTATCGAGTACAGCGTTGTATTTGGTCTTGCTATCGCGCTCGGCGCGGTTATTAATGTATTCCTCGGGCGTCTGTCGGATAGGCTTGATAAGGTAAGGCTTATGTATATTGCCGCCTCGGTTATGGCGGTTGGCCTCTTTGCAATGTATCTCTCGCGTGGCTTCGGTCATATAGCCAACCTCATCACATTCGGGGTGTCGGGCTTCGTTATGATTACCGGCTACATCTTCGTATCGGCTCTCGCAGGCTCGGTCGTGCGCGACTACACCCCCACTGACGCGGCAGGTAAGCTCCAGGGTGTGCGTATGGTGTTTGGCGTGCTTCTTCCTATGCTGATAGGTCCCGGTGTCGGTAATGCGATAAATCGCGCTATGAATATTCCGCTGGAGAACGCAGGTGCCGACGCTATGACTACCGAGTATATCCCGGCCCCCGAGATTTATCTTGTGGCATCGCTCGTGATGATACTTACATTTCTGCTTATACCACTGCTAGCTCGCGTTAGGGCAAAGTCGGCGAACGGCGTATATGAGAATGCCGAAGAGGTAAAGGTTGAAAATACCGAAGAATAAGGAGGATTATTATGTTTTGTAAGCATTGCGGCACAAAATTACCCGATACCGCGCGCTTTTGCTCTGAGTGCGGTGCTATGGTAGAAGCTTTTGCCATTTCCGCTAAGGTGGATAAGGCTGCCACCGATATACAAGAGGAGGCTACATATTACGATAATGCCACTCAGCACGAGGATGATGCCGTACAGAGCGACAACGAAGATGATTTCGCGCCCCGCGACGATGCCTTTGCTATGAGAGATGACGAGGCAGGGCAGAATGCATCCACATTCTCTAATGGCGGTAAGGCAACGACGATGGGCTACTCGGCAAACTCGAACGGCTATAATAACGGTTATAGCGATTACGCGAGAAGAGCGGCAGAGGGCGGCGCGCCAATATATTATGCCCCGGCGGATGATAACCCTCTGCTGACACAGCGTAGCACAGGAATTACCGTGCTTTGCTTCATTATCCCACTTGTTGGTCTTATACTCTGGCTTATATGGAAGAATTCTAAGCCGGGACTTGCAGTTTCTGCATCCAAGGGTGCGCTCGCCGGTGTATGCCTCGGCACACCGATACTCGGACTTGTACTCTTTATTGTATGGCGCGATACAAATAAGGAGATGGCTAAGCCATGTGGCATCGCCGCGATTGTCGGTGCTGTGCTATCTTTCTTCCTGCCGGTATTTATTATCGTCTTTGCTGCGATTTACGCGGTAATCTTTGAGGAGTTTTATTACGCTATTTCGCTTGTCGCACCGTTTATATAACGTGACGCAAGCAACAAAAAAAGTGGAAGACACCGTGTCTTCCACTTTTTTTAACTATTATGCGTTTTTGCTACCGTTATCCTCGGGGTCAACCTTGCTCTCTGCTATCTTATTAATAGAGAAGTTGATAAGGTAGGTCGCACCCATAATAATGCCGACAATCATAAATACGCCGAGCATACCAACACCCATATAGGTGAGGTTTTCAACAAACTTCATAGGCTGAAATTCAAACATTTCATAGTCCCCCTTTCATTAAGCGAAGAAGCCGAGAATAAGAGCACCTGCGATAACCGAGGCAATCTGTCCGGATACATTTACACCGATAGAGTGCATAAGTAAGAAGTTCTGGTTGTCCTCCTCAAGACCCATCTTGTGTACTATTCTGCCCGACATCGGGAATGCAGAGATACCTGCCGCGCCAATCATTGGGTTGATAGGCTCCTTGCCGAGGACCTTGAGTATAACATTGAAGAGCTTTGCGAAGAGTACGCCACCCGCGGTATCAACGATGAATGCGATAAGACCAAGACCCATAATAAGAAGGGTGTTGAAGTTAAGGAACTGCGATGCAGTCATATTGAATGCAATAGTGATACCGAGGAATATTGTGATAAGGTTAGCAAGCACCTTCTGCGCTGTGTCGGAGAGCGAGTCAAGCACGCCACACTCACGGATGAGGTTACCGAACATAAGGAAACCGATGAGCGCACCGGCCGCAGGAGCGAAGATGCAGGCGATTATGGTGATTGCGATGGGGAAGAGTATCTTGGTTGTCTTAGACACACTGTTCTGCTTGTAAGACATACGAATTCTTCTCTCGTTCTTAGTGGTGAGCAGCTTGATTACAGGGGGCTGAATAATCGGCACGAGAGCCATATAAGAGTATGCCGCAACCGTGATAGCACCAACATAGTTAGAGCCGAGAGCGTTTGCTACGACGATTGATGTGGGGCCGTCAGCCGCACCGATGATGGCGATAGATGCTGCGTCCTTAATCTCAGGGAAGAACATTGATGCCATACAAAGGGTGAAGAATATACCGAACTGTGCCGCAGCACCGAATATCATAAGCTTGGGGTTGTTAAGGAGAGGACCGAAGTCTATCATTGCACCAATTCCGATGAAGAGTAGAAGTGGGAACAGCTCGTTAGCAATACCTGCGTTATATAGGCTATTGAGTGGCTCTGCCGCACCGCTAAAGTGCGTGATGGTCTCTGTTACGTGATGTGCCGCATCCTTACAGCAGTCGAGGACACCCTCGCCTGCGAGATACTCGGGGGTGATTGTTGTCCCGCAAATTCTACATACGGTATTCTCGATAGTCTCGATAAGACCGGGGAAGTTCATTATAATAGCGCCGAAGCCTATTGGTAGTAGGAGGGTTGGCTCCATTTCCTTTTTAATTGCGAGGTAAATGAGCACGCCGCCGATAACCCACATTATCAGCATCATCCAGTTGGGTGTACCACCTGTTGTGCCGGTGAAGAGGTCAATGGCAGGCTGGAATAATTCTAGTAGCTTTTCCATTGAAGTTTCCTTTCCGTTTTGTTTTTCCTCAAAGATTATACAATAATTTTTAATACTTTTCAACCCTTTTTATAAAATAAATGATAAAGTATTCGTTGTTCTAAGTTTTAGTCGGAAATTGGTTTGCACACGACAAAAGTATGCAACCTCTGTCAAAAATTAATATTATCAATACAATTTTGAAACAAAATCCATCTAATTTCTATGGTAGAATGAAAGAAAAAAGGGGTGAGGTCTTGCGTAAATTATTTAGCATACTCTTTTCAAGATATATGCTGTCCGCGATTATTATACTCGCTGAAATCGGTTTGCTTCTTTGTCTTGTTATAGAGATGAGCGCGTATTCTGCGCTATTTTTGGTATTTATGCTTTTTATCAACCTCATAGTGCTTGTCGCGATTATCAACGCCGACTATAATCCGGAGTATCGCGTTACCTGGATAGCCGTTGTGCTAATAGTGCCGGTTTTGGGGGCTGTGATTTATATACTCTTTAGGCGACGGAAAATGAGTAAGCGCGAGGCGAAAATGGCAGACGAGGTGCTGTCTCGGATAGATAAGCATAGGGAGAACCCCATTGAGCTTGACGAGTTGGCGCACGCCTCTCACCTCGCGGCGGGCAAGGCTATGGCAATTCTGAATCAGGACAGGACAGCCGACGTATACCGTGGCACTGTGGCGCGCTATTACCCGATGGGTGACGAGATGTATCGGGATATGCTCTCGGATATTAAAGAGGCTCGGAAATATGTATTCCTAGAATACTTTATCATTGATGAGGGGGTGATGTGGGACGCTATTCACGCTGCACTTGTCGATTGTGTGGCACGCGGTGTCGAGGTGAGGCTGATTTATGATGATATCGGATGTATGAAGACGTTGCCGCCGAGATTTGATAGGACACTCCTTGACGAGGGAATACACGCGGTGCGCTTTGCCCCCGTTAGCCCTATTGTGAGTGTCGCACACAATAACCGCGACCACCGCAAAATCCTGGTAGTAGACGGGCGTAAAGCCTACACAGGTGGTATAAATATAGCTGATGAATATATAGGCGAGCGCATACGTTTCGGCGTGTGGAAGGATGGAGGTGTTAGGGTAGAGGGCGACGCCGCGCGCGGCTTTGTCAGCCTATTTCTTGCCACATACGATATCACGTGCGGCAGTATGAGCGACTATGAGAGATATATTGGTAAGCAATCTAAGGTGGAGGAAGCTTTAGGCGATGGCGGCTTCTATATTCCATTTGGTTCGGGTCCGTCACCTATGTATAGTCGTCCTGTGGGTAAGCGTGCGTTTCTAGACATAATCAACCAGGCAGAACGCTATGTATATATCACTACTCCCTACTTAATAATAGACTTCGACTTAACCGAGGCATTATGTGGCGCAGCCGAGCGTGGTGTAGATGTTAGAATTATAACACCCGGTATTCCTGATAAGCCAATGGTAAAGGTAATGACAAAAAGCTCGTACCCGTACCTTATGCGCCACGGTGTAAAAATTTATGAGTACACCCCGGGGTTTATGCACCACAAGGTGCTTCTTGCCGATGACGCATATGCCGTCATAGGAACCATAAATATGGATTATCGCAGTCTGGTGCATCACTACGAGGATGCCCTGTGGATGTACTTGTCCCCAACGCTTAAGGATATACGAGACGACTATATGAAGACCCTCACCGAGTGCCACAGGATAACCGAGGATGAGGCAAAGTTAGGCCCGTTAGAGTGGCTAATCAAGTGTGCCTTGCGCCTCTTTGCGCCCCTCTTGTGATAGTTTGCCACGGACCGTGTCAAGTTTTCGGCACACAAAGCAAGGGGCTGCTTCATTTAGGGCAAACCTTAAAAAGAGCGAAGTTATCGTAAAAAACGATAGCTTCGCTCTAATCTTTTTATATTTTCCTGTTTTTAAGGTTGAAATTCTGTGAATTTCCTCTTTTTATTTAATGCTCTTTTTCTATCGTCGTTTCCTCGCTCGTCGTATTTTTATACGCCTATCGCTCGTTAGCCAACGATTT
>JAZOPN010000069.1:0-5851 GCA_045655565.1 Eubacteriales bacterium | reverse complement strand
TTCGCTCTAATCTTTTTATATTTTCCTGTTTTTAAGGTTGAAATTCTGTGAATTTCCTCTTTTTATTTAATGCTCTTTTTCTATCGTCGTTTCCTCGCTCGTCGTATTTTTATACGCCTATCGCTCGTTAGCCAACGATTTCTGCTCTAAATCAAGCTAGCCCCTTTCCATTTCCTGCTACTCGCACGCTTGACAAATCACGCGATGTGGGGTACAATATATATATATAACTCAATTATGGAGGATAAGTTTATGGAATTTAGCGTAAACCATCCTATACTCTTTGTGCTTGTCGGCGTAATTATTGCCGCCGTTCTCGCACAGTCGGTGTACTTCCTCATTAAGGCGTACAAGAGGGCCGAGGCTAAGGGTATGGATATGAAGAAGATTAACAAGACGATACTTACCGCAGCAATATTCACCATTGCGCCCGCCGTGTCCATCGTCATCACGGTTATCGCGCTGGCGAACTCGCTCGGTGTAGCTCTCCCTTGGCTACGCCTATCGGTTGTCGGCTCGCTCTCCTACGAAACCATCGCCGCTGCTAATGCTGCGTCGGGTATGGGTGAGACACTTGCCAGCCTTGCAGGCAAGATGACCGCGTCGCAGTATGTGACAATAGCAACAGTTATGACCGTGTCTATTATGGTCGGCATTTGGCTTGTACCGCTTGTGTCTAAAAGAATGCAGAAGGGTCTTGTGTCCTTTGAGAACAAGGACAAGAAATGGTCGGATATTCTCCAGTCCTCGCTCTTCATCGGTATGATTTCGGCATTTGTTGGCTATGTATTCTCGGATGTCGGCAGGCTATGGCTTTCCGAGGATGGTGTATTTACCACCACGGTCACCAACTCCGAGGGAATTAAGGAAGCTGTCAAGTACGCCTCAACCTCGGGTCTTGTGCCTGTATGCGTTATGGCGGTTAGTATGGTATCTATGCTTCTTTGCGGTCTGGCTATGAAGAAGCTCGGCTGGAAGTGGCTAAACGACTATGCGCTCCCCATCTGTATGATAATCGGTATGGCGGCTGCAATTCCGCTTACTACTCTTTTAGGAGGTGTAATAGCATGACTGACAATATAGAAATGGCTAAGGTTGACGCTGTCGAGGATGACTACTCCGGCGAGGCATATATGAACTCTGTTCACCGAGAGGGTACTATTTGGAACCTCGTTATGATGGGGTTGCTTATACTCTTCCCTGTCGTTGTCGGTCTTATTTTCAAGGCTATACCCGACTGGGCAGGTGTCGGTATGGGACTTCTCGCTACCGCGCCTATGTATTGGGCTGTCGGTATTGTCGAGGTTATCACCTATGTGCCTATGCTCGGCGCGGGTGGCTCTTACCTCTCTTTCGTTACCGGTAATATTTCCAACCTTAAGCTCCCCTGTGCCATAAACGCACTAGAGGCAAACGAGGTTAAGGCGCAGAGCGAGGAGGGTGAGATTATCTCCACTATCGCAATAGCGGTGTCCTCTATCGTGACCACCATTATAATCATTATCGGTGTTCTACTTATCGTACCTCTTACACCTATACTTAATGCACCCGTACTTAAGCCCGCGTTTGACCAGATGCTCCCCGCACTCTTCGGTGCGCTCGGCGTGGTGTTCATCTCGAAGAATTGGAAGATAGCAATAGCACCTATCACGCTTATGCTCATTCTCTTCGTATTTGTTCCCGCTATCAACACATCGACTGTCGGAATTATGGTACCCGTTGGCGTTCTATTTACCCTCGGTGTGTCGAGGCTGATGTATAAAAAGGGGTGGCTATAATGACACCTTTTCATTACATATTGATAGGTCTTGGTACACTTCTTGTCGCGCTTATTACGGTTATTGTTATAAGAACGCTAACCTTTAAGCCTAAGGCGGCACCCGTAGCAGATGACACGCCTGTCGACTTCGACCGCGAAAGGGTGGTTTCCAACCTTCAAGCACTCGTCAGGTGCCGTACCGTGTCGAGTTATAACCCCGAGGACGAGGATGACGAGGAGTTTGAAAAGCTTATCTCTCTGCTCCCCGAGCTATACCCGAATGTGTATGAAAAGTGCATACTCACTCGCTTTGAGGGGAGGGGTCTACTCTACAAGTGGGAGGGACACAGCCACGATGCGCCCGCGGTTATGATGGCGCACTATGATGTCGTTCCTGTAAATGAAGAAAACTGGGAGAAGCCCCCGTTCTCTGCCGAGCTTATCGACGGTGTCATCTGGGGCCGTGGCACTCTTGATACCAAGGTTACATTCGGCTCAATACTCTTCTCGGCAGACCACCTGATTGCCGAGGGCTTCGTGCCGAAGCAGGATATTTACTTTGCTTTCTCGGGCGGCGAGGAGGTCAGCGGTATCGGTGCCGAGAGGATTGTTGACTATTTTGAGGCAAACGGTATTGAGCCTAATCTTGTGCTTGACGAGGGGGGTGCGGTAGTAGAGAATGTATTCCCCGGTGTTAAAGCCCCCTGTGCGCTTATCGGTATTGCAGAAAAGGGACTTATAAACCTAGAATATA
Source organism: Eubacteriales bacterium (assembly GCA_045655565.1). Lineage (GTDB taxonomy): Bacteria > Bacillota > Clostridia > Oscillospirales > CAG-272 > UBA1740. Next base: position 3,338 of record JAZOPN010000069.1, on the reverse strand, counting down.
AGGTTAAGTCAAATGGCGGTCACGCCTCTGCTCCCAAACCCCACACCCCTGTCGGTATTCTGTCCGAGGCGTGCTATAAGATGGAACGTCATCCGTTCCCGAGCCATATAACAACACCCGTTGCCGAGATGTTTGACACTCTTGGCAGACATTCCGGTTTCTTATTTAAGATGATTTTCGCCAATATGTGGGCATTTGGCTGGGTGATAGACCTCATCTGCAAGTCGGGCGGTGGAGAGCTAAACGCACTTATGCGTACTACCAGCGCATTCACACAGATGGAGGGTAGTTCTGCACCTAATGTTATCCCACCTGATGCGAGAATGGTTGCTAATATGCGCCTTAATCCTAAGGACACCGTCGAGAGTGCTGTCGAGTATATCAGGGGTGTTGTCAAGAACCCGGAGGTCGAATTAACCGTGCTCAATTCAGACAACCCGAGCAGAATTTCAGACCCACACACCGAGGGCTTCTCGGCTGTGGCTCGCGCTATTGTATCGACCTGGCGTGGCTCTATCGTCTCGCCATACCTGATGATGCAGTGCTCTGACAGCCGTCACTGGGGCAGAATATCCGATAAGGTCTACCGCTTCTCTGCCATGGACCTCACAGCAGATGAGAGAAAGACTATACACGGTAACAACGAGAGAATTCGTGTAGAGTGCCTAGAACGCGCCACCGAGTTCTATATCAGACTGATGAAGGAGTGCTAAGGCTCCCAATCTGAATACACAACGAAGGAGTGCAGGGAGCACTCCTTCGCCTCAATATAGAAATAGCGGAGCATCTCAAGAGGCTCCATAACCTTAATAGTAGGAGGCAAAATGCTATTCGAAAACCTTATAGTTTCTACCTATAAAAGCAGACTTTTAACGCGTCATGACCCGGACGGGTGTGTATTTTATTACTCGCACGAGGACTTCCCCACGCTGTCTTGTCGTGAGTTTGAGTTCCTTGGTGACGAGGGGCAGAGACTTCGGGGCTACTTCTACACCGATGAGGCGATGAAGTACACGGACAGGCTCGTTATTTTTGAGCACGGTATGGGCTGTGGGCATAGAGGGTATATGCGCGAGATTGCTACCATTTGTGCTGCGGGCTACCCTGTGTTTACATACGACCACACAGGCACGCTGGCGAGTGGGGGCGAGCATATTGGCGGCTTCACGCAGTCACTCTCCGACCTTAACAGAGCTATATATGCCCTAAAGGACAGTGGCGAGGCAGACGGCAAGCGTCTTGCGGTAATAGGTCACAGCTGGGGCGGTTTCTCGACTATGAATATCGGTGCTCTGCACAGGGACATCACGCATATTGTGGCTATGTCGGGCTTCACCTCACCAAAGAAAATAATAGGCGCAATGCTAGGCAAACTTAGGATATATCTACCCAAGGTATTTAAGACAGAGGTCGAGCGCTTTGGCGGTCTTGCCGAGGCAGATGCTTGCTTCAGCCTGCTTACAACAGAGGTAAAGGCTCTTATTGTGCACTCAAGGGATGACAACCTTGTTCCGTACTATATGTTTGAAGAGCTAGAGCGCGCTACATCCGGACGCGAAAATATCCGCTGTGTCACCCTCGATGGCAAGCGTCACAACCCCAACTACACCGAGAGCGCAGTCAGGTATAAGGACGAATTCTTTGCCGAGCGCGCCACGATGAAGAAGAAAAAACGCCTTGAAACAGAAGCGCAGAGGCGCGAATTTGTCGCCAAGTGGGACTGGGCTAGGATGACCGAGCAGGATATGGACTTCTGGCAAATGGTGTTCGACTTTTTAGAAGGCTAAATAAAAACTCCGATTTCTCATAAAATGCCGAGTTTCACCTTGCAAACCAAATAAAAACACCCCCTGCCACCAGGCTTTGGTGCTTACAGGGGGTGTTTTGTTATCCATAAAGATTTTTTAGGAAGCCGATTATGGTGATAATCATAAGCAGTATTGGTAACGCAACGAGCATCACAGGGAAGCCTGTGCCGATGATACCGAAGCAGACAACAGCCGCGATAAGCGCGCCGATGAAGTGGCCGATTATACCACCGTTCATATTAGGTGTTGCATCAAGTGAGCCGAAGAAGCCCTCGCTGATAGTCCAGGTGCCGTCCCATTCCTCGTCGAATACTGCAGGGCCCATAAAGAACATCCATTGCAGTGTGAATGAACCGTAAAGAATGAGAATGAGAATAAGCGCGTTATCGGCAATCTCCTCTGCGAAGCCCGCCATCATAAGCGGCCATCCCACGATAATGCACACAACGCCCAAAGCAAGGCTAAGTATTCTGCTTATGGGGTAGCTCATAAAGAGGAACATCACGAATTTTATAACGAGAAACGCACCGACTATGCCGAGTATCGCAAGCAGTGCGGGAACTATGTACTCTTGCATATTTCCTCCTTAATCGCGGTTGAAGATTAGGTTCTTCAAGAAGCCGAGAATGTTAAGACCCATTATAACAAGCGGTATGATGTAGAACATACCGGGAAACTCCTCACCGAGGAAGAAATAACCGCCGGCAACGACGATGAACGCGCCTATGAAGTGGCCGATAAGACCACCCGAGGTATTCTCTGAGACCTCATAAGAGTCTGAATGCTCGATGATGTTCCACGAGCCGTCCCAATACTCGTCAAGCACCGCAGGGCCGACGAAGAATAGCCATGTCAAAATAGTGAAAAGTATAGCCCAGATAAGCACTATAAAATACTGTCCGACATCCGCGCCCTCATTGCCTAAGCCCTCAAGGCAAGCCTCAAGCTGCGAGCCAAAGTAGAGCGAAATCGCACCCGATACAAGGCATAATATCTTAGAGCGAAGATAATTCGCCAAAAGCAGCGTAAGCACAATTGCGCCAACGGTCAGCGCCACTATGAATAAGCCGATATTCCATATCAAGTCCCACATAATAATCTCCTAATTAGATACAATCATTGTACTACTACATTATACTGCTAATGAGTTAAAAAGTCAAGCAAAAGCAGGTGAAAAGCAAATTAGTGCAAAGGGTATCACACACACTTGTTTTTTTGGGGAGAACAAGCTATGTTCGCACCCGCCTCGTACCTAACAGCTTAAAACAGTATTTCAGGGCATTATTAGCCAGTTCCATTAACACAAAGCATGACTATATATCACAAACAATACAACTTCAACCAGCTTTCAAAGACCACAGCCACCAGTTTCCCATAAGCACAAAGCACACCTACTCACCGCAATCAAAGCAACCTCAACTAACTTTTTATAGCCCTCGGTCACCGGTTTCCCAAAAGCACAGGGCTTGACCCAATGTTGCGGCGCCCGTAGGGATTTGTCCCCGTTTAGGGGCAAAAGCAACATTGTAG
>JAZOPN010000068.1:0-10579 GCA_045655565.1 Eubacteriales bacterium | reverse complement strand
ATATCCCCTTACCTCGTCGGCATAGCCGCATTTAGCGTCGGGGTGGCTGTCGGTGTAGGCGAGGTAGGGCTTGATGTCATATATAGGCGTGCCATCGAGCAGGTCGGCACCGCCGACAAGCAGCACCAAACCGTAGTCTTGTGTATTCTCGACACCGATAAGACGCACTGACGAAAGACCTATCGAATTGGGTCTATAAGGCGAACGGGTGGCAAAAACTCCCACCCTTTTATTGCCGCCGAGCCTCGGCGGACGCACCGTCGGCGACCACTTCTCGCGCTTAGCCTCCGAGAACTCCCAGATAAGCCACAGGTGCGAGTATCCCTCAATTCCGCGTAACGCCTCAGGCACACGGTACTCCGGCTCGAATACTATCCTGCCGATACAGTCCTCGGTTATCCCCGACTGCCGCGGTATACCGAACTTCTCCTTGAAATCACATTTTATCCTAGCAATAATCTTCATATATCCTACCAAGTCTTAGGTTTTCTTGAGTTTATTCTAGCATATCGCAGAGAAAAAGTCCACCCCAAAGCCGAAAAAACTTGACACGGGTACACATTTAACACAATTTTTATCGGCAATATGAGAATTTTTAGAAAAATCGGTTGAAAAACTTCATGCTTTCTGCTAAACTTTAGTTAAGGAAAATCCTAAAATTAAAAAGGAGAAACTACAAATGTCAATGATACTTAACGAAGAAGAACAGGCTATCCTTGACGGTGCTAAGGGCGAAACTATGGCGAAGGTTATGGAAACCCTCGTGAGATATGGTGAAGTCTTTGGCGCGACAAGAATGGTGCCTGTCACCTCTGAGTACAACCACCTTGTTACATCATTTGGCCTTAAGGCTATGACCGCGGTGTATGAGCTGATGGATAAGATACTTGAGGCAGGCGTTGCCTCGAAGCAGAAATTCACGGTTGACCCACGCCCACTAGATAAGAATGTTCCTGCGAACTTCCTTCAGAGCGTAGTTTTCAAGCTCTTTATGTATACCAAGCAGGATAGCTATGAAAAGCAGCTCGAGAGGCTCGGGCTTCTCTCGGATAAGGGCTTCTCCTGCACCTGCTATATGGACGAGGTCGGTAACAAGCCGAAGTACGGTGATGTCCTCTCTTGGGCAGAGTCCTCTGCGGTTGTATATGCTAACTCGGTTATCGGCGCACGCTGTAACAGAAATTCCGGCATCATCGATCTTATGGGGTCTATTGTCGGCTATGTACCCGAGTTTGGACTCTTAACCGATGAGGGCAGACGCGCGAGCTGGGTTGTAAGGGTGAACACCACGAAGAAACCCGAGGCGCAGCTTCTCGGCTCTGCTATCGGTATGAAGGTTATGGAGGATGTCCCCTACATATACGGCCTTGATAAGTGGCTCGGGGAAAATCTCGATGACGCTGCCTGTACCTATCTAAAGGACTTCGGCGCAGCTACCGCTTCAAATGGCGCGGTGGGTCTTTATCACATCCATAATTTGACACCCGAGGCGCGAAAGATGGGCGAAAGCCTTATCCTTGAGGGCGCACAGGAATATGTCATAGACGATGCCGAGCTTGCTCGCGTTAAGGCGGAATACCCCGTAATGTGGAAGAACCCCGACGCCACTCCGAAGCTCTGCTTTATGGGTTGCCCGCATATGTCGCTCGAGCAGCTTAAGACTATGACTGTTAGAGTTGAGCGCGGACTTGAAGCTAGCGGTAAGAAAAAGGTGGTTATCCCCACAGTATTCACCGCTGCCCCCGGTGTACTTGAGGAGTTTGAGAAAACCGAGTATGCCGAAAGACTTAGGGCAACAGGTGTTATTACATCCTACATCTGCCCTCTTATGTATATGAATAACCCACTCTGTAAGAAGATGCCCGTCATCACCTCGTCTAACAAGCTTCGCACCTATACCACGGCGCGCTACTACACTGAGGACGAGATTATCACACAGATTACAGGAGGCACTATAAAATGATGACATTCAAGGGAAGAATTATAGCACCCGGTACCGTCACGGCAAAGGCGCTTGTCTCTCACGGCGGTCTTAACACCCTCGCTTCATTCCAGGCGGCTCTGCAGTTTGGTGACAAGGAGGCTAAGTGCGGTGACCAGAACAACCCCGACCTATTCGGACAGAAGATGGCCGGCGCGGCTCTCTGCCTGCCCCAGACCATAGGCTCGACCACAGGTGGTCTTGTGCTTTATTGTGCCTGCGCTATGCACCGTCAGCCGGCTTGTATGCTGTTCTCGAAGCCTATCGACTCGCTAGCCGCAGCAGGTGCTATCCTTGCTGATGTATGGGTAGATGATATCGCTATGCCGGTTATCGACTCGCTCGGTGATGAGTTCCTCGAGTATGTGAAGAACGGTATGACTATCACCGTAAAGGATGACGGCACAGTCGAGGTCGAGGAATAGTTAGCCTAAAACACCGCAGTTTATAGATAGATGTCAAGCACTTATAACAAGTCTTGGCATCTATTCTTTGTTTTTCTATGAAAAACATCCAAACTTTTAGGGGGAGTCTACTTTTTTGGGATACGCGCTTGACAAAATTATAACGAAGATATATAATATAGTATGTTTAATTAAAAATTTAATTGCCGTTTGGCTGAAAGGATTTTGATATGAAAAGGGTTTATAATTTTTCCGCAGGCCCGTCTATGCTCCCTATGGAGGTTCTCGAGCGTGCACAGGCCGAGATGCTTTGTTATGGCGAGTCGGGTATGTCGGTAATGGAGATGAGCCACCGTACTCCTGAGTTTGAGGAGATACTAAACGGTGCGGTATCCGCGCTCCGTGAACTTATGAGCATTCCCGATAACTACAAGATACTATTCCTCCAGGGCGGCGCCTCTACACAGTTTGCTGCAGTTCCGCTTAACCTGCTCTCCGCACACAAGTGCGCAGACTACATCGTGTCCGGTCAGTTTTCGAAGAAGGCATACCAGGAGGCTAAGAAGTACGGAGATATAGTTATCGCGGCGTCCTCCGCCGGTGCTACACCTACATTCTCCACCATCCCTCACACCGAGACTAAGGACTTCCGTCCCGACGCAGACTATGTTCACATCTGCTTTAACAACACCATCTATGGTACTAAGTTTAACTACATACCTGACACAGGCTCTATTCCGCTTGTTGCCGATATGTCCTCTTGCATCATCTCCGAGCCTATTGATGTTTCCAAGTTCGGTCTTATCTACGCCGGCGCACAGAAGAATGTTGCACCTGCCGGCCTCACCATCGTTATAGTTCGTGAGGACCTCATCGGATCTGCTCGCGAGGACACACCCGCTATGCTTGACTACAAGCTTATGGCGGATAACGACTCTATGTATAACACACCTCCCTGCTGGTGCATCTATATGGCTAAGCTCGTGTTCGAGTGGATACTCTCCATCGGCGGACTTGACGAGATGAAGCGTCGTAACGAGCGCAAGGCAAGCCTCCTTTATGATTACCTTGACAGCCAGCAGTATTACACAGCACCCGTTGACCGTCGTTGCCGTTCTATGATGAATGTAGTATTCGTAACCGGCGATGCTGAGCTTGATAAGAAGTTCGCCAGAGAAGCCGCTGCCGCAGGCCTCAAGAACCTAAAGGGACACAGGTCAGTAGGCGGTATGCGCGCATCCATCTACAACGCAATGCCGTACGAGGGCGTAGAGGCGCTGGTAGAGTTTATGAAGAAGTTCGCCGCAGAGAACCCCAAATTCGACGCTTGATTTATTTTCGCTATAATTGTCGCTCTCTCGTTTGACGTACCTTTGTACGCCTGGCACTTGAGAATCACCAATTCTATCTGAAAATAAACCTGCGCGTACCGCTGTGTCGATAAGACAAAATGAAAATTTAGGAGCATCCGGTGCGACTGATTTTTCGCAAGGCTTTACCGTTACAGCCAAGACGCCTGCTAAAATTGCAGGCAATACATACCTAAAAGAAGGGCTAAAAAATGAAAATTCAACTTTTGAATAAGATTGCTAAGATTGGCACCGACAGATTTGGTGCAGCGTTCACAGTTGGCACCGATGTTGAAAATCCCGATGCTATAATGGTTCGCTCGGCTTCTATGCACGATATGACCTTTGGCGAGGAGCTTCTCGCTATCGCAAGGGCAGGTGCAGGTGTAAACAATATTCCCCTTGACAGGTGCGCGGCACAGGGTATAGTGGTATTTAACACACCCGGTGCGAATGCAAACGGTGTTAAGGAGCTATGTATGGCGGCTCTTATGCTCGCATCGCGAGATGTCGTTGGTGGCGTTGAGTGGGCAAAGACTCTCCCAGGCGTTGAGGGTGGCGTTGCTAAGGCTGTTGAGGCAGGCAAGTCCAAGTTCGCAGGCTGCGAGATACTCGGCAAGACGCTCGGCGTTATCGGTCTCGGTGCTATCGGCGGCCTAGTTGCTAACGCGGCTCGCTCGCTCGGTATGAAGGTTGTCGGTTGCGACCCCTACATAACCGTTCACGCTGCTTGGAGCCTATCTCGCTCGATAGAGCACGCTGACAGCTATGACGAGATTTACGCGAAGGCTGACTATATCACCCTGCACGTGCCCTCTACCAAGACTACTAAGGGTATGATTAACCGCGAGACCATCGCGAAGATGAAGGACGGTGTCCGCATCATCAACCTCGCGCGTGCCGACCTCGTCGACACCGATGCTATTCGCGAGGCACTCGAGAGCGGTAAGGTCGCAGCATATGTCACCGACTTCCCGACCGAAGAGACCCTCACCCTGCCCAAGACCGTGAACATCCCCCACCTCGGTGCATCTACTGCCGAGAGCGAGGACAACTGCGCGGTTATGGCGGCAGACGAGCTTGTTGAGTTCCTCACCACAGGTAACATTCACAATTCGGTTAACTACCCGAATGTGGCTATTCCCCATACAGGTGCGGCTCGTATCTGCATCTGCCACCTCAATATAGCTAATATGCTCTCGCAGATTACCTCGGCGGTTTCCGCTCGCGGTATCAATATCGAGAACCTCTCGAACGGCTCTCGCGGTGAGTACGCATACACCATCGTTGAGGTCGGCGTTGATGTACCCGACAGCGTGATTAGAGCAATCAATGCGATTGACGGTATTATCAAAACCAGAGTAATCAGGTAATATCGGTCTTCGACCTTTTGGCATAACCAAATAAAAAATAAGTGTATAAAAAATAAGCGAGGGTGCTTTTTGCAGGCATCTTCGCTTTATTTTTGATTTTTAGAATGATTTTCTTGGTACGGTGAGTGCCGCTCGTGAGATTAAATACATAATATTACATATCTCGCGCAAAAATTACTTGATTTTCTCATACCTTTGTGATATAATATTTAGTTGGTAAAAGTTATTAATTCGATTATTTGAGGAATAGAGAATGAAGCGTACAGATTTGAGAAACATCGCGATAATCGCCCACGTCGACCACGGTAAGACAACCCTTGTCGATGAGATGCTCCGTCAGGGTGGTATCTATCGTGAAAATCAGGAGATGGAGGACCGCGTAATGGACTCGGGCGATCTCGAGCGTGAGCGCGGAATAACCATACTTGCTAAGAATACCGCTATACACTACAAGGGCGTTAAAATTAATGTTATCGACACCCCCGGTCACGCAGATTTCGGTGGCGAGGTTGAGCGCATACTGAAGATGGTAAACGGCGTTATCCTGCTTGTTGACGCTGCCGAGGGACCGATGCCACAGACACGCTTTGTTCTTGAGCGTGCTCTGCAGATGAACCACAGGGTCATAGTTGTTGTCAATAAGGTTGATAGAGCCGACGCTCGCCTTGACGAGATTGGCGACGAGGTGCTGGAGCTTCTTCTTGAACTCGATGCTACCAATGAGCAGCTTGACTCCCCGATGCTCTTCTGCTCGGGTAGAGCGGGTACTGCGTCATTCGACCCCCACACACCCGGCACCGACCTTACACCTCTGCTTGACACCATTCTTGAGTATATGCCTGCCCCCGAGGGTGAGGAGGATGATCCGCTTCAATTGCTCGTATCCTCGATAGACTACAACGAGTTTGTCGGTAGAATAGGCATCGGTCGCATTGAGCGCGGAGTGATTAAGCAGGGGCAGGGTGTCGCTATTGCGAACTTCCACGGTGACGGTAAGTCGCGCCCGGCTAAGATTGTTTCGATATATCAATTCGACGGACTGAAGCGTGTCCCCGTAACCGAGGCTAAGGTTGGTGACATCGTCTGCTTCTCGGGTTGCGAGGATATCGCCATCGGTGATACCGTATGCTCTCCCGCCCGTGTTGAGCCACTTGAGTTTGTCAAGGTCGGTGAGCCTACGATGGAGATGACATTCTCGGTTAATGACTCGCCATTCGCGGGTAAAGAGGGTAAATTCGTTACCTCTCGCCACCTTCGTGCGCGCCTATATCGCGAGCTTCTTCGCGATGTCTCTCTCCGTGTCGAGGACGGTGACACCACCGACTCATTCCGCGTAGCGGGCAGAGGCGAGATGCACCTCTCCATCCTCATCGAGAATATGCGCAGAGAGGGATATGAGCTATGCTGTTCTAACCCCCGTGTGCTATATAAGGAGATAGACGGTGTTCGCTGTGAGCCTATCGAGGATGTAATAGTCGATGTCCCCGAGATGTATGTCGGCTCTGTAATGGAGAAGCTCGGCTCGCGTAAGGGAACGCTTGTTGATATGCAACTCAACGGCACACGCCAGAAGCTATTCTATAACATACCCACCAGATGTCTGTTTGGCTACCGTAGCGAGCTTCTGACCGACACGCGCGGTGAGGGACTGATTTCCACTATATTCGCCGGTTATGAGCCATTCCGTGGCGAGATTAAGACAAGGTTTACATCCTCGCTCGTTGCCTCGGAAAAGGGTATATCTACCACCTATGGCCTATACCAGGCACAGGATAGAGGTCCCTTGTTCATCGGCCCGGCTACACCCGTATATGAGGGTATGATAGTAGGAGAGAACCCCAAGCCCGATGACATCGAGGTTAATGTATGTAAGGAGAAGCATCTCACCGCCATCCGTTCCTCCGGTGCTGATGAGAAGCTCACCCTTATCACCCCCATCCAGCTCTCGCTTGAGGAAGCCATCGAGTTTATCACCGACGAGGAGCTTATCGAGGTAACGCCTAAGTCTATTAGACTTCGTAAGGCTATCCTTGACACCCCGACCAGGAAGAGAATGCAGGCGCAAAGACGCGCCGCACTCAAGGAGCAGGGAAAGTAATATAGAAAAAGGTGCGCTCAGCGCACCTTTTTCTTGTTTCATTTCGCCACAGGCGAAAGATTATTATAGTCCGAAACGCTCCGCTTACGCTTCCTTTACCCCTTGCCATACGCGCCTTGCTGTATTAAATAAAATAGGCAGAATTATAACCGCCATAATAAGCCTTGCTACAAGAATACCGCGCAACAAATAAAGGACAGTCGCATATAATGCACCGAGCGAGAGTGCGCCGAGGGTGGCACCCGTGTCGACTAATCGCTCACCTGAGAGACGGTGAAAGCCGAGAGAGTTGAGAATGGCAAGCAGTGTATAGCCGAGCAGGGTGAACACCCCGGCAAAGCGGTAGTCGAGCGATGGGAGGAGCAGCACCGCCACCGCAACAGATAGCACCGCGACAATGACGGTAGGGAGCGAGGCGCGAGCATTTTTCTCATAGTATAGACCACCCGACATAGTCACATTAGATATAAACATAGCCACTACTGATAGCATTAGCGGATATACCGCGGGCAGTGCATCGTGGTATGGCGGTGGGGTAATAATTTTTATTAGCTCAGGTGCTACGGAGAGCAAGAGAAGCGCGGTTAGTATAAGTCCGCGCATAGCCAGCATTACATATTCTCTTGCCACCGCCACCTCTCCCGCGCTTATTCGCCTTAATATCCAGGGCGCGAATACCTGCCCAAGACCATTTGTTATCACGGTAAGTGCCAGGCCAACCGATATGGCAACAGAGTATTTGCCGAGAGCCTCACTACCGTGGCTTGTTGCTATCACCATCTCGGAGGCGCGCAGAATTAGTGACGAGGATATGAGTGAGGGGAGCAGTGGCAGGCTCACCGACAAGAGATACCGCCATATTTCCTTATTGTATAGCCTATCGCACCCACGCATCATTTTATAGAACAGCGGTATAGCGATAAGCGCAGATACTAGGAGTGAGCCTACTATCCTCGCCTCAGCGTGATATGGCGTATACCTTACAAGTGCGACCGATACGAGCGGTACTCCAACGGCACTTAGAATGTTGATCAGCGCAGTTTCGCGATACTTGTATTCATACTTTTGTCGCGCGAGCATAAAGGATATTATACCCGACAATAATATCTCCGAGAGGAGCATTCCGAGCACTGATGCAGATAGCCCAGAGAGGCGCGAAATCTCCCCTAAAAATAAGAGCACAACCACCGAACAGGTACCGAAAACGGTTAAAAAAAGCCCCATCGCAGCCGACAAAAACTCGACACGCCTACCCTCATACCGCTGGAAACCGCGCAAAATCGCCCCACCGGTTAGTCCAAGCGTCAAGACCGAGGTTAGTACACCAAGCCAGGTGGTATATAGCGGATACAGACCATATTCCGTGGGGGTGAGCAGGCGCGTAAAAATAGGCGTTCCAACCACGCCGACACCGCGCGCGACGATCGCGGATAGTATATTCCATACTCCTGCACGCGCCGGTAACCTAAGTTTTGGCGCTCTCTTTGTTCTTTCCATCGCATACCTCGCATTTTACCTTTATATTTTTCCCGAAGCAGGGTAAAATAGACTTGGTAAAGTGTGGAAAGTGACAAAATCGCACCTAAAACAGCGAGATACTCTTGTAATTTGAATGTACCGTAATATTAAATTGCAGGCAGTGCATACAAAATGATATTTACTATCGGATTTTTGCAACAAAATTATAAAAACTTGCAACACCTCTTGATTTTTTGGTGGGAATGTAGTACAATACTAGCATAAAATATTTTAGTCTTGTGAGGTATAGAAGAATGCTTAAAAACCAAGCAGTAAAAGAAATCTATGACAGAGTAGTTCAGCGCAACCCCGGTGAGCCGGAGTTTCATCAGGCGGTTCTCGAGGTTCTAGAGTCTCTCGAGCCCGTAATCGAGAAGAACCCGAAATATATCACATCCGGTGTTCTTGAGCGTCTTGTCGAGCCTGAGCGCATCATCAAGTTCCGCGTTCCGTGGGTGGATGATAACGGTGTGGTCAGGGTAAACCGTGGCTTCCGTGTTCAGTACAACAGCGCGATTGGCCCATACAAGGGCGGTATCCGTTTCCATCCATCTGTTTACGAGGGTATTATAAAGTTCCTCGGCTTCGAGCAGATTTTCAAGAACTCTCTTACAGGTCTGCCCATCGGTGGCGGTAAGGGTGGCTCCGACTTTGATCCAAAGGGAAAGAGTGACGGAGAGGTTATGCGCTTCTGCCAGTCCTTTATGAACGAGTTATACAAGTACATCGGCAAGGATGAGGATGTCCCTGCGGGTGACATCGGTGTTGGTGCGCGTGAGATCGGCTTTATGTACGGTCAGTACAAGCGCTTGACTAACCTATACGAAGGTGTTCTTACAGGCAAGGGACTTACCTACGGTGGCTCTCTCGCCCGTCGCGAGGCTACCGGATACGGCCTGTGCTACTTCACACGCGCTATGCTCCGCGATAAGGGAGAGAGCTTTGAGGGTAAGACTGTTATAATCTCCGGCTCTGGCAATGTTGCTATCTATGCTGCAGAGAAGGCAACCGAGATGGGTGCTAAGGTTGTTGCAATGTCCGACTCCTCGGGCTATGTATATGATGCACGTGGCATCGACCTCGCAACCGTCAAGGAGATTAAAGAGGTACGTCGCGAGAGAATTAAGACCTATACCCAGTCACACCCCGAGGCTGTTTATACCGAGGGATGCTCTGGCATATTTACTATAAAGTGCGATATCGCACTCCCCTGTGCTACTCAGAACGAGATTAACCTCGAGTCTGCAAATGCTCTAATCGCTAATGGCGTAATGGCTGTTGCCGAGGGCGCGAATATGCCCTCCACCCCTGAGGCTGTTGCCGCATTCCTCAAATCGGGCATTCTGTTTGCCCCGGCAAAGGCAGCAAATGCAGGTGGCGTAGCAACCAGCGCGCTTGAGATGACCCAGAACTCCGAGCGTATGTCCTGGACATTTGAGGAAGTAGACACTCGCCTCAGCGCAATAATGGAAAATATCTACCGCAACGCCTCCACTGCCGCTCGCGACTATGGAATGGCAGGTAACCTTGTTGCCGGAGCGAATATAGCGGGATTTGTTAAGGTTGCCGAAGCAATGCTCGCACAGGGTGTGGTGTAATTTTTGTCCCTAACCCACGATTGTCACCAAGCTAGGCGTAGGTAACTACGCCGTCGGGCTCCAATCCTGTGTTATGAACTAAAAATTTCTACCCCACCGAGGTGTGGTGTGATTTTGTCCTTAACGCACGTATGTCACCAAGCTAGGCGTAGGTAACTACGCCGTCGGGCTCCAATCCTGTGTTATGAACTAAAAATTTCTACCCACCGAGGTGTGGTGTGATATTGCCCTGAACTAAAAAATATTAAAACGAAGAAA
>JAZOPN010000067.1:0-6599 GCA_045655565.1 Eubacteriales bacterium | reverse complement strand
AGGGGCTATAAAGGCATATAAGAGTGACAAGGGGCTATCCCGAGCCGCCAGAAGCTATCTAAAGCAATACCGAGAGATGTTCGCTAGGCTATCTGCATCGAATATCAACCAGGACAACGGCATTATCTATACCGCTGATGTCGAGGAAATCGCTGATACAGAAGAAGTGGCTGATGTAACAGAACACGAAGAAAGATATGCTCTGCCCGAGGCACTTAAATCGCTTGGGGAGTACGATGCTACGAGGGTAAGGCACATCGCGAGCAGTGGCAAGGATCGCGTTGTACGCGATTATGATGAGATCATAGAGTTTATAAGACGCTCGAAGAGTAACCCACCGTTTGAACGCCTGCACATAGGTATTATCAGTGATAAGACCGCAGCACTTGTTAGGGCACGCACCGGAGAGGATATAACAGGATATGATTTTGTCCTGGCAAGCAATTTTGTTTTCCATATATACGACTCTCACGGAAACGAGACAACCGAAGCTCCTAGAGGACAAAAGGCGATAGATGATGTAAACATTGAGAATATCATTGAGGCGGTTATCGACCCCGATGATGTTAGCCTAGTGAGCGATTCTACCGGCACAGCGTTGCGTTTTGAAAAGGTCCTTGAGGGCAGGAATGTTGCGATAACTATTACTTCCACTAAAAAAGCACCCTTACATTGAAGAGTGCTTGGATTATAAACGAAAAAAGTGGAGCTCGTACACCGTCAGCAAATGCCCTTGCAAGAACGCCCGAAGCGAATAGTTTATCAAAAATAATAAAACAACCGCGTTTTATCTTGAAGCGAAGCTCGCTATTGCTCTCTTTTTAATGATTTTTGGCAACAATGCCTCAACTATAACAAGCGCTCGCTTCGGCATCGCCCGCGAGCGGCGTATTTTATTTGGGATGTTGCTTCGCGCGAATATTGACATGCTCGCGGGAGTGTGGTAGAATAAGCATGAACGTGGCGGCATCGTGCAAATGGGTGCGCCTATCGCGGCGATAATACCCGAGAGCGCAAACGTGGCAGTAATGCCAGAGAGTGCAAATACGGTGAGAGCACGCGGGAAAACAAAATTGCAGAATAGGCCTGCGGGCGATGAAGCGCGCGTCGCTCTTGGCGCAGCTTGCTCGCGAGCGGTGTGAGGTAAATATGGTCATAGATGCGCATGCACACGTATATGAAAGGCTGACGGGCTTTGGCCCCAGAGGCGAGGCGCGCGCCATTGGCGGCGGCGAGGTGGTGTGGGCCACCGGTGAGCGAGAGAGATTCCTGCGGCCGGAGCACGGCGACACTGGCTTTTCGCCCGAGATGCTGGTCTGCCTAATGGATGAGGCGGGCGTAGACCGTGCGGTTCTGCTCCAGGGTTCTAACTACGGCTTTCATAACGCCTACACGGCGGAGGCGGTGCGGAAATATCCCGACAGATTTGTAGGTGCGGGGACGCTGGATCCCTTTGCGGCTTCCCGCGAGCGGATATTCGAGAATCTTGTGGATCGCCTTGGCCTCCGTATATTGAAGCTTGAGATGAGCCGTGGGTATGGGCTTTGCGGCTACCATGAGGGCCTGCGAGTTGATGGTGCGCAGCTTGCGCCCGTATTTGCCGAGGCGGAGCGCCGCGGCGTTGTAGTGACGGTGGACACCGGTGTGCTTGGAAGCGAGAGCTGTCAGGTGGATGCGCTTTGCCGTGTTCGCGATCGTTATCCCGATCTTACGCTCGTCGTTGCACATATGCTGTTTCCGAGCGATGATGGAAGGAATGCCGAGCGCCTGGAGCTTTTGACGAGGCTTGCGGGTGAGCGTGTGTACTTTGATGCCGCCAACATCAACCTGCATCTACCCGAGAGGCGCGATTATCTTAGATGCGCTATGGATCTGGTTGGCGCGGATAGGATTATGTGGGGCACCGATTGCCCGGGAATCTTCCTTAAGCGCAGCTATCGCGAGCTTATAGAGGATGCGAGCGACCGCGAGCGCTTTGACGAGTGTGAGATCGATCTGCTTCTCGGCGGAGTGGCCCAGCGCGTATACTTCGGGATGCGCCGATAAGGCGCGATTTAACGTTTTGAGGAGATGACCGAAATATGTACATCTGGGTTGGAATAGACGTTGACGGACAGCTTCGTGACGTTCGCGAGTGCGCGGCGGCGGTGGAGCGCCGCATCGGGGCGGAGCACTCCTGCTACACTCTGCCGATGCACGTGTCGATGAAGATGTCCTTTCCAATGGGCGAGGATATGGCGGCGGCCGTAATAAGCGACCTTGAGCGATATTTCGAGCGGCAAAGCTCAGCATAGGCCAAAAGAACACAAGACTAGCGGAGTTAGTGTATAATTATGGCTACGGAATATGGTACAGTTTCTAATGTCATATAAAAACAGGATTAAGCTATGGAGGTATTTATGGAAGAGTCTGTTATGATAAAGCTTTCAAAAGAGAGCGTTGATACCTATGTCGGTGATGTTCTGCCGATAGAACTTACCGGCGAGGGGATAGATGAAAACTCCCCTGTAACCTGGTTTGCCGACGGTGAGGTAGCAAGGGTGAGAGACTTTTCGGGCAGTGAACTTTCGCCAAAGAATGTTGCTCTTATTTCAATATGGAGTGAGGGCCGTGGCTTGGTGTATGCTGAGTATCTCGGTGAAAAATACGAGGTGAAGGTTTCCGCCCGTCCTATGGCAACGGCAGATGGTGAGCTACATTATTACCGAGCAGACCTGCACGCACACACATCTATGATACACAAAGCAGAGCCGTTTGCTCTGCACGAGACGGAGGACATTACCGATTATCTCGACACCGTAGTGGCTGATGGCGCGCTCGACCTAACGGTTATTTCCGACCACGCGGGTGTCACCAATGACCGCGACTTTTACCGTGGCTTCAAGCATGCGGAAGATCTCACAGCACCCGTGGTTTTTGCCGGGTCGGAGTCCGAGGTTAAGTTTGTCGAGCAGGACAGACTGGGAATAGACCACAGGCACGGTGGCGAGATAGTTGTGCTCGCTTCCGCAGGCTATGGCAATCCGGACAACTGGAATAGTTTCGAAGATGAGATGAAATACTCAGCTCTCCCGGTTGCCTTTTTCGCACATCCTCACATTGTCGGTTTCAGCACTAAGGGAATATGGAATTTCGACTTCAAAAGGAGAAATAGCGAGCTTATGCTGAACCTCTTCCGTGGAATAGAGATGGGAAGTGGCACACCCTACAAGTGTAATATTATTCACGAGTATGCGATATCACTGGCACTCGATGCCGGCTTTAGAGTGAGCACAACCTGCTCAGGCGACTGCCACGGCCCGAACTGGGGCTTCGATTTCTGTCCCGGCAAAACCGTTATTATTGCGAAAGACAAGACCCGTGAGGCGTTTCACGAGGCGTTTCGCGCCTGCCGTTTCTATGCGACAGAGTCCGGCAAGGTCAAACTAAAGTATTCGGTCAACGGATGCTATGCCCCTGCCGATCTTGCACTTACAGACAACTACCGCTTTAGACTCGAGATTGATCTTTTCGAGGATGACGCATCGGCTATGCCGACTCTATGCGAGGTTATAACCGACTATGGCGAGGTAGCGCACCGTTGTGATATAACCGGCAGGGTGACCGAGTTTGAGATCAAATCAGACAGCGCGAGATACTTCTACCTAAGGCTTATCGACGGATGTGGAAACAAAACCTGGTCGATGCCTGTATGGTGTGGAAGAGCATTTGATGGCGAGGTTGAGACACCTAGTCTTACCGCGCTCGATATGAATGGCTTCAGCGCTGTGGCAGACGGTGTACCCGCACCGGAGCTTATCGACCAAGACCCCTACAACAGTTATAAATCCAACTCAAAAACGCCAAAGATAGTTATAGATATGAAGAATAGGCGCAAGGTGTCGGCCATCGGGTATTATCCACACCAGATAATTAGGCAGGGGAATAATCCCGGCTGGAACCCCCACGACGAAACGCCAAGCCTACTCAGCAAGTACAACATTTACACAAGCGATGATGGCGAGAGTTTTTCTCTTGTAAAGCGCGTTATTTGTCGCGTGCTCGGTGAAGAGAACATCGAACGCTTTGCTCCTACCGAGGCAAGATATATTATGATTGAGGTGACTGAAACCGTAGGTATGAATTCCTATCGCGAGGAATTCCTTGACAAATGCGCTATGATAGGCAATATCACGGTTTTTGAATAACAAAAAAGAGCTTTCGTCTAGGGTTGGATTGCGCGCACACTTTGCGCCGTTTTTCTAAGTGATAATTTACGCGGGACCTGCGCCTTTTTGCGTGGGTCTTGCTTTTTTCTTTCTAATGTGCTAAAATATACTAAAAACCACCGATGGGGGTAGATTTATGAAGATATATATATTAGGTGCGGGAACCTGGGGTGCGGCTTTGGCGGCACTGCTTGCCAAGGGGGAGCACGATGTAACTCTATGGTCGGCAATACCTAGCGAAATTGACGAGTTAGCCGAGAAAAGGGTACATAAAAATTTACCGGGATGCGTTATGCCCGAGGCATTAAAGTATACTAAGAATATAGCCGATATATCCGATGGAGAGATGATACTTTTCGTTGTTCCCTCGGAATTTATACGCGCAACAGCAGGGCTGGCTGCACCCTATATTAGAGACGGAATGATACTCGCCAGCGCTGCTAAGGGTATCGAAAAAAGCACGCTTAAGACTATGACGGAGGTTATCGAAGACGAGATTAACTCGACACGCCCCCACCTTAGTTGCAGTTTAGTGGCTCTATCAGGCCCTACTCACGCAGAGGAGGTTGCTATGGGTATGCCGACCTCCATTGTATCCGCCTCGACCGACGAGGAGGTGTCGATGCGCGTGGCAAAAACCTTTGCAAGCTCTTGCATGAGGGTATATACCAACACCGATGTGCTCGGTGTCGAGATAGCGGGTGCGTTTAAGAATATTGTAGCGATTGCCTCGGGTATTAACCGAGGTATGGGCTACGGCGACAACTCTCAGGCTATGCTGATAACTCGAGGTGTGGCAGAGATTACGCGCATCGGTCTTGCCATGGGATGCAAGAGACGCACGTTTATGGGCTTAGCAGGAATTGGTGACCTTATTGTTACCTGCACATCACGCCACTCGCGCAACAACCGTTGTGGAGAGCTTATCGGCAAGGGCCTTCCTTATGAGAAGGCTAAGGAAGAAATTGGAATGGTTGTCGAGGGATATCACGCGCTGGAGGCCGCTGTCGCGCTTGCCGAGAAATATGGCGTGGAGATGCCGATAACACAAGCTGTATACGACATTATGAAAAATGGGAAATCACCTATTGAGGCTATGCGCGAGTTGATGTCGCGCGATCTAAAGGCTGAGATTGAATAAAGCGAGCTTCGGCTCGCTTTTTCTTTTGGTGCGAGAAAGTGAGCCGGTTATTTGGTGCTTAGCAGTTCTGCGCTAGGCTTGCGATACATCTCGCACTAGGGCTATTATCTTGGCGTTCGGTCCGTGTTGCTTTTGGGTACAAATGTGTCTATGCTTGCGCTATATACGAAGTTTACGCAGGCAGGTTGGTGTCACAGCGTATGGAAAGTGTCACAAAAAACGGAAAAACTACACAGAAAATGCCTTTTTGTTTTGTGCATATGCGCGAAAAGTAACTTGCTTGTCTTGACAATATATATATACTGTGCTATAATTTTGTAAGATATTTATTATTAGTGCGAGCACGTATGCTTGTATGGGAGGTTATAATGGAAATTAAGCCGTTCGAGAAAAAGGTCTGGTTGGCTACGCCCACAATGCACGGCAAGGAGCTGGAATATGTTACAGAGGCTTATCGTACCAACTGGATGAGCACTGTTGGCGAGAATATAAACGAGGTCGAGAGAATTACGACTGAAAAGCTCGGCTGTAAGTATGCGGTTGGTCTTGCTTCCGGCACATCGGCACTGCATCTGGCTATGAAGCTCGCGGGAGTTAAACGCGGTGACTATGTATTCTGTACGGATATGACCTTTGATGCGACTGTCAACCCAGTGGTTTACGAGGGTGGTATTCCTGTTTTTATTGACACTGAATATGACACTTGGAATATGGACCCGATTGCCCTGGAGCGCGCTTTTGAGATATACCCCGATGTCAAGGTCGTTGTGCTTGCCAACCTATACGGCACACCCGCTAAGATGGACGAGATTATGGCAATTTGCGAGAAGCACGGTGCCGTGATAGTCGAGGACGCGGCAGAGTCGCTCGGCGCGACATATAAGGGCAAACAGACCGGTACATTCGGTACATATGGCGTAATTTCCTTTAACGGAAATAAGATAATAACAGGCTCGTCGGGCGGCATGCTCCTGACCGACGACCTCGAGTGTGCGAACAAGGCTCGCAAGTGGTCGACACAGAGCCGTGAGAATGCGCCCTGGTACCAGCACGAGGAGCTTGGCTACAACTACCGCATGAGCAATGTTATAGCAGGTGTTGTTAGAGGTCAATACCCCCACCTAGAGGAGCATATTGCGGCAAAGCGCGCGATTTACGAGAGGTATAAGGCGGGGCTCTCAGGTCTGCCTATCCGGATGAACCCCTATGACGAGAAAAAGATGGTGCCAAACTTCTGGCTCTCCTGCATG
>JAZOPN010000066.1:0-19664 GCA_045655565.1 Eubacteriales bacterium | reverse complement strand
GTGAGCAATAGAAAATGCAACCCCGCAGCGTAGCGCCCTGGAGGGTATTCGCCTGCGGCGAAGATACCGCAAGCGGTATGCGCACCTTCTCGTGCTGCGCACGCAAGGTCGAAGCCAGCAAGGAAGCGGAATAGAAAAGTCACCCCGCACTTGGGGTGACTTTTCTATGGCGCGCCCTGGAGGATTCGAACCTTCGACCTACCGGTTCGTAGCCGGGCACTCTATCCACTGAGCTAAGGGCGCATATCCTGGAGCGAGTGATGGGAATCGAACCCACGCGACCAGCTTGGAAGGCTGGAATTCTACCATTGAACTACACTCGCATTCTTATTCAAGCCATATTATCATAACACAAAAAATATATTTTGTCAATAGGTTTATAAAAAGATTTTTCTATTTTACATTTTTTCTAAAAGAAAGGGGCTACCTAGAAACGGTAGCCCAAATGTATTACTTTATAACGATATTAATGATCTTGCCGGGAACAACAATTTCTTTAATTATGGTCTTTCCAGAGATTGCCTGCGATATCTTATCATCAGCCTTAACAATGGCTAGTATATCGTCTTTGCTTGCACAAACAGGTACAACGACAACAGAACGAACCTTGCCATTAACCTGAACAGGCATCTCAATAGCGTCGTCCTTGGTCTTTGTTTCGTCATACTCCGGCCACTTAGCAAGTGAAACGAGTTCGGTATAACCGAGAATCGAATAAACCTCTTCTGCAATATGTGGAGCAAAGGGCGAGAGGAGCCTTGCCAGTGTTGCAAGTTCGTCGCGCGTGATCTTACCAATCTCGTATATTGTGTTAATGCAGGCCATCATAGCGGCAATTGCCGTATTGAACTTCATTGCATCAATATCGGCAGTGACCTTCTTTATTAGCTTATGGATATGCTTTTCAAGTTCAGGTGTGGTGCCCTCTCCGGATGCCAGCTCTGTGAGATTTAAGAACCTCTCAAGGAATCTCTTACACCCCTTAATCGACTGAGGATTCCAGGGTGCTGCCTGCTCGAAGTCACCAATGAACATCTCATAAAGTCTCATTGTATCCGCGCCGTATTCGCG
Source organism: Eubacteriales bacterium (assembly GCA_045655565.1). GTDB lineage: Bacteria > Bacillota > Clostridia > Oscillospirales > CAG-272 > UBA1740. Next base: position 18,593 of record JAZOPN010000066.1, on the reverse strand, counting down.
TATGATATCATCGGGATTAACAACATTTCCGCGAGACTTGGACATCTTCTCACCATTTTCTCCGAGTATCATTCCGTGACTGGTACGTTTAGCATAAGGCTCGGGACAAGGCACAACATCGATGTCATATAGGAACTTTGACCAAAATCTGGAGTAAAGGAGGTGAAGCGTAGTATGCTCCATACCGCCATTATACCAATCAACAGGCATCCAATATTCAAGTGCCTCACGAGATGCCAGCGCCTCGTTATTATGAGGATCGCAATACCTTAAGAAGTACCACGAGGATCCAGCCCACTGAGGCATTGTATCGGTTTCTCGCTCTGCATCAGCAGCACACTGAGGGCACTTGCACTTGACCCAATCGGTCATAAGCGAGAGCGGAGACTCACCGTTTTCAGTAGGCTCATAGGATGCTACCTCAGGGAGTTCAAGCGGAAGCTGATCTTCGGGGATAGCAACCCAACCACACTTAGGACAGTTTACAACAGGGATAGGCTCTCCCCAATAACGCTGGCGAGAGAATACCCAGTCACGAAGCTTATAGTTGACCTTGCCGGAACCTATTCCACGCTCTTCAAGAAACTCAATCATTTTAGCCTTTGCATCTGCAACTTCAAGACCATTAAGGAAGCCCGAGTTAACAAGAACGCCGGTAGCGACATCGGTAAATGCTCCCTCTTCGACATTTCCACCTGCTACAACCTCAATAATAGGAAGGTTAAACTTCTTAGCAAACTCCCAGTCGCGCTCATCGTGAGCAGGAACAGCCATAATTGCACCGGTACCATAACCGGCGAGAACATAGTCGGAAATGAAGATCGGAATCTCAGCTCCATTAGCGGGATTTATAGCCTTAACGCCAATTAATTCAACTCCGGTCTTCTCCTTGACAAGTTCTGTGCGCTCAAAATCAGACTTACGAGAAGCTGTAAGTCGATAAGCCTCTACCTCATCATAGTTCGAAATAAGATCCTTATGCTTAGTTACAAACTCGTGCTCAGGCGCAATAACCATATAGGTAGCTCCAAAGAGTGTGTCGCATCTGGTTGTATAAACGGTCAATTTATCACCGGTTGTTGTTGAGAAGTCAATCTCGGCACCGGTAGATCTACCGATCCAGTTAATCTGCTGTGCCTTAACGCGCTCTATGAAATCAAGGCCTGTAAGTCCGGAGATAAGCTTTTCTGCGTACTCGGTAATCTTTAACATCCACTGGCTCTTAACCTTTCTGATGACAGCAGACTGGCAACGCTCACATACGCCATTAACAACCTCTTCATTTGCTAAAACTACCTTGCAGGATGTGCAGAAGTTAACAGCCATCTCCTTTTTATATGCAAGACCGGCTTTGAAAAGCTGAAGAAATATCCACTGTGTCCACTTGTAGTAAGAGGGATCGGTTGTGTTGATTTCACGAGACCAATCAAACGAGAGACCGAGAGCCTTCAGCTGAGACTTAAACCTAGCAACATTATTCTCTGTTACAATTTTGGGGTGGATTTTATTCTTAATGGCATAGTTTTCGGTAGGAAGACCAAAAGCATCCCAACCCATCGGGAACAAAACATTAAAGCCCTGCATCCTTTTTTTCCTCGAAACAATATCGAGCGCGGTATAAGGACGCGGGTGACCTACATGAAGGCCCTGTCCCGAGGGATACGGAAATTCTACAAGGGCAAAGTACTTCGGAAGAGTGAAATCCTGCTTCGCCTCAAATGCGCGTGCTCTATCCCACGCTTGCTGCCATTTCTTTTCGATTCTAGAATAATCGTAGTGCATACCTTTTATATCCTTTTATAATTTATTTATTCTCCAATGAAAACATGTTGTCGACCTCTTCGACAAGATAAGTAATATCGACATTATTATATAACAAAAAATGTCTGTCTAAATCATAGAACTTGCGTGAAGCAGTGTCGAAAACATTAAGAATAACATCACCATAGTCAACAAGCAACCAAGAGTTAGCCTGTCTACCCTCTACTCTTAGTGCATCGCATCCTCTTAGCCCAAGACGATAGACCACCTCGTCTGCCAAGGCGGCAACCTGAGTGTTGGATCTACCGGTAACATTAATGTAATAATCGGTGATTGCGGATGTCTCGCCAACATTAAACAGTTTTACATCCAACCCTTTTTTAGAGAGCAAAACTCTGACAATCTCTTCAGCCACAGCTAAAGAAGATGCCCCTTTTAACTCGTTAGTTTTTCCTGTCTGCATTAAAATAACCTTTCATACTACTTAGTCATTTTTCTTTAATTTCAATACCAAATAGGCTCTCGTCAGTATAGATCTTCGGCTTAATTATCTTGCTGTAATAAATATCACTAAAACTCTTATTAGCGTTATAGAACCTTAGATCAGGATCTGTTATACCTACAATTGCAAAATTCATTGATCTTAGCAACTCTACCGTTGCATTTTTAGAGATTGAATAGTACCAAATACCATCTTGCGAAACGACAGTAGAGCCTGGAATATTGGCATACTTAATTCCAACACCGGATAAACTGCCTCGTTTTTTAATCAAGATTTTAAGAATTCCATCATAATCATGATCTCCAACTGAGTTTTTTAGGAACTCTGTGAAAACTCGTACACTATCTTTGAAACCAAGGTCATTGCACATCTTATTAATTAGAGCGGATAATAGAAACTTCTGTGCATCAATTCTACCAATATCCGCCATAGCATAAGAATTTCTAGACCTTAAGAACAAGACAGCTTGCTCACCATTCAAGTGATTATCACCGCTTTTTAGTGGTAATAAAACATTACCTTTGGTATCTTCTATTGCTATGTCAAATGGCAGTTTCAAGTTTACACCGTTCATACTATCTATGAGTGATATAACATTATCCGATGATAAACCAATAAAGCCATCTATATGAATGCCAAGTGACCTCGCCAATTCATTTGTGAGCGTTTTTAGCGCATCGTACTTTTCTACCCCACCTTTACGGAGTTTAGGAAAAAGAGCATTGATTTTAGTGCCGGTATCATAAGAAAAATACGTGTCGCGCGGTATTTGAAGAAGCGAAAATTCATCTTCCTCAAATGAGTAGTTAACTAATACCAACGCATCGGTATTCTCTGACGCCTCATCAAATCCACACACAAGATATGTGACAGATCCATGCTGTAGTGGCGACGCCGCTTCTACCGATAAGTCATAGGAATTAAAAGAAGTGATGGCAAACCATAAAAACGCAACAAACAATAATATAGACAACGCCTTTCGCATAAAAACCTCCTAAGTCTTTTAGGATAGTTTTTACATTATAGACAACTTAATTAATGTTAAATTAAGGTTAGTAAGGCCTCTTTTGTATTAATTGTTGTATGGTTTACGGTTCTTCCATTTTCTAGAAGATTTGCGATCGTATAATCAATAGACATAACTATCGCACGATTTAGTATTTTAATCCTATCTTCGTACTTTTCTGCCTCTTTAAGTTCTGTATTCAGATACTCCCTAACACGCTGACAACTATTATATATCCTGCCGTCTTCGATATAGTCTGAAATATATATGATTTTATCAAAGACAGACATATCGTTTGAGCCAAGGGTATGCTTATAGACGGCAGATAAAATCTCGGGGGTGGCGAAAGATTGATAATCTTTCTTAATTACAGGCACAGCCGCAAATGCGTGTAGAGCTGAAATAGTATCTCGATCTTCATCCGATAATATAATACCACAATCATCAATCAGTTTCAATTGATCATTAATATCCAACTCTTTTGCTATATCGTGTAATAGAGCTGCCGCGCGAAGCTCGTAAATTTTTTGGGGCAATAATATAGCACCAAGTCGTTCTGCAGCAGCCTCGACACCGAGTGTATGAAGATATCTAACACGAGAGAGTCTTTCCGCAAGGGAGTGGCGCAACAATTCGAGTTTTTCCATCATATTAGGGAAGTTCGATTCTCTTTTTCTTTACGGATTCACGATAAAGAACAAATCTATTACCAACGCAAGCAACTACTTCAGAGCCGGTAGCTGACGAAATGTCGTCTGCCGCCTCTCTTGCGGTATAGCCACTATTCTCAAGAACACGGAGTTTTATCAACTCTCTCGCCTCAAGTGCATTCGATATTTGTGTGCACATTTCTTCGCTTATTCCACCCTTACCTACCTGGAATATTGCATCCAGAGTTTGAGCAAGTGAGCGCAAATAAGCCCTTTGTTTACTTGTAAGCATATTTTATTCCTTTTCAAACAAAGCGGTGGCAAACTCTTCTGCAGAGAACGGCTTCATATCGTCGATTTTCTCGCCAACGCCAATAAATTTAACCGGTATTCCTAGTTCCTGCTTGATAGTGAGAACAATTCCCCCCTTCGCAGTACCGTCGAGTTTGGTTAAAATCAATCCTGTTATATCAGAAGCACCCTTGAACTCTTTTGCCTGAAGGACTGCATTCTGACCGGTTGTAGCATCAAGCACAAGGAGCGTTTCCTTGGAGCAACCCGCAAGTTCTCTTCCTATAACCCTATCTATCTTAGCAAGTTCATCCATAAGGTTCTTCTTGTTATGAAGTCTACCCGCGGTATCTACTATAAGCACATCTGCTTTTCTGCTTTTAACAGCATTTATGGCATCATATACCACGGATGCCGGATCAGCACCTGCAGCCTGCTTTACAATGTCAACTCCTGCTCTTTCACACCATACAGTTAACTGTTCTGCTGCTGCCGCTCTAAAAGTATCTGCTGCCGCAACAACGACTTTCTTTCCCTGACGCTTTAATTCTGCAGCTATCTTACCGATTGATGTAGTTTTACCAACTCCGTTTACACCTATTACAAGAATAACAGAAGGTTTAGTATCGAGGTGTAACGGTTCGTGCTCGCCGAGCATACGACGAAGTATTTCATAGAGTTTCTCCTTCACCTGCTCTGCATCTTGGATATTCTCATCCTTTACATTTTCGCGAAGTTCGTCGAGTATAGCCTCGGTAGAAGTAAATCCTATGTCGGCGGATATGAGAAGCTCCTCGAGTTCCTCGAATAACTCCTCGTCCACCTTCCGGAACATCTTGAAGAATTTATCAATCTGTCCCACTATTGCATTTTTGGTTTTAACCAGACCTTCCTTTAATCTCTCAAAGAACCCCATCAAGCAACTCCTTCTGCTTTCCTTCTATTTCATTTACATTAAGCTCGATAGCCTGAGAAATACCGTTCTGAGGCATCGTGACACCGTATAGCCTATCACCAACCTCCATAGTACCACGACGGTGAGTGATAAGAATGAACTGGGTATCCTCGCCAAGCTTCTTTATGTATTCGCCAAACCTATATACATTAACCTCATCAAGTGCCGCCTCTACCTCATCAAAGATACAGAATGGCGTGGGATTGACCTTAAGTATAGCGAATAGAAGCGCAATTGCAACGAACGACTGCTCACCACCGGAAAGAAGAGACATACTCTTAATAATTTTTCCGGGAGGAGCCGCCTTAATCTCAATACCCGAGGTCAGTACATCCTCAGGGTCGGATAGTGTAAGCTCGGCATTTCCACCACCAAACAGTTCCTTAAATGTAATACCAAACTGTTTATTTATATCATTGAATGCAGTGATAAAGCTTGAACGCATTTCAACCTCTATTCTGGAAATAATACCGATTAGCTCTTCCTGCGACTTGGTTAGATCTATATACTGTGTATTATAGTAATCGAACCTAGTCTTTACCTCGGCATACTTTTCAATAGCATCCGGATCGAAGCTGCCAATAAAGCGAAGCTTATTTTTGCAAGAGGTTTGCTCCTGAGCAACCTCTTCACGATTTTCCGAGGTAACAGGAGGATAATTGCAAGCAACCGCATCTTCATAGGTTATTTCATATTCGTCCCAAAGCTTAGAGCCAAGTCTTGCCTGCTCGTCAAGCAACTGTTGAAGCACATTTTCAGCCTTAAGCAATGTTTCGAAGCACACCTGCTGAGAAGCGTTGTTTTCCTTATCCTTAAGTCTTATCTCGTTGAGTTCGCGATCGAATTCATCGTTACCGCTCTCGATCTCTGCACGCTCTATTTGAAGTCGGTCGAGTTCGAGAGTTAGCGCCTCATACTCAGATCTGTGCTCACTCTTCTTTGTGTCAATTCCCTCGCGCTTACTTTTTAGGTCTTCAATGCGAGAATTTTGAACTTGCTTATCCTGCGAAAGCTCGTCAAGTCGAGCATCAAGAGTGGCGATTAGCATATCTATACTCTCGAGTTCCTTGCGTGTCTCGGCGATCTTTACATACATCTCGTTGGAGCGAGACTCGACCTCTAATCTCTCTTCATCGAGAATAGACATTTCACGGTCGAGTTTTAATCTATACTCCTTTATGCCCTCCATACGCTCAATAGCGGCTTCACGCTGGGCAGTAAGAGATATGATTTCTTCCTCAGCAGCCCCTTTATGTGCAACAAGATTATCATAGTCCTCGCGGAACTTATCTATAATTCTGAGGTTAGCATCATATTTCGCATTTGCATTATCAAGTGCAGCAAATTGAGTTCGAGAGAGGGTAAGAAGAAGATCTCTTTCCTGTTCTGCCGACTTGAATCTTTCATTTGCTTCCTTTAGCTCGGAATCAATCTCTCTGATAGCAGCTTCATACTCTTCGATCTTAACTGTGAGTGCCTCGCATTTTTCGCGAAGCGAAGCAATCTCGGTAGTTCTCGAAAGAATACCTGTATCACGCTTAGCACTACCACCTGTAAACGAACCACCAGCGTTAATAACCTGTCCATCCAAGGTTACTATCTTAACGCGATAGCCTGTCTTTATGGCAGCGGCAGAAGCATTATCGATATTATCAAAGACCAGTGTGCGAAGTAGTAGGAATTCAATGACAGAACGATACTTGCTATCAATTCCAACAAGTGCATCCGCTCTACCTACAAAGCCGGGGCACTTTTTAGCCGCTCTAATCTCGTCCGTCTCTGTCGCAGGTCTAATTGCGCTTACAGGATAGAAAGTGGATCGACCTGCATTAGCCGCCTTAAGTGATTTGATTGCAGCCTTTGCAGTTTCTTCGTTATCGACGACAATATACTGCAAGCTCGCACCAAGAGCAGTCTCGATAGCGGTAATGTACTCTTTATCTACCTTAATGAGCGTAGAAATAGGTCCATATATAGCACCTTTAATCTTGTTTTGAGCATACTCGCGCATAACGAACTTTACGCTCTCAATATACCCATCAAAGTGATCTACCATCCTCTGAAGGTCATCTGCGCGTCTAGATGCCGCATCACGCTCTAGTTTAGCATTATTGCAAAGTTCAACCATCTCACCACGCTCTGTGCCAAGATCGGTAATTTTATCCGTAGCAAAGACCATTTCCTCTTCTTTGCTTGCTATCTGAGTTTTGAATACCGCTGCATTCGCCTCGCACCTATCAGCCTCAGCCTTAAGAGCAACTCCCTCTTCCTCGAAACGGGCGATCTCACGCTCAATATCAAGCGACTTCTCACCATCGGAACTCATAGCGTTCTTAAGGACATCTATTCTAACCTTGAGGTCGGTTGCATCACTTTCCTCTGCTGTGAGATCAAGAAGAGCATCTTCAAGCTTCGTCTTCATCTCTGACAGTTGTGTCACCAAAGCCTGTTGTGCGGTTAGAATTTCCAGCCTCGAATCGGTCAAGGAATCAAGTTTATTCTGTATCTCGGCTCTTTGAGACTCGTGCCCGGCTTTTGTTGCGAGTACCGAGGACTCGCTCTTTTCAATCTCGGCAATTCGCACCATACAGCCCTCGATGAGTTCTGCAGAGTGCGCGAAATCTGAGTCAGCAGAACGAAGTGCGCTATCAAGATCGTGAAGTTTCTCTCTTGTTATCCTAATGTCCTCAAGGAGCTCTGCGGACTTCAGTTTTCCTGTCTGCGACTGCTCGAAAATGGCGTTATATCTAGCCTCAAGATTTTCAATAACCTGTTTAATTATATCATGGTCGCGCCTAGCAAGAATAAGAGCCTGCTCGGCGTTCTCGATATCCACTCTTATCTGGGCGGTATCATATAGCCAAAGAGATACATCTGCCCTCTTTTTCCTCTCGAAAATCTCAAGACCGCGCCTCGCCTTTTCGGCATCCTTCTCAAGAGAAGCGACCTGACTCTCTATCTCAACCTTGATATCATTTATACGCTCAAGGTTTTCGGATACACCTTTCAGCTTTCGCTCCGCCTCTTCTTTTCTATGGCGGTACTTGGATATGCCGGCCGCCTCCTCGAAGATGGTTCTACGATCCTCGCTCTTTTTCGAAATTATCTCCTGCACCTTGCCCTGACCGATAATGGAATAACCATCACGACCAACACCTGTATTCATAAATAGTGCCTGAATATCGCGCAGACGCTTAGACTCCCTATTGATGAGGTACTCACTCTCACCCGTTCTATAATATCTACGGGTTACGGTTACCTCATCAAACTCTGAGTCAAGTCTGGTTATGGGATCGGTGTTATCGAATGTAACAGAAACCTCAGCAAAACCCATAGGACGCCTATCATCGGTTCCGCCGAATATAACATCCTCCATTACAGTACCACGAATATTACGGCTGCGCGCCTCACCAAGCACCCAGCGCATAGCATCGGATATATTGGATTTACCACTACCGTTGGGTCCAACTATTACGGTTGCACCGCGCTCAAAGGTAAGTACGGTTCTATTGGGAAATGATTTAAATCCGTGAAGTTCAAGTGATTTTAAGTACATTTCGTTTCCCCTTCCAACTCAATCTTAATCTCGTATTCCGAAAGATCATTACACTCTCGAAATGCAATTCCGCCAAGCTTAAACATCTCTTTTAGGCGGGTTTTATTTTCTCGTTTTTGCCCTATTGCCTTTGATAATGCACCAATAGGAACAAAGACAGTTATTTTTTTATTTTCGAAATCAAGGGACAAGTGCTTAGCAATAATGTCAAAATACACTCTGCTCTCTATCAGTTCTCCCAGCGCCGGATGGTTTGGGCCTGCATAATACTGTTCTTTATCACTAAGATTTAGAGAGGCACATAACCCAATCCTTATAACATCAATACCAGCTTCGATAAATCTATGTAAAACAACTGATGCTCGATTAATAGCGTCATCAACCGTCAACGGAATGTACTTTCCCAAATTTGCATCCCGACAAAGCTCTGTATCGTGGAAAACAACGGTTGGATATATTCTTGCCGCACCGGCACCACTGGAAATAATAAAGTCCGCGGTCTTAATCTCGTCATCAATTGTAGAGCCCGGCAGTCCAATCATCATCTGACCCACAAGGTTAAATCCGGCTTCAACTATTAATTGGCACGCGCGTTTTTCATCTTCAAACGTGTGGCCTCTCTTGCACCTTTTAAGTACCGAATCTGACACACTCTGCAAACCCAGTTCTATAACCTTGACACCATACCTCGAAAGGATAGAAAGAACCTCTTCGTTAATATAGTCAGGTCTTGTCGAGCATCTAATTGATGATACCCTGCCAGACTTAACAAAACTATAAGCAATATCAAGCAATTCGATCATCAAGCTGCGATCTATGCCCGTAAATGACCCACCAAAGAATGCTATTTCTGTATAGCAAGGCTCCGCGATGGTCTCTAGAGCTTCTTCTATTGTGGGTATTACCGATTTCGGATCAAAAACCATCTTGCCCGATATAGAACGCTGGTTACAAAAAACGCACTGATTAGGACATCCTAGGTGGGGTATAAAAATTGGTATATTAGCGTGCTTTTTCATAACATCACCTAATTATCCCAAAAAGTGTTAAGGCTCGCATAGCTGCGTATGCCTCAGCCGCCCTCTTTGTAGTACCAGAGCCTTCTCCGACTTTATTGTTGTTTATATATGCTATGGCAGTGAATATTTTCTCGTGCTCGGGACCACACTCGGCATATTCGTATCTCAAAACACAATCCGCATTCTTCTCTACAAATTGCTGAAGCATAGTTTTATAGTCAACATCACCGTTTTCCATAACGCGAGCAATCTCGTCAGCAAACAGCGCGAGTATGACAGAACGGTAATTTGAATGGCCCCTCACCGCATCATCTATATATATGGCTGCTATAACAGCCTCCAAAGCATCGGCTATAACCTTTGCTCTATGTCTAACATCGGTGCTCTCATCTCCTGTCCCTACATTTAGATAGTCACCGAGCTTTAATCTCTCACCAATACGAGCCAGGGTACCCTCACAGACGAGATTTTGACGCATCTTTGTAAGTGTTCCCTCTCCGTCCTTTTGATATTTAGAGAATAATTCATCACTTATAACGAGTTCAAGCACAGCATCACCCAAGAATTCAAGCGACTCATTAGATTTAGCATTGAAGCCACGCCTTTTCATCTCATTTGAATAAGATGAGTGAGTAAGTGCATTTTCAAGAAGCGAAATATCCGAAAACTGATAGTCAAGAGCCGTCATTAAACCGAAAAAATCTTTGCCAATACCCATATCTCGCTCCTTTCATAATTGATTTTATATTTCTGTATATATTCTCTCGGAATCCGCTAACAGTTTTTTCTCATCATAGTCGGCGGCAAATCTAACAATTTCCTCGTTTATTCCCGTCTCTACAAAATGAATAGCCTGTCTAATCGCATTCTTAATAGCGTTGGCATCGGATGAACCGTGTGCCTTGATAACAGGCTTAGAGATGCCAAGAAGTGGCGCGCCACCGTGTTCGGAAGCATCAAAGCGATGCTTCATCTCTTTTATCTTCTCGCCCATTGTAAGGGTTGAAACCTTTGTTACAATATTGGTGGTAAGCACTTCCTTGAGTGTTGCCAGAAGGAACTTGCCCATTCCCTCAATAGTTTTCAAGAAAATGTTGCCTGTAAAGCCATCAGTAACAAGTACATCACACACATCAAATGGGACTGCCTTGCCCTCGACATTTCCTACGAACTCAAGACCGCACTCAGATAACATCTGGTAAGACTCAATTTGGAGCGCATTGCCCTTGTTATACTCGGTGCCGTTGTTGAGTTGTCCAACTCTTGGTCTATCTATGCCGTAGATTTTCTCCATATATTTTGCGCCCATAAACGCAAACTGGCATATGTTGTCGGATGTAACCGATAGGTTAGCACCCGAGTCCATAAGTAAAACGGGGTTTGTAAGCGGAAGCACTGACGCGATAGCCGCCCTATTAATACCAACAATACGTTTTACGATTATTGTTGCACCTGTGATAAGAGCACCGGTGTTTCCTGCGCTTACAAACGCATCGACCTTGCCATCAGCAAGAGCTTTTAGACCAACGCTCATAGAGGAATCCTTTTTTGAGCGTATAACACAAAGGGGGTTGTCCTCCATCGTGATAACGCTCTGTGCGTGAATAATCTCAATACCTGATAGGTCAATCTCGTTCTTAACAGCAACATCGGAGATAGTATTCTCATCGCCAACAAGCATAAGAGTGTGATCCTTATATTCTTTTGCAGCAAGACTAACACCCTTTAATATCTCTAAGGGTGCATTATCTCCGCTCATAGCATCAATTAGAATTTTCATGAGTTATGATAGACGCAAATTCAGATCTTATGATCGAGAGTGAACGCTCGGCATAAGCCTCATTCCTGCATCTTTTTCCTCCTTTGATTTTTTTATCAAATGGTGCTATAATACCAAAATTGGCATTCATAGGTTGAAAGGTAGAACTAACTCCCCCCTCACTGACATAGTGAGATAATGCACCGATCTCAGTCTCTTTTGGAAATACGATAGGATCGCGCCCAAGTGCTAGCAACGCTGCATTCATACCAGCGACAAAACCGGAGGATGTGGATTCTACATATCCCTCAACACCCGTCATCTGTCCAGCGAAGAAAATGCGCTCATTATCCACCATAGAATAACCGGCAGTGAGAAAACCGGGTGAGTTCAAGTAGGTATTTCTATGCATTACTCCGTATCTAAAGAACTCTGCATTCTCAAGACCGGGTATCATACTGAATACTTCGCGCTGTGCACCAAAGGTAAGATGTGTCTGAAAGCCAACAATGTTGTACATTGTCCCCTCAACATTTTCCCTACGCAACTGAACGGTTGCAAAGGCGTCCTGTCCTGTTGACGGTATGGGCAGACCAACCGGCTTCATAGGCCCAAACCTTAGCGTATCATAACCTCGTTTAGCCATAACCTCAACCGGCATACAGCCTTCAAATACAGTTAGATCCTCTTGAGACTCTTTGTCAAATTCCTTGAGGGGCGCGAGAGGTGCGCTGATTAGCGCGCTATAAAACCTATCGTACTCTTCCTCGGTCATTGGACAATTAAGGTAATCGGTTGGCTCGCCCTTGCCATATCTCGAAGCATAAAATGCCTTTGACATATCAACCGATGCAAAATCAATGATAGGTGCAGCCGCATCAAAGAAATGGAGTTCTCCACCGTTATTTAGTTTGGATATAACATCGGCAAGCGGGCCATCTGTTAGAGGACCGGTTGCAACGACCGTTATAATATCAGAAGACAAATCTGTTACTTCTTCATTAATTACCCTTATAAGAGGATTGGATTTTATCTTTTCAGTTATATATTCGCTGAACTTATCGCGATCAACTGCCAAAGCGCTACCGGCAGGAACCTGTGTAGCATACGCTGCCTCAATTATGAGAGAGCCAAGCAGCTTTAGTTCTTCTTTCAAAAGCCCAACAGCATTATTCAACTGATTAGACCTAAGTGAATTCGAGCAGACAAGTTCTGCAAAACCATCTTTATGGTGCGCAGGAGAAAACTTTAACGGCTTCATCTCGTACAATTCAACTTGTACGCCAAGCTTTGCCGCCTGCCAAGCAGCCTCGCACCCGGCAAGACCTGCACCGATTACTCTGATTTTCTTATCTGTCATTCGGATGTTACCATCATTTCTTCCTCGCGCACATAGTTGCACGAAGAATTTTTACAAATAACCGACTTTCTACTTCTGCGATAATACAGTATTTCACCACAATCGGGGCATTTCTCCGAAAGAGGCATATCCCACGAGGAAAAATCACAATCGGGATATCTCTCGCAGCTGTAAAACAGCGACCTTCCCTTTGTCTGTCTTGCAACAACCTTAGCCGAGCATCTCGGACACGATACGCCTGTTTGTTGCACCTTTTGCTTCGTAAATTTACACTCGGGGTAATTTATGCAAGCGTAGAATACTCCATATTTTCCACTGCGCTCAACCATCTCACCGCCACAAAGTTCGCAATTGAAGCCGGCAAGCTTGGGTGTATGAACCTCTTGCTCCACGATGTTGCCTGCATTATCGATAGCCTTGGTGTTCTTACAGTCCGGGAAGTTAGGGCAAGCCAAGAAACGGCCATATCTGCCGTTCTTGAAGATCATTGTAGCGCCGCATTTATCACAGAGCACATTACTCTGCTCCGCGGGGATTGCAACTTTTTCCTTGCCAACCGTTTCTGCAACCGCAAGTTCCAGTTCCTTAGAAAATCTCTCATAGAACTCGGATATTACACCTAGCACTGTGTTTTCTTTGCGCTCGATGGAGTCAAGTTTATCCTCCATCTCGGCGGTAAATTCATAATCTATAATCTCCGGAAAGTGTTTCTTCATAAAGTCGGTTGTAATCTCACCCAGTGGTGTTGAAACTAGGCTCTTGCCATCTCGCTTTACATACTCTCTCGAGGTTATTATTGATATAATGGGAGCATAAGTCGACGGACGACCAATGCCATTCTCCTCAAGGAACTTGATTAGAGATGCCTCGGTATACCTTGGGGGTGCTTCGGTGAAATGTTGCTCTTTTATAATTTCTCCCGGATTAAGCAACTCATTTTTCTTAACAGCAGGCAGTTTAGACATATTCTCGCCATCAGCCTCCGCAGAGTCATCGGGGTGCTGATCGTTGTAAATCGAGAGATACCCCATAGACTTTATTACATAACCGCCGGTCTTAAAGATATAACCACTGTTTTCAATATCAACAGCAACCGTGTCCATAACTGCCGCAGCCATTTGGCTGGCAATAAATCTTTCCCATATTAGTCTGTATAATCTATATTGATCTAAGGTCAAAAACTTTCTTATCTTTTTTGGGGTTATATAAATATTCGAAGGACGAATTGCCTCGTGAGCATCCTGTGCGTTCACCCCGCTCTTATAAACTCTTGGTGATTGCGGAACGCACTCATCTCCGTAATTTTCCCTAATAAAAGCCGCACAAGACTGAGATGCGGAATCAGATATTCTAAGTGAGTCTGTACGCATATAGGTTATAAGGCCTTGAACACCACCAAACTCACTACCAAGATTAAGACCGTCATACAACTCCTGCGCAACCTTCATAATCTTCTGTGCCTGGAAGCCAAGCCTACGGGATGCCTCCTGCTGAAGTGTTGATGTTGTAAAGGGAGGAAGAGGCTGCTTCTGTTTCTCGCTATGCTTTACAGATACAACTCTAAATTGACCTCTCTTGATGGCCCCTTCTATCTTTTCGGCCTCTTCCCTATTTATTATTCTTACCTTGCCGGTTTTATCACCATAGAACTTGGCAACAAAACTATCACCGCCAACAGAAACAAGCGATGCATCTATTGTCCAATATTCCTGTGGAACGAACGCCCTGATTTCGCGCTCGCGCTCTGTGATAATTCTAGCAGCAACAGACTGAACTCTACCACCCGAGAGACCGCTCTTAACACTTTTCCAAAGGACCTCGCTTAGATTAAAACCAACAAGCCTATCAAGTATTCTTCTAGCCTGCTGAGAATTAACTAAATCTTCATTAATCGGACGAGGATGCTTAATCGCGTCCTTTACAGCCGACTTGGTAATCTCATTAAATGTTATCCTACAGGGCGTCTCGGGTGAAATTCCGAGTTGAGATGCAATATGCCATGAAATAGCCTCTCCCTCACGGTCGGGGTCGGTTGCGAGGAATACTTTTGTTGCACTTCTCGCTTCACGCATCAATTCTTTAATAACATCTCCCTTTCCACGGATATTAATGTAGCGTGGCTTAAACCCATCTTCGACATCAATACCTAAAGTGCTTTTGGGTAGATCTCTAATATGACCCTTTGATGCGATAACCCTATAATTTGCACCAAGATATCCTTTAATGGTAGTCGCCTTTGCAGGAGACTCAACAATAACTAAATAAGACATAAACTAAGTGGCACCTGCCACGCCTTTCATCTCAATTTTCTCTTAACCTTATCACCCGGAAGCATTACTACAAAACTCGCCATCTCAAGTTTTAGAAGGATCTTCATTACATCGCGAAGATCGGTTTCCGTATCAGTAAGAGATTCAATAGAACACTCGCAATCGAGAGGAATTCTTTTGTAAACCTTAAGCGACGCTTTATCAAATGCCGGAAGCGTAGATTGAGTTGTTGTTTCGGTTATCTCTGTAACCGCCGATGATGCGACCGAAGCCTGCTCAAGAGGAGCTTCTATTTCACGACGCTCTCGTGAATTATACGGTCTTCTGAAAATATCATCAGATGGTGTAACCGCAGAAACCTTGTACTCGGTTAGTACCGAATTCATATTTACATTTCGCTTTATAGGAAGTTTGAACGGATTTAACGCAGTACCGCACTTTCCTTCAAACTCTGCCAATATATCCTCTGCGCCGGTACACAGCTTTGCACCATTTTTAATAAGCAGGTTAGTAACCTGACTACCATCAGAACCAACATTGCCGGGAAATGCAAAAACCACTCTGTCCTGAGCCTTAGCGTGACGAGCGGTGATAAGAGCACCGCTATTTTCGCGCCCCTCAACTACGACGGTGGTGTGTGATAAGCCACTGATTATCCTGTTTCTACGAGGAAAATTATACTTTTCAGGCTTACTGCCCGGGGCATACTCGGTAAACACGCACCCTTCTTTAACAATTGCTCGTGCAAGCGTCTGATGCACTGCCGGATAACAAATATCTATCCCGCTTCCTATAACGGCAATAGTCTTTGCTCCGGATGCGAGTGCGCCAGCGAGTGCGACGCCATCTATTCCAATCGCCATTCCCGATACTATCGTAGCGCCTGCCATACCCATATCATAACCAATATGGAAGGCATTATTTCGTCCGTAGTCGGATAAGGAACGAGTACCTACAATCGCGCATCTAAAGCCGCTATTGAAATCAGGAAGTTTACCACGATAATATAGCAAAACAGGTGGTGTAGGTATTGCTCTTAATTGCTCTGGATACGCATTATCGTAATATGATAAAAGTCCTACGCCCTTGGTTTTGCAGAATTTGTATATTTCTTCGGCTCTTCTGAGATCCTTATCAATAAGTTTCTTGCAATCAACCGCGTTAGCACCCACAGCAGAACGAACATCTTTATCGGTGGCATTATATATATCAACAGGCGAGGAAAAATTCTCGATTAGTTTTGGAAATGTAGCCGAATCGGGTGTACACGCTAGTGATAACCATATATGATAAATCAACTCGTCCATAAAATACCTCGTTAGCTTTTGCTCTGTTCCCACATAAATATACCAGCGGCAACAGCAGCATTAAGAGATTCTGTTTTATTTGAAATCGGAATATAAACCGCGCCATCAGATAGTTGAGATACATCGCGAGGTATTCCGTGCCCCTCGTTACCGATTACAACAATATCCGATGACACAAGATTAGCATCGTTTAGTGATGCTGCCCCCTCGGAAAGTTCAGCGCATAATACACGCCTACCATTACTCCTCGCGCTAGAGATAAAATCCGAAAACGATTTAATTCTGCTAGTCTTAACCTTAAACAGGCTTCCCATAGCACTTCTCACGGTTTTGGGATTATATAGATCGGCACAATCATCCGTTAGAATGATATGATCAACCCCAAATGCTACCGAACTTCTAATTACTGCACCGAGGTTTGATGGGTCCCTTACAGAACAAAGAGCGATTGCGCGTTCTGATGACGGTAAGAAAAACTCTTCCTTATATATTATATCAATATTAAAGAAAAAGTCAAGATATTTTATTACGCTGATTACTCCTTGCGGAGCTTTTTCTGTGGAAATTTTCTTAAAAACGCTTGTAGACAATATAAATATCTCTACTTCTTCTTTATCCGCCTCGTTAAGACTTGATAATACTTTTGGTAAAAGCTCATCTTTTCGCTCTTCTGAAATAAAAATATGAGTAATCGGAAGAGATGCGTGTATTGCCTCAAGGGTAAGTTTTACCCCCTCAGCTATGAATGCAGAGGAAGCCTGACGCCCTTTCTTATCCAAAAGCGATGCCACCCACTTAACTAGCGTATTATTGCGGCTGGTAATAACATCTTTATTAAGCATTTTATCACCTCAAAACTAGTGTAATAATGAAAAATACCTCGGCCTACTGTGTTATGTAGACCGAGGATTTATTACTTTGCAAGCGCTGCCTTAGCCTGCTCGCAGATAGCTGCGAAAGCAACCTTATCAGCAACTGCAATCTCGGCGAGCATCTTACGGTTAAGTACGATGCCTGCGCGCTTAAGACCATTCATAAGTGTGGAATAGTTCATACCACAAACCTTAGCCTGTGCAGAAATTCTGGTAATCCAGAGTCTGCGCATATCTCTCTTCTTGCTCTTACGGCCGATGAAAGCGTACTGACCGCTCTTCATTACAGCCTGCTTTGCCATCTTGAAGTGCTTAGACTTAGCACCCCAATAACCCTTAGCAGCCTTGAGAACACTCTTTCTTCTCTTGCGCGTCATGAGCGCGCCCTTAATTCTTGCCATTTTATGTTATCCTCCAAATTTACAAATTTTCTTAGAACCGATTACTTCTGAATAAGGGTTCTGTAGGTGGGTGCGAAACACTCGCTAAGAATAGCACTCTTGCGAAGGCCTCTCTTACGCTTAGCAGTCTTAATGCCAAGGTTGTGACGATGATTGTTGTGATTCATTTTGATCTTACCGGTACCTGTACGAGAAAATCTCTTCGCAGATGCCTTATGTGTCTTGATCTTTCCCATTTTTATTCTCCTTTTCTTACGGGTTCTACCCAATTTCAAAACTAAATTACTTCTTATCCTGCTTAACAGGAGAAAGAATGATGGACATATAGCGACCATCGAGCACAGGCTTCTTCTCTGCAGTTCCAAATCCCACGAGAGCCTCCTGGAACTTAAGTATAACTTCACGACCGAGTTCGGTGTGTGTCATCTCCCTACCCTTAAATCGAACTACCGCCTTTACCTTGTTTCCCTCGGCAAGGAACTTCTTCGCCTGATTTACTCTTGTGTCGAAATCGTGCTGTTCAATACGACAAGAAAGTTGTACCTCTTTTACCTTTACGATAACCTGTTTCTTTCTAGCCTCTTTCTCGCGCTTATCACGCTCAAAGCAGAATTTGCCATAATCAATAGCGCGACATACGGGGGGCGTAGCGGTGGGTGCAATAAGGACAAGATCAACGCCATTGTTGAAAGCATATGTGCGAGCATCCTCAATCTTCATAATACCGAGCTGCTCATTATTGCTACCGATGAGTCTTACCTCCGGCACCTTAATCTCGTCGTTGATAGGTAAATCCTTGTTACTAGTGCTAATGGCTCTATACCTCCAAAAATAGAAAAATGCATACAGAATATTCCGTACGCACCTAATACCCCAAAAGGGGA
>JAZOPN010000065.1:0-7452 GCA_045655565.1 Eubacteriales bacterium | reverse complement strand
CTGCTGTGTTACCGTTACACCATTCCCCTTTTTTGTTGGTATTGCTCTTTTATGCTCGTCTATTTTATCACATAGAATTGTTTTTGTCAAGGGGTTTTAGCATTTTTTATTTATTTTGTATTTATTTAATTCATAATGAAGTTTTTCTTTTTCTCTTGATATTTTTTCTCTATCGTGATAGAATAATAATGTAATTAGTAAATCTTTATTAATTTTTTACTTCTTGGGGGTAAATATGCTGGAAAAACTATTCAAGTTAAAAGAAAACGGCACGACTGTAAAAACAGAGCTTATGGCAGGTCTGACCACATTTATGACTATGGCGTACATCCTCGCCGTAAACCCGAGTATTCTCGCTGATGCGGGCATGGACTCGACGGCGGTACTGCTCGCGACCTGTATTGCATCATTCATCGGTACCGCATGTATGGCACTGTGGGCAAATCTTCCCTTTGCGTTATCGGCAGGTATGGGGCTCAACGCATATATGGCATACACCGTATGCGGTGCGCTAGGCTATTCCTGGCAGGTGGCGTTGCTTGCGGTATTTATAGAGGGTATCATCTTTATTCTCCTATCCCTAACAAATGTGCGAGAGGCAATATTCAATGCAATCCCCCTCCAGCTTAAGAATGCTGTGTCGGTCGGTATCGGTATTTATATTGCGTTTATCGGTCTGCAGAGCGCAGGCGTGGTTATAGATAACGAGTCTACTCTCGTCACAATAGTTAATTTCACAGAGAGCTTTAACACGGCGGGCATCAGCGCGCTTCTTGCTCTGCTGGGCACTATTGCCACCGCTATACTCTATATAAAGGGTGTTAAAGGCTCCATCCTCTTCGGCATACTCGGCACATGGGTAGTTGGTATGCTCTGTCAGCTCGTGGGGCTTTACATTCCCGATGCGGCGGCCGGATACTACTCG
The DNA here is from genome assembly GCA_045655565.1 of Eubacteriales bacterium. Lineage (GTDB taxonomy): Bacteria > Bacillota > Clostridia > Oscillospirales > CAG-272 > UBA1740. Next base: position 6,527 of record JAZOPN010000065.1, on the reverse strand, counting down.
CTATATCCCGCGCTGGAGTTCACCGACTTTACAAAGCTCGGCGAGACCTTCGGTCAGTGCTTCAATGTAGATTTCGACGGTGTCGGTATATTCAACTTCATCGTTGTAATATTCTCGTTCCTGTTTGTCGACCTATTTGACACGCTCGGCACGCTTATCGGTGTCAGTGCAAAGGCAGATATGCTGGACAAGGACGGTAGACTCCCCAACCTTAAGCCTGCGCTTATGGCGGATGCGGTTGCTACAACTGCCGGTGCTGTCCTCGGTACATCCACCACAACCACCTTTGTTGAGTCGGCGGCAGGCGTTGCGGCAGGCGGTAAGACGGGTCTATCCTCATTCACCACCGCAGTGCTCTTCCTTGTATCCATGCTGTTCGCACCTGTTTTCACGGCAATTCCGTCATTTGCGACAGCTCCTGCGCTTATCATAGTAGGCTTCCTTATGTTTACCAATGTCACCCATATCAAGGTCGCGCCCGAGAACTACGGAAGCACCATCCCCGCGTATATTTGCATAATCTCTATGACTGTATTTTACAGCATAGCAGAGGGTATATCTCTCGGTATCATATCCTATGTTCTTATCAACATCGTATGTAGGGTTATCGACCTGTTTAAGAAAACGCCTGCTACCGAAAAGAGCGATGCCGGCGATGCCGAAAAGATAAAGGACGACGGGAAGCCCGAGAAGCTCTCGCCCATTATGTATATATTGGCGGTGTTATTCATCCTCAAATATGTATTCCTGTAAAATATTAAACGGACGCCGAGTGCGTCCGTTTTTTCTTGTTCATCTTCGGTTGAAGGCTTTATTATGCCATTACATCAAATTTCAGAGAATTTATATATATTATTGAAAATTCGGTTAATTTATGTTAGAATACTTGTAAATGGTAAAATTATAAAAAGGAGGGTGCTATGCAAAAGAACAATCTAAAGGCGTGGCTATATCTTTTGCCTGCTATTATATTTCTCGGCGTGTTCTTGGTTTATCCTCTTGTAGATGTTTTCATCTACTCCTTTGAAGAGGGCTTCAACTCTGCGTCGCAGACCTTCTTCGGCATTGGCTTCTATAACTACGAGTATGTCCTGCACGACCCGTACTTTATCCAGGCACTGACGAACACCTTTATTTTGGTGTTTATCACCGTACCCGTGTCGACTATTCTAGCTCTCGTCATCTCTGTCGGCCTCGCGTCTATCAAGTGGCTGCGCAAGATGTTTCAGACTATATACTTCCTGCCCTACGTTACCAACACTCTGGCGGTAGGCCTCGTGTTTATGCTTCTTTTCCAGCAGACACCGCACTCCGACGGTCTTGTTAACTATGTGCTCTCTTGGTTTGGTGTAGAGGCAATAGACTTCATTACAGGCCCGTATTGGGCTAAGATGCTAGTGCTCTCGATATATACCGTATGGACGGTCTTACCCTTTAAGATACTTATACTCACGAGCGCGATAGCCTCTGTTGATGACACGCTTTATCAAGCGGCACGCGTAGACGGCACGCTAGAGAGCAGAATGTTCTGGAAGATTACTCTGCCTATGATAACGCCCTCGCTCTTCTATCTGATAATAACCGGCTTCATCGGTGCGTTCAAGGCATATTCCGATGCAGTCGCGCTATTCGGCACGAACCTCAACTCTAACGAGATGAACACCATAGTCGGCTACATCTACGATATGCTGTACGGTGACGGCGGCGGTTATCCGTCATTCGCGTCTGCGGCGGCAATAATCCTATTCTGTATTGTCTTGACTATTACCACCATAAACCTGCTTGTCAGTCGCAAGCGCGTACATTATTAAGGGGGTGGGATAATGGATACTGCAATTCACACTCTCGAGAAGAGAACTAAAATCAAAAAGACAATTAAGCAAACGCTTATCTACACCGGTCTCTCACTATGGGCTGTGGCGGTGCTCTTCCCATTCTTCTGGATGCTGATAACATCCATAAAGAGCTATGGCGAGTATAACGGTGAGAAGGTGCCATCGCTATTGGTCAAAAACCCGACAATCGAGAACTTTATTCTGGCATTCACCGAGGTACCCCTCGGAAGCTATTTCCTTAATACCTTGATATTCACCGTTGTGACCACTCTTATTATGATTGTGGTAAGTGTTTTGGCGGCGTATGCCTTTTCGCGCCTTGAATTCCGTGGTAAGGAATTGGTGTTCACCATCTTCCTTTCTCTTATGATGATACCCTCGGAGCTTGTGGTTATCACAAACTTCGTGACTATAACCGAGCTTGGGCTTAGGAACACCTTTGCAGGTCTTATCCTGCCATCGGTAACATCGGTATTCTATATTTATCTTCTGCGCGAGAACTTCTCGCAGATACCCGATAACCTCTACCTCGCGGCAAAGGTGGACGGCACGAGCGACCTCAAGTATCTGTGGCGCGTCGTTATCCCGATTTCAAAGCCCACGATTATCACCGTACTGATACTCAAGATTATCGAGTGCTGGAACTCCTTTGTATGGCCGAGGCTCATAACCGATAAGGAGGCATACTTCCTTATCTCGAACGGCATACAGGCACTGCGCGAGTCGGGCTTCGGCAGAGAGAATATAACTGCTATGATGGCGGCGGTTGTACTGGTGTCACTGCCCCTGATAATTCTGTTCCTCGTCTTCCGCGATAGGATAATGGAGGGCGTAGCAAGAGGAGGTACAAAGGGATGATGAAGAAAATTATTTGTATCTTAGCACTTCTCTCGCTCCTTTTCACCTCGGCTGTATCGCTCACATCCTGCCACGGCAGAACATCACTTCCCGAGTTTGAGATGCCCGAGGAATTTGACGCGAGCAAGCAATATAAAATCACATTCTGGGCGAAGAATGACTCCAACCCCGTTCAGGTTGATATTTATAACAAGGCAATAGCCGACTTTGAGGCTTTATACCCCAATATTGATGTCACAATAAAGAGATACACCGATTACGGCAAGATATATAACGATGTCCTAACGAACATCCAGACCATGACAACGCCGAATGTATGTATCACATATCCCGACCATATAGCAACCTATATAACGGGCGAGAACATCGTCGCGCCGCTTGAGGAATTGATTTCTAACGAAAAGTACGGCCTTGGTGGTAGCGAGTTAAAGTTTGAGGGCGCAGGAAAGGATGGTATTTCGGAGAAATTCCTCGCAGAGGGCGTCGTAGATGGCGTTCAATATGCTATTCCCTTTATGCGCTCGACCGAGGCCTGCTATGTGAACGAGGATATGGTCCGCGCGCTCGGCTATGATGTGCCCGAGGTACTTACCTGGGATTGGATATTCGAGGTAAGCCGCACAGCTATCAACCTAGGTAAAAAGACGGTTACAAGGTTCGACAAAACGGGCAAGCCCTACGAAGAAGAGGTCTATGCAATAAACGAGAAAAAGGTGCTCATCCCATTCATCTATAAGTCTACCGACAATATGATGATACAGATGCTGAAGCAAAAGGCGGCGGGATATTCTACCGAGGATGGCGATATACTCATATTCAATGACGATACCAAGGATATACTATACACCGTCAGAGATGCAACAGAGGCGCAGTCCTTCTCCACCTTTGGTGTGTCGAGCTATCCGGGCAACTTCCTCAATGCCGGTGAATGTATATTTGCGATAGACTCCACCGCGGGGGCAACCTGGATGGGACCGGATGCCCCACTCATAGACATAGACGAGAGCCTACTAGTAGACTTCGAGGTCGGGGTCTATCCGATACCGCAGTATGATACAGAGAACCCCCAGATGATATCGCAGGGCCCATCAATCTGCATATTCAATAAGCACGACTCCGGTGAGGTCTTGGCATCCTGGCTCTTCGTGCAGTATCTGCTCACAAACGAGGTGCAGATAGGCTTCTCCGGCACAGAGGGTTATGTTCCCGTAACAAAGAAGGCGCAGACAGACCCGGAGTACCTTGACTATCTATCTCGTGCGGGCGAGGACAATGACACCTACTATGATGTCAAGATCAAGGCATCTAAGGTGCTTTTAGATAATATAGAAAACACCTTTATCACCCCTGTATTCAATGGCTCGACTTCCCTGCGCTCCACGGCGGGCGAGCTTATCGAGGATGTTGTTAAGTCGGTTAGGCGCGGAGGTGTAGTCGATGAGGATTATATTAAAGCTTTATACGACAAGGTGCGTGTTTTATACAAGCTCGACCAACTCGGCGAGGGTGGAATAAGCACGGGCGCCAAGGAGCTTGGTGATATGCCTATACAATCGGTAATGCTCATTGTAGGACTTGTCGCGGTGTGGACGGCAATCGGGGTTTATTTCCTTATTCTAAAAATAAAAGAACGCAAAAAAACTTGACAAACCACTCATTTCGTGTATAATAGTATTAATGGCAAAACAAACCAGCCAATTTTCAAAAGGAGAAAAAAAGAAAATGAAAAAGTTGACAGCACTTCTTCTCGTAGTAGTGATGGCAGTATTTGCACTTGCTTCTTGCGCACCTGCGAACGATGAGCCTGCATTCCTCGAGATGACAAGCGAGCAGTATGCAAATGCTAAGATTAAGTCCGAGGGCGTTATGACCTATGCTGAGTACGCAGCAGCGGCTAATGAGACTCCCGTAGTTATCGAGGCTTATGTTCAGGCTACACAGTCTTGGTGGAGCGATGAGGGACAGGGTAAGATTACCGCTTATCTTGCAGACCTTGACGGTGCATATTTCGCATATGAGATGGCTTGCACCGAGGACGATGCAGCTAAGCTCACCCCCGGTACCAAGATCAGAGTTACCGGCTTTAAGGGCGAGTGGTCCGGTGAGGTTGAGGTTACAGACGGCACATTCGAGTTCATTGGTGCAGAGGGTGACAAGTATGTTGCTCCAGCTCTCAGCGTTAACGCTCTTGTTGGCAAGGATGCTCTTGTTAAGTATCAGAACCAGACTGTTGCACTCACCGGTCTTGAGGTTGTTGCGGCTCCCAAGTATAATTGGGACGGCACAGGCTCTGAGGGCAACGACATCTACCTTGATGTTAAGGTTGGCGAGGCTACTCTCACCATCGTTGTAGAGAGCTATCTGCACGCAAACGGTTCCGAGGTTTACGAGGCTGTTGAGGCACTTGAGGTAGGTGCTACCATTGATGTTGAGGCATTCCTCTACTGGTACAACGGTGCACAGCCCCACATCAACAAGGTTACTGTTAAGTAATTTTCATTTGGGCATAAAAAACGGAGTGGTGCGCCACTCCGTTTTTCTTTTGTTGTGTTGACTGTTTAGTCGCAAATTGTGACAACATGCACCTGCTTACCAAGCGAGCGAAAGAGGTCGACCGTATGCATTGTGCCACGCGACTTACCGTCCCAAAAGGCTATTGCCTCCTCTGCATACTCGGCAATTTCGCGATTGCGAATAAGTGGTGCTGCCCTACCGTATCTTTTGTAGTCAGGAAGAAATTCAACCAACGGTTTAGAGCGCGACTTGGCATATTCCCTAACAAGACTATCTATGCCAACAGCACCGCCCGACACAAGCTCCTCTACCTCGCCCGATATATATTCATCAAGGTTAACTGCTGTAAGCGACCTCGAACCAATAATTGCTAGCTTCATATTTGCTACTTTTAGATATATTTTGAACATATTTTGTGTCCATATATAACATTATATCACAAAATTTGCGTATAGTAAATACAAAATGTGTTCAAAGCGAGGTTATTATGGCTACAAAGAGCTTATCTATAAGAATTGAAGAGGAAATGCTAGACAAATTGCATATCGTTGCAGACTATGAGGGCAGGAGCGCAAATAGTCAGATACTGATACTTATACGCGACTGCATTGAAGCGTATGAAGCAAAGCACGGTGAAATAACAACAGGAAAAAGATAATTATATAAGTTGAAGTAAGCGAATAATGGCAGGAGGCTTTTTGAGCCTCGGTTTCTAAGTTTAGCTCGCTAAGTAGCGAAATTATGAAAAATTCACCAAATGCCAGCGAAACACGACATATTTTTGAGATAAAACACCCTCCTGTTACTCACGAAGCTGTATTTTCATACTGCGAGTGAGGCAGGAGGGCGTTTTAGCCAAAAAGATTAGCGTTTCTTTGGTTTGCGTATGCGGTTGAGCTGCCTATTCATCTTCAGTAGCTCTTCTTTAGTAAAGCTGATGTTCATCATACCCATCATACTTGTTAGACGGAGGATGGTGAAGCCGCCCATCATCTGCATAAGACCGTCGCTAAGCTCGAAGCCTGCTGCCTCGGACTTGCCGCTCTTATTCTTGGGCATCTTTTTCTTCAGCTTCATCATAACGCCAAGGAACCACAGCTTGCCCCAGAACGAAGCCATAATGTCGCTGACCTTGTCGTTAAGAGAGAATCTACCCTCGGGAGCGTCGATGTCAAACCAGTTAAGGACAGCACCCTGCTCCTTGAGGACATAGTCCTCGTTCATAGTATCAACCTTGCGAATGGTGGACTCGTCACGATACTCGCCGGCTACTGCGACAAGCGTGCTCTCGCCAACATTAGGAACATCGAAGTAGAAGAA
>JAZOPN010000064.1:0-10860 GCA_045655565.1 Eubacteriales bacterium | reverse complement strand
ACTAAATAGTCTACCGAAGCAGACTATTCCGTTCGACTTGAATGTGTTATGCACGCCGCCAGCGTTAATCCTGAGCCAGGATCAAACTCTCTAAAAAATTGTATCATCACTCTGACCTAAGTCAGAGAAATAACCTTTTTTTCAGAGCTATTCTAATTCTAGCTTATCTCTTACTTTTGAGTTTCTTTTTTCAAAGTGTAATTTAACGAGATCTCTGCACTTTTCAGTGCTCGAAATTCATGTTGTTCAATTTTCAATGATCAAGTTTGCGCCGCCTGAAATTTAAGTGTTTATACTGCTTTTTCATTTGCACGCTCGTATATTATACCTTATTGACAGAAAAATGTCAATAGGTTTTTCAAAGTTTTTTTAGATTTTTTTCATTCTTTCCAAAAAACGGCAAGTTGCACAAAATCAAATCGTACTGGGTCAAGTGTTACAGTCAAAAAGTTGACATTATAGTATTGACAACAGGCTGGTTGGGTGCTATAATTACACTAGCACTCTATTTCGGTGAGTGCTAAATAGGCAATTTAGGGAGAAAACATAATGAGAAAAAAGCAATTCAAGACAGAATCAAAAAAACTTTTAGATATGATGATCAACTCGATTTACACGCACAGGGAGATTTTCCTAAGAGAGTTGATCTCCAATGCAAGCGACGCTATCGACAAGCTGTATTTCCGCTCGCTCACCGACACATCTGTTGCTATCACTCGTAGCGACTGCGCGATTTTCATTACGCGCGACGAGGCGGCAAGAACGCTCACCATTTCCGATAACGGTTGCGGTATGACAGCCGACGAGATGGAGACCAATCTCGGAACAATCGCAAAGAGCGGCTCGTTCGAGTTCAAGCGCGACAATGACGAGGGCGAGGATGTAGATATTATCGGTCAGTTTGGCGTGGGCTTCTACTCCGCGTTTATGGTGGCGAAGAAGATCGTGGTTATTTCGCGCGCGTATGGTGCCGAGAAGGCAACAAGATGGGAGTCCGAGGGCGTCGACGGCTATACCATCGGTGAGTGCGAGAAGGCCGACTACGGTACAGATGTTATATTATATATTAAGGAAGACAACGAGGACGAAAACTACTCCGAGTACCTCAAGGAGTACACCATCCGCGGCCTTGTCAAGAAATATTCCGACTACATAAGGTACCCGATAAAGATGGATGTGACAAGGAACGAGCCTGTCGAGGGCAAGGAGGGTGAGACCGCATCCGTCACAAGGAGCGAGACACTCAACAGCATGGTGCCGATATGGAAGCGTAGCCCAGCCGAGGTTAAGGAAGAGGAATACGCCGCATTCTACACCGAGAAATACTACGACTATGAGGGCCCGGCTAGAGTTATTACCCAGAACTCCGAGGGTACATCGACCTTTACTGCCCTGATGTTCATTCCAAAGAGAGCACCGTTCGACTACTACACAAAGGAGTACGAGAAGGGCCTCGAGCTATATTCAAGCGGCGTTATGATTATGGAGAGGTGTGCGGATCTTCTGCCCGACTACTTCTCGTTCGTTAAGGGTCTTGTAGACTCCTCCGACCTCTCACTCAACATCTCGCGTGAGATGCTCCAGCACGACAGGCAGCTCCGCGTTATCGCAAAGGTGATTGAGAAGAAGATCAAGCGCGAGCTGGAGAAAATGATGGAGAGCGACAGGGGGGCATATGAGAAGTTCTTCGAGGCATTCGGTGTACAGCTAAAATATGGCGTATATTCCGACTACGGAATGCACAAGGATGTGCTAAAGGATCTATTACTATTCCGCGTATCAGGCGATAAAAAGTACATATCCTTAAAGGAATATGTTGCCGCGATGAAGGAAGAGCAAAAGGAGATATACTATGCCTCGGGCGAGAATGTCGAGAAGATAGAGATGCTCCCACAGGTCAGCGCAGTAAAGGCGCGCGGCTATGAGGTGCTGTACCTAACCGACGATGTCGATGAGTTCGCGCTCAAGGTGCTCGGCACATATGAGGAGAAAGAGTTCAAGAATGTCACTGCCGAGGCTCTCGACATCGCAAGCGAGGAGGAAAAGGCGGCGGCTAAGACCGAGAATGAGGGTGCGGAGGCTATGCTCACCCTTATGAAAGAAGCAATCGGTAAGGTAAGTGCTGTTAAGTTCACGACGGCGCTCGCAGACCATCCTGTATGCCTATCCAGCGAGGGCGACCTCTCGGTAGAGATGGCAAAGGTACTACGCAGGATGCCCGGCGCAGATGATGTGGGTGTACCTGAGGCGAGCGTTGTGCTCGAGATCAATATGGCACACAAGATCGCGGCAAAGCTAAAGGAGCTATACGAAACAGATCGCGACAAGCTGGCTAAGTATGCTAAGATACTCTATGCCGAGGCCTGCCTAATCTCGGGAATATCTCTCGAAAATCCTGTTGAGCTGACACAGCTAATATCCGAGCTTATGATATAATCGACACGGATGCGACTAACCATCGCATCCGTTTTCTTTTTGGGTGGCGCTAAATTGCACAATCACACGAATAAAACGCCACGTATTGTCAATTTTTATGTATATGATTATTTTTTAGCACATCGGGTAAAATACATAAAAAACGATGTTTGGAGATTGCTATGGCAAAAGCAAAAGTTGAAGGGGAACTCCCCGCATTTGGCATCAAGGACAAGCTCGGCTACCTATTCGGTGACTTCGGAAACGATTTCACCTTTATACTCTCATCGAGCTTCCTGTTAAAATTCTACACCGATGTTATGGCTGTGCCCCCCTGGATAGTAGGGCTAATAATGACGCTGGCGAGGTTTGTCGACGCCTTTACCGATGTTACTATGGGGCGCATCTGCGACCGCTCGCGCATGACCCGTGTCGGGAAATTCAAGCCCTGGATAAGGCGAATGTGCGCGCCCGTGGCTATCGCGTCGTTCCTAATCTACCAGAGCAGTCTTGCTAGCTCGGCAATGTGGATAAGGGTGGCGTGGCTGGCGGTGACCTATATTCTCTGGGGCTCGATTTTCTACACCTCAATCAATATTCCCTATGGCTCAATGGCGTCATCCATCTCGCGCGAGCCGAGCGACAGGCAATCCCTCTCGACATTCCGAAGTATCGGTAGCACGCTGGCAGGCGTTTTGGTCGGGGCGGGTGTACCACTTCTCGCGTATGACACGAGCGAGGGGGTCGCAATTTTGAACGGGCCGAGGTTTACCGCAATAGCAGGCGTATTTTCAATACTTGCTGTGATATGCTATCTTCTATGCTATTACCTCACGACCGAGCGCGTGCGCGTGGTAGAGCCGCACAAGGAACAGCCGAGCGTATTCGGTCTGCTCGGGCAGGCACTTAGGCACAGGGCGTTAATCTCCATTATCGTGGCATCGGTGGTGATGCTGCTCGCCCAGCTTACGATGCAGTCTATGGCTAACTATGTCTACCCGAACTACTACGGTAATGTCACGGCACAGTCGGTGTCCACCATTGCGATGATGGGCGGAATGTTCCTCGCGGCGGGTGTGGCAAAGCCGCTATCCACCAAATTTGGTAAAGCAGAGGTGAGCGTGGCAGCGAGCGTACTTGCAACAGCGGTCTGCATACTCCTCTATATCATACGCCCCGGGAGCGTGTGGGTGTATGTGGCGTTTAACTGCGTGTCCTGGCTGGGGCTTGGCGTCTTTTCTATGGTGTCCTGGGCACTGATAACCGATGTCATCGACGACGCAGAGATAAGAAATGGCAGGCGTGAGGACGGCTCGATATACGCGCTATACTCATTTGCGCGCAAGCTGGGTCAGGCGGCAGCCGCAGGTCTCACGGGTGCGCTTCTCTCGGTCATTGGCTACTCCGATGCTACCGCCTTTGACCCTGTGGTGCTGACGGGAATATATGACATCTCTACCCTACTGCCTGCGATTGGCTTCGCCCTGCTTGCCGTAGTGCTATGGTTCTGGTACCCCCTGCACAAGTCGCGCGTTGACAGGAATGTCGAAATACTAAAGGAAAAGCACGAGAAAATCGGTTAGAAATCGCTTTATAACAAAATGCTATCTCGCTAGTTTAGCTGTGGGGTGGCATTTTATTTTTTACAAAAAGTTTAGATGTTATTAAGGTTTAAGGTTTGACATATATCTATAAATATGGTACAATATATATTAGTGTGAGTTTTCACCTAAGCTTGATGATTGGAGGAATAGATATGAGGGCAGCGCTAATGCAAAAGACTAAAGAGTCGCTGGTGTCGGTATTGCCTATTGTGGCGATTGTTTTTCTGCTTAACCTGACACCGCTGGTTGATTTTTCCGGCACCGAGATTGTCGCATTCCTCGTTTCGGCGGTATTTCTTATCATAGGCATCAGCCTATTCAATATGGGTGCAGACCTCGCTATGACGCCTATTGGTGAGCATATCGGCTCGGGTCTATCGAAGCTGAAGAGCGCGATTATTCTCTTGTCCGTATGCTTCGCGATGGGTATTCTCATCACCGTGGCAGAGCCGGATCTCACGGTACTGGCAAACCAAGTCAAGGCGATTATGGATAGCACGCTGCTTATCCTCACTGTTGGTCTTGGCGTAGGTGTGTTCCTTGTTATAGCAATTCTGAAGATAATCTTCCGTAAGCCTCTATCGCAGATGCTGATGTTCTCATATATGCTTCTGTTCGCCATCTCGGCTATCCTTATCTCGAGGGGTAACGGCTCGCTCATTTCGATGGGCTTCGACTCAGGGGGTGTAACTACCGGCCCTATCACAGTCCCCTTTATAATGGCACTTGGTGTCGGTATCGCGACCACGATAGGCGGCAAGAATTCGGGGGAAAACTCATTCGGTCTTATCGCGCTATGCTCGGTTGGCCCTATGCTGGCGGTGCTTGTACTCGGTACAATGTCTAGCGGTACAATGCCCGATATCGTGCCGGATTATGAGCTAAACTGCGAGCTCATACACATTATACATACGCTAATCGACACGGCAAAAGAGGTTGTCATAGCACTCGGACTTATCGTTCTATTCTTCGTCATCCTGCAGATAATCGTGCTAAAGCTACCGAAGAAAAGACTGTACCAAATTGCCATCGGTATTATATACACCTTCCTCGGTCTTGTGCTCTTCCTTACAGCTGTTAAAGTTGGATTTATGCCCATAGGCTACAAGCTCGGTGTCGAGATGGCGAACAATCCTATCCTTCTCGCGATTTTCAGCTTTGTTATCGGTATGGTGGTTGTGCTCGCAGAGCCTGCTGTCCATGTGCTCAACAAGCAGGTCGAGGAGATTACCGAGGGTACGGTCAGCCGTACATCTATGATGGTGGCACTATGTATCGGTGTAGGCCTCTCGATTTGCTTATCTATTATCAGAATAATATTCAACTTCAATATACTGTACTACCTTATTCCGGGATACGCGATCTCGCTCGGTCTATCATTCTTCGTGCCGGGACTTTACACCGCTATCGCGTTCGACTCGGGTGGAGTTGCGAGTGGCCCTCTAACCTCTAGCTTCATTCTTCCCTTTGCGGTCGGTGCCTGCTATCAGATGCTCGGTCAGGAGTACATTCTATCCAACGCGTTCGGTGTCGTGGCTATGGTTGCAATGGCGCCCCTTATCACAATTCAATTACTCGGCTTCAGGGCTGTGGTAACCAAGCATATCAATGACAGAATTGCGACAAGGCGAATACTTTCAAGCGACGATGAGCAGATCATCGACTTCAGATAAGGAGGTAGAGATATGCCAAGAGCACAGACGAATAAACCGGCTTCCCATAGAAAGAGCACGAGGCTGACGGCACCTAAGAAGATGATGCTGCTGTTTACTATCGTGAACCGTAACAAGGCGGATTTCTACATCGACCTCTTACAGAGCTTCGAGGTAAATATGCAATTGACTATGTCGGCTATGGGTACGGCGAGCACAAGCATGCTCCAGATACTCGGCCTCGCATCCTCCGAGAAGGCGGTTATTGTCAGCGTAATCAAGCGCGAGCGCGCCGGGGAGGCACTCGCGGCAATAGAGGATAAGTTCAAGACGGTGAGGGGCGGCAAGGGTATCGCCTACACGGTACCGCTCACCAGCACCATTGGCGTCGCTATATATCAGTTTCTTAGCAACACACAGGGATAGGAGGAAGATGATGAATAAGTATAAGCACGAGGTAATATGCTGTATCGTCAATGCGGGATTTAGCGATGATGTTATGGATGCGGCAAGAGAGTTCGGCGCGAGGGGCGGTACTGTTATCCGCGCGCGTGGTACTGCCAATCTTGAGGCGGAGCGACTATTCAATATCGCTATCCAGCCCGAGAAAGAAATGGTATTGATACTTGTCGAGAGCAGGATCAAGGACGATATTCTCCACGCGCTATACAAGGCGGTAGGCCTTAAGACACCCGGTCAGGGTATCGCGTTCTCGATGCCTGTTGAGAGCGTTGTAGGTCTGTCAAGCGACGCCCCGGGTGAGGCTGAAAAGCCCGAGCAGACAGCAAAAGAGGCAGACAAAAAGGACAAATAAGGCTACGCGATATAGTCAAACAAAATTAAAGCGTGGGGCTGTATCATTTAGAGAGCCTGCATAAAAATGAAAAGCAAGGTGGATAACGGACATCCGTTATCCACCTTTTGATGTTTATAAAAGGAACATCGGCACCATCGCGACAAAGAGTAAGAGGTTTAGTATAATCATGAGGATTATCGTTCTTATAATTCTCTGCTTCGAGAAGTCGATGATAAGCAGGACGCTCTTCTCGATAATGAGCACTACGAGAGCAAGGAGCAGGAACATAGCAACAAGTATTCCGACAACCGGCACCCACTCGGGTATGGTGAATATCTCGGGGAGAATGTCACCGAGGTACTCCGCGCCGACGAGGGTTGCGAGCGGCATAGCAAGAAACAGGGGCAGGAATAAAAGCCCTAAGGCGCTTGGTCTGCCTGTGCGACGCATATGTACGGGGATTATTATAAAGTCAAATAGCGCGTGCAAAACAAGGTTTACTCTACCTACCTCGCCATCCTCGATACGCCAGGGGGTGACATACACTGCCGGCATAAAGATAGCGAAAAATGCCATAAGCACGGATATAAGCGAGCAGGGGAGCGCGATAAAGCTCTGGAGCATACTTAGCCACGCCCAGCCTGTGTTCTCCGCTACTGTGCGAGTACCGTATGTATGTGTTTCGGTGACGGTGTAGTAGTCCTTAATCCAGAACGACTCCTCGATGTCATAGGTCACATCGTGGTAATCCGCCTCATAGAATTCCTCTGTCTGCCTACCCTTAATCCAAATACGGAACTTATTGACACCAAAGGCGATACCCCAGCCGATAAGGACTGTTAGGGGTATGAAGATTATAAGGTTGGCGATCTCTCCGCCGTTTACCGTGGTGAAGAACGCGATTATTGGTAGCCACGCACCGAATGTGACTATAACGGAGAGGGGTAAAAATACAACTGCTTCGAGTAAAAACAGACCCATGCGCTTTAGCATAATATACTCCTTATAAGTTCCTTTACAAGTCGGGCGAGTCTCGCCCTGTCAACTGTATTATACACAGAAAAGCGGGAAATGTCAAGAGGGTAAGAGCCGTGACACAAGTTCGTGACACACAATAAACCGTTGCACAAAAAAGGGCAGATATAGCGAAATCGCTACATCTGCCTTTTTTATTAAGTCCGAGTAGGGGAGAATTACTTCTCCTCAGCAGCCTCGGTCTCGGTGGTCTCGGCTGTGGAAGCCTTAACCTTAGAAAGTCTTACGATAGCCATCTCTGCGCCATCGCCACGACGGGGGCCCATCTTAAGAACCTGGGTGTAACCGCCGCTAACATCTGCGTATGCAGGTGCGATAACGGAGAAGAGCTTCTTAGCAACATCTTCCTTGGTGATGTACTCAAGAGCAGCGCGATATGCTGCGAGATCGCCCTTCTTACCGAGGGTGATCATCTCGTCTGCCTTACTAGACAGCTCCTGAGCTCTAGTGTAGGTGGTCTCAACCTTGCCACATTCAAGAAGAAGAGTTACCATACCTCTGAGCATAGCCTTACGCTGTGCAGTTGTTCTGCCGAGCTTTCTCATATTATGTTTATCTCCTTAATCTTATTCTTCGTCTTTCTTTAGGCTGAGGCCCAAAGAATTCAGCTTGTGGATAACTTCCTCGAGGGACTTACGGCCAAGGTTACGAACCTTGATCATATCCTCCTCGGTGCGCTCTATCAGATCCTCGACTGTGTCAATGCCTGCGCGCTTCAAGCAGTTGAAGCTACGGACAGACAGATCAAGTTCCTCAATGGTCATCTCTAGGACTTTTTCCTTCTTAACCTCCGGTCTCTCTACGAGGATTTCGGCATTCTTAGCCTCATCCGACATATCGATGAAGAGTTTGAGGTGCTCGTTGAGAACCTTGGCAGCGAGTGATACCGCTTCCTTAGCTGTAATGGTTCCGTTGGTAATTACCTTCAGAGTAAGCTTGTCGTAGTCTGTGATATTACCTACACGGGTGTTCTCGACATTTGACTCAACCTTGTAAACAGGGGTGAATATAGAGTCGATGAAAATAAGACCGATAGGTGCGCCTACGCCGGCACCTACTGTCGCAAGGTAGTTCTGCTTGTTCGCCTCGGAGAGATGGTATCCACGACCCTTATCAAAGGTAATCTCCATATAGAAGCGTGCGCCCTCTGCAACGGTGCAGATATGATGCTCGGGATTAAGAATCTCGAGGTCTGCATCGGGTGTAATGTCACCGGCGGTAACATTAGCAGGGCCTGTCACATCAATAACAACAGTCTTGGATTCCTCACAGTGAAGCTTAGCAACAATTCCCTTGACATTGATGACGATCTCGGGAACATCTTCCTTAACGCCGTCACACGAAGAAATCTCGTGAAGAACGCCGTCAATCCTGATGCTGGTAGCCGCATAACCGGGAATGGTGGAAAGGAGAACCCTACGAAGAGAGTTGCCTATGGTGATACCGTAGCCGGACACAAGAGGCTCGACAACGAATATAGCTTCTCTACCATCCTCGGTAACCTCGGTTACCGTGATATTAAACTTTTCCATTTCTTTCATCTAGTGTTTCCTCCTATTAAATTTTAATTAAATTTATGCTTCTCTTAAGAGAAAATAATACTGATTTTGGCGAGGAATAGGCGATAAGTCGACACGGGATGCCACATTGCCATATTCCGTCGCACATCTTTAGTCAGTATCGGAGGGATTACTTGGAATAGTACTCGACGATGAGCTGCTCCTCAAACTCGAAGTCGATGTCCTCTCTTGCGGGAAGAGCAACAACCTTAGTTGCTAGATTAGCTGCGTCGTTCTCAAGCCACTTAGGAGCCTGTGCAGTTGCCATAGCCTCACCGAGAGCCTTGATCTTTACGCTTTCCTTGCTAGATTCCTTAACAGCGATAACATCACCAACCTTAACGAGGATAGAGGGGGTTGAAACCTTCTTGCCGTTAAGAGTGAAGTGGCTGTGTAGAACAAGCTGACGAGCTTCCTTTCTGGATGCTGCCATACCCATTCTGTAAACAACATTGTCAAGTCTGGACTCAAGGAGAATGAGAAGGTTAGTACCTGTCATACCCTCCATCTTATCTGCCAGCTCATAGTAATGTCTAAACTGTCCCTCAAGTACGCCATAGTAGCGTCTTGCCTTCTGCTTCTCGCGAAGATGCTTGCCATACTCGCCAATCTTCTTACGAGCAGCACCGTGCTGACCGGGAGCTGTGCTTCTGTGATCAAATGCGCACTTACCGTTGGTGCATCTCTCACCCTTGAGGTAGAGCTTGCAGCCCTCACGGCGGCACATCTTACAGTTAGGACCTGTATATCTTGCCATTTCTTTATACCTCCCTTAAATTAAACGCGTCTGCGCTTAGGAGGACGACAACCGTTGTGAGGAATCGGTGTTACGTCCTTAATCATTGTGATCTCAAGACCTGCGGTAGCAAGTGCGCGGATAGCCGACTCTCTGCCTGCTCCAGGGCCTCTAACGAGGACCTCAACAGTCTTCATGCCGTTATCAACAGCAATTCTTGCTGCGTGCTCTGCTGCGGTCTGAGCTGCGTAAGGTGTAGACTTCTTAGAACCCTTGAAGCCCATCTCACCCGCAGTACCCCATGCGATCGCGTTACCGTTCATATCGGTAATAGTAACGATAGTGTTATTGAATGTGGAGCGGATATGAGCAACACCCTTCTCGACATTCTTGCGCTCGCGGCGCTTCTTGACAACCTTTTTAGCCTGTGCCATTTCTTGTCACTCCTTACTTCTTCTTGTTCGCGATGGTCTTTGCGGGACCTTTTCTTGTTCTTGCGTTAGTCTTGGTACGCTGACCTCTTACGGGCAGACCCTTTCTGTGTCTTATGCCGCGGTAGCAGTTAATCTCTACCAGGCTCTTGATGTTAAGAGCTACCTCACGACGAAGATCACCCTCGACGGTGTAGTTTGCCTCTATCTCATCACGAAGAGCAGCAACCTCAGCCTCGGTAAGGTCCTTTGCGCGAGTGTCAGGATTTACGCCTGTCTTTGCAAGGATATCCTGAGCGCTCTTAAGACCGATACCGTAGATGTAGGTAAGCGCGATTTCTACACGCTTGTTATTGGGAATATCAACACCAGCTATACGAGCCATTTCGATATATACTCCTTTGTTAGTTTAATGTCTTCAAATTTGCCTTGATCCCTGATATCAGCCCTGACGCTGCTTATGCTTGGGATTCTCGCAAATCACCATGATTTTACCGTGTCTCTTGATGATCTTGCACTTTTCGCAAATTTTCTTGACGGAAGGCTTAACTTTCATTTTTAATACCTTTCCTTTCAGAAATATTACTTCTTTCTCCAGGTGATGCGGCCCTTCGAAATATCGTAGGGCGAAA
>JAZOPN010000063.1:0-34210 GCA_045655565.1 Eubacteriales bacterium | reverse complement strand
GTTTTTATTTTGCCGTTTTAGGGACATACATACCAATATCATTAACCAAAACCGAGCCTCTTACCAGTGCGCCGCCTCCATAGCGATGTCTAATTTCATCAACTGTTTCTTCCATACGTCGCCGCTTTATGCGCGCGGTGTCATCTATATCGGTAGAAAACATATCAATCTGCTCGGTTAGCATAGAACGCTTGATAAGACCTGTCGCTGTAACCGTAATAGTTCTAATCGGCTTCCCTATCCCCCATGTGCATATCAAAATTGAATAAGCAACATCCGCAATCTCACCACCTATGTCTGTTGGGGTATTTATAGTGCGTTGCCTTTGCACTACATTTAGCAAATCGTCTTTTATCGAAACCGAAACCGTGGAGCAAAGCAAGTCCTTTTCTCGCAGTCGTCGACCAATTTCTTCGGACAAAAAATCAATTCCCAAGCGAATTTCATCTAAGGTTACTAAATCGTGCTTAAAGGTAAAGCCGTTTCCTACGCTTTTCGCGTCATCTTTCTCGGGGACAACGACAGGAGCATCATCAAGACCGCACGCATATTTATACAACATCTCACCACTTTTACCAAGCCTATGTGCTAACATAGCCTCTGGAGCATATGCAAGCTCGCCTATCGTTCTTATACCTAGCGTAAACAATATATCTTTTGTCCTTTTACCTACAAAAAGCAGGGTATCAACAGGGAGAGGGTATACAATTTCTTTGTAATTATTCCTACTTATCACAGTTGTAGCATCGGGCTTCTTATAGTCGCTGCCGAGTTTAGCAAAAACCTTATTAAACGAAACACCTACCGAAATAGTTATTCCTACCTCAGCTTTTACGCGTTTTCTAATCTCCTCCG
The DNA here is from genome assembly GCA_045655565.1 of Eubacteriales bacterium. Taxonomy (GTDB): domain Bacteria; phylum Bacillota; class Clostridia; order Oscillospirales; family CAG-272; genus UBA1740. The sequence continues at coordinate 33,355 of JAZOPN010000063.1, read as the reverse complement.
CTATTTCTATTCCGCTACCAAATACTCGCCTACTTGCAGTTACATCAAGCCAACTCTCATCAATGCCAAATGGCTCGACAAGGTCGGTATATTCTAAATAAATGGCATTTACGCGCTTTGAATATGCTAGGTATTCATCATAATGTGGCTTGGCTATAACAAGCTTCGGACAACGCTTTTTAGCAGAATAGACTGTCTCAGCAGTTTGTATTCCGTATCTTTTGGCAAGATCATTCTTCGCCAATACTATGCCGTGTCTATCATCCTGACTACCGCAAACCGCCATAGGGACATCTTTATATGATGGGTTAAGCACGGTCTCAACTGATGCAAAAAAACTATTACAATCACAATGCAATATAACCCTATCCATTATATCCCCCTTTTTTTAGTATCAAGCGCGATGTTTGGTTATTGGCCCCCCACAAGTAAGAGTAAACCAAAACTCACAGCCCTCATCAAGAACATCGACACCTATTTCTTCACTGTGCGCATCTATAATGGTCTTACAAATATAGAGTCCTAATCCTACTCCACTCTTATCGAGGCCTCTACTCTTGTCGGATTTGTAGAACCTATCAAAAGCGTGAGATGCATCCTCTTCGCTCATTCTCTGTCCATCGTCATAAACCGATACTCTAACCTTTTTATCTGGCCCTTCGGTTAGCTTAATAATAAATTTACCCCCCTCAGCAGAGAACTTAATAGCGTTATGACATAGGTTATACAACACCTGATATATTGCGTCGCGATCCGCCCTAGCAGATATGCTGTCGGGGGAAATAAACTCGACATCAAGTCTTTTTTCATCTATCTTTGCTTCAAATGATATTAGTATCTGCCTTGCCATCTCTGCAATATCAAAATCCGTAGGGGTGAATTTACGATCACCGGAATCAAGTCTTGATACATCCAGAATTTGTGACACCAGGCGTGATAATCTATGAACCTCGCTAGAAATGATCCCTAGATAATACCCCTGTTTTTCGGGCGGAATAGCCCCTGAGTTTATGCCATCTATATAACCGGCGATGGTTGTCATAGGCGTTCTTAGGTCGTGCGACACGCTGGCAAGGAATGTATTTCGCATTTTTTCGAGGTTTTCGAGAGATTCTGCCATATTATTAAAGGCTCGCGCCAGGTCTGAAACCTCGTCATTTCCGCGTACTGCGATTCGCTCACTGAAATCTCCCTTGGCGAACTTCTTAACCGCATCGGTCATAAGCTTCATGGGATGAACAATTCTGTCTGTAATGAAATAAGCGGCTACCAATGCAGCGAGAAGAACCCAAACAGAGCCATTTATTACCGATCTTCTGGTAATACCAATCAGTCTATCCTCGGTTCCGGTCGCTGCGGATGTAAACACATATCCACGAAGCTCACCATTTGTCATAATTTGGCTACCGTATACGATTGAAGGCTTGTCAACTACACCGGGTATTACTCCATCCAAAACATAGAAGGACTCGCCATCGGGATTGGTGATATAGTCAAAATTTGTAATGCTAACTGTCGCTTCTATCTTTTCGGAAGCATCGCCCTCAAGGGATGCAGTTGAAAGCAAAACCTCACCGCTAGCATCCGTGATAACTATATTAAAGTCATAGTCGACATTAACAAGCGGGAATAGAGCTACCACATTAGCACCGAAGTCGCTGCTTATATAATTCTCTAGTTGCTCAACATTAATTTCTTCAAAATGAGCCTTTAGTATAGATGTCGACAGCTCAACTTTATCAATCTTATCTTCTGTAACATGTGCCCTAATCAATGATGTTATAATACCGGATAGAAGCAAAAAACTAATAAAAATAATCGCTATAAATGCCGTCAGATATTTAGAAAAGGAACTCTTAAACATATAATCCCTCCATTTAGCTTCTACATCAATTATATATTATAACAGCACTGATTGTCAAATATTTTTATTGTTTTAGATTGACTAACAGTAAATTTTGTGTTAAAATACAAATGTTAATTACATAACCAGCAACCGAATACTAAAAAGAGGTAGAAAAATGACAGTAACACGATTTGCACCGAGTCCCACAGGTTATATGCATATTGGAAACCTAAGGACTGCGCTATATTCCTATCTTATCGCTAAGCACGATGGAGGAAAGTTCATTCTCCGAATAGAAGATACCGATAGAGAGCGTCTTGTTGAGGGTGCCACCGATATAATAAAGAGCACGCTAAAAATAACAGGTCTAAGGTATGATGAGGGACCCGATGTAGGTGGCGAGCACGGTCCATATGTACAGAGCGAAAGAAAGCCCATATATATGGAATATGCAAAGAAGCTCATTGAATTAGGATACGCCTACTACTGCTTCTGCACCAAGGATAGACTCGAAAAGCTCCACGAGGAAGATGCGACAGGTGGATACGACCGTCACTGTCGTAACCTGAGCAAGGAAGATGTTGAGGCTAATCTCGCTGCGGGTATGCCGTTTGTTATAAGGCAGAAAATGCCGCTCGAAGGCACTACATCCTATAACGATCTTGTGTTTGGCGAAATATCTATGAGCAACACAGAACTGCAAGATCAAATTCTTATAAAGGCGGATGGCTACCCAACATATAACTTCTGTCATGTGGTAGATGATTATCTGATGGGCGTAACTCATGTAGTTCGAGGCTCTGAGTATCTGACATCTACCCCAAAATATGTTCTGCTCTACGATGCATTTGGTTGGGAACGTCCAAAGTATGTACACCTACCACTGATGATGGGCAAGAACGATGACGGATCGGTTTCCAAGCTATCTAAGAGGCACGGTGCTGTTTCGTTCCAGGATTTGGTTTCCGATGGCTATTTACCCGAAGCTATTACAAATTATATATCCCTCCTAGGATGGTCCCCAAAGATTGATGGTGCAGAATTCTTCACTCTTGAAGAGTTGGAGGCCGCGTTCTCGATCGACGGAATATCTAAGTCACCGTCAGTTTTCGACTTTGAAAAGCTTCTATGGTTCAATGGCGAGTATATACGCAAGATGGATGATGCCTCCTTTGCAGAAAGGATTAAGCCATTTCTAACAGTTGCTATTCCGGAGAGTATTAATAAGAAAAAGATGCTCTCTCTTCTTAGAACAAGGCTCAACAAGCTTTCCGAAATCAACGAAAAAATCGCATTCTTTATCACACTCCCCGATTACGATGTTCAGTTGTTCTTAAATAAAAAGAACAAAATTAACGAATTCGAAGTAGTAAAGACTGTATTAGGTGAGGCTTATAAAATTCTCGAGGGTGTTGAGTCCTTTGATAATGATACACTTTTCTCTGCTCTCACTCCTCTTACCGAGAAATTAGGTCTAAAGACCGGCACAATTATGTGGTGCGTTAGAATTGCTGTATCCGGAATGGGTGCAACACCCGGTGGTGCTACCGAAATTATGGAGGTAATTGGCAAGTCCGAGGCACTTAACAGAATAAAGGTTGCACTTGTCAAGCTCGGTTAATATGAAGCATACAACTGTTTGCTATATTGAGCGCGACGGAAAATACCTAATGATCCATCGCGTAAAAAAACAGAATGATGCAAATCACGATAAGTGGATCGGTATTGGCGGCAAGCTCGAGCCGGGTGAGTCTCCTCACGACTGTGTAAGGCGAGAGGTTAAAGAAGAAACCGGTCTAACCCTGGGCTACCTAAAATACAGAGGTTTTATAACATTCATCTCGAACGAGTTTGGGACAGAATATATGCACCTATTTAGTTCGCAGGACTTCAGCGGCGAAGTTAAAGAAAATTGCGACGAGGGTGTACTTGAGTGGATAAAAAAGACGGATCTTTTGAAAATCCCTATGTGGGAGGGTGATAAGATCTTTCTTGATTTGCTTGATAGAGATGTACCATTCTTTTCGCTAAAACTAGTGTATCAAGATGACAAATTAATAGATCATTCACTTGATTATTAAGAAAACTGCTCAGCGTCTACCTGAGCAGTTTTCTTCTTTGTTTATAATCCGGCATATATTTTTCTACAATAGCGTAAAACCGCGAGGAATGATTAAGCTCTATTAAGTGTGCCAACTCGTGTATAACGACATACTCGCGCGCAGCTTCAGGATATAGCATAAGCCTATATGAAAAACAAATATTTCCCTTTGCATTACAGGATCCGAACCTCTTCTTTGCGGATGTAATTGTAATTCTGCCATAGTTTACACCCATGATTTTGGAATATTTTTCACACACACCTTTGAAATAAGTTTTTGCCTCCGCCTTAAGTCGGTTTATGTCGGAATCAACCAATTTCGGTCTTAGTAGGCTTCGCTTCCTCTGTAATTCCAGTTTCGATACAATCCATTTTTCGTGAGATTTTACAACCTTATCAATATAGTCTAATGCCGTTTTATGTGGTGCTCTAACAATAACTTCTTCATCCTTTATGGTTATGCCGAGCGTCTTACGAGAGCTATATATAACCTTGTAAACGATACCCATCTAATCACCTCTTGTAAGTATTCTATCACAAGAGGGGAAAAATGTAAAGCGTCACTCGGTTAAATGCTCGTGAAATGGACATATTTTCTCCGGCATATTAGAAAGCGTATAATAACCCCATTCTACATCACCATCTAAACTGCAACCATCTGATGCCAACATTCCGGATGATTTACAATACTGTCTAATTTCTAAATCCTTATCGGAAAATACATCAATCATCTCGTTTTTTGTAAATACGGTAGATTCGTGAATAGCGATCATTACCTCGTCCCATATTCGCAGATGGCTCTTATCTAATGAATTAATCGATTGTTTAGTTGGATAACCACACCAAATACCAGCCGTATAATATGGTGTATATCCTACAAAAAGTCTATCTCTGTCACCGCCTGAAGTACCTGTTTTACCCGCCGTATCTACCAACTCTTTTAGTCTTATACTGGCGGCGGTACCATCCTCAACAACCTTTGATAACATCATATTCATTATATTGGCAGTAGCGCTTTTCATTATTAATTTAGGCTTATTACTGTTATCAAGCAATACTCCACCGTTATAATCAAATACACCATAATAACTTCGTCCGCTATCTATCACACCGGATCTCGGGAACACCGTATAAGCGCGTGTTAAATCTCTAAGTGTTACCCCGTTGGTTAACTGACCGAGTGCCAATGGTGACGGTGCCTTATCGGTTATTACCGATCCATCGGAAGCCACTTCCCTCTCGACTATTGTTTTGAAGCCATAATCCTTTCTTAGGCTATTAATAATATTTTCCCCACCGACAAGATCATACATTTCGATTGCAACAGTATTTTTCGAGCGTTTTAAGGCGTCGCATACTGTAATTCGACCTTGGTATACATCCGGGGAGTTTTTAGGATATGGTATTATTTCACCGTTTTCCTCCCTATACGACGAGGGGGCATCGTCAAATATGGTTGACCAGTTAATCAATTCCTTCTCGAATAGTGGGGCGTAAAGCGCAATTGGCTTTAATGTTGAGCCTGGTGTGTGTGGTATTGTAGCGTAATTCAATAGCCTATCACCACATTTCTCGCCAGCACCGCCTACTATACCTAAGAGGTCGCCGGTTTTGCTATCGGATACTACCATAGATAACTGCAAGCCGTCTTTTATTTCACCGGGCAGGTTATCTGTATTTTCAAAGTAGTTTTCCATAACCGATTGAATAATAGGGTTCATTGTTAAAATCACAGTTGTTCCGTTATATAGCAGTAATCTGGCACAGGCCTTAGATACCCCATACCTATCCACCAAATCTCGTATAATGTCATCGTTAGCGGTCTCAATAAACCATGATGATATATCGCCTCTGTACTTCTCTTCACTATTTACTCCCAGGGGTTTATTAATTGCTGTGTTATAATCCTCTTGATTTATTACGCCATTATCATACATAGCATATAGTACATTGTTTCTCTTCTTAGTGCAGGCAACGCTTTCTGTGTAAGGATTATATTTTCCCGGTGCATTAGTTATTCCAACGATTGTCGCGGCTTCGTGAAGTTCTAGGTCTATCGGCTCTTTGCCAAAAAAGGTCATTGATGCCTCTCTTACTCCGTATATATTACCTGACATCGGGACAATGTTCAAATAAACCTCGAGTATCTCTTCCTTGCTTCTTGTCCCCTCTAGTCGCATTGCACGAAATATTTCATTTATTTTGCGCCCGATAGTGTGATCGTTATCACCGCTTATGTTTTTAATTACCTGTTGAGTTATTGTAGACGCTCCGAATGATGAGCCACGATGGGTTAGATAATTTATGGTAGCTGCAATAGTGCGTTTTATATTCACTCCATTATGATGGTAGAAATCCCTGTCCTCCATTGATATAAAACCACTTATCAAATGTGGAGAAACATCACTAATGTTGACCCAGGTTTTTCTCCCACCTAGGGAGCTTTTCCATACTTCGTATAGTTCGCCATTAGAGTTGTATGCCATATATGTTACTGTATTACTATCTTTTGCGCCCTCAAAGAGGCGCTCGTCGATACTGTAATCTATGTTATTGTTAGCATATATGCTAAGCGTTGTTAGTCCGACAGACATACCTATGGCTACTATCAAGAAAATAGCCGCTATTATGATTAGTGTTCTTTTCATTATCCCTCCACATAAAAAACACCACGACGGGTTATACATTAGAATTTTTCCCAAGCGTGGTGTCTTTATTATATGTGTTTTTTTACAGATTAGGGACAATTTAGAGTTTTTTAATGAATTATATTAAATCAGTAGATAACCTTATTCAAATACAAGCCATTGGCAGGGGCTGTAATACCAGCCTTAGAGCGATCGAGAGATCTAATAATATCGCGCAAGTCGGATGGCTTTTTGCGTCTATATGCCACATCAATTAGTGTTCCTACTATTATACGGACCATATTATAGAGAAACCCATCAGCGGCTATACGGATTTCTATTAGGTCATCCTTTTTATCAATGGTTAGATACTTGACATCGCGGACGGTATCTGTGATATCCGAGCCCTCGGACATAAATGTAGCGAAGTCCTGCCTGCCGACTATATATCCAGCTGCATCACGCATCCTAAGTATGTCATCGTCTGTTATGGGACGAGGTAAAAACCAACATCTGCCATAGTCAAACGGATCATAAACCCGCAGGTTTCTTATACGGTATAGATACTCCTTTGCCACAACATCGTATCTTGGGTGAAAGTCGGCACCTGCTGCCTCGGCATAATAGAGCGCGAGGTCGGTCGGCAGATAGCGCGCAACGGCAACAGGAAGCTTGTCTGGTGGTATGGTTGCACCATCGCAATCTATTAAGATAACGAACTCATTTGCGTGAACGCCTGCGTCTGTGCGACTACACCCTGTAACCTTGCAAGGGTGGCCGAGAGCCGTGGCTAAGGCAGAGCAAAGTTCCCCCTGTACAGTCCTCTTGCCGGGTTGCACCTGAAAACCGTGGAAGTCGGTGCCTAGGTATTTAATTTTAGCAAAATATCTCACAGACACCTCCTAGAGAAATAATTCTATATTTGATAAAATGCTATTGTGTAAATTATGTTATCAACACTGAATAATGGCGGTAGCACATTAAGAAGTACCATCACAGTGACAAATAACAAAGAGCACATAAGGAAAATGATATCGCGAGTGTGGTACTCTAGCTTTACAAGCTTTGTACGGTTTTTATCACCTCGATAGCAACGGCACTCCATAGCGGTTGCCAGCTCATCTGCACGCTTGAATGCAGATACAAATAGCGGGACTAGCAGAGGTATCAAAGCCTTTGCGCGCTTAATAAGCCCCCCTGATGAGAAGTCGGCACCACGCGACTTTTGCGCGTTCATAATTTTCTCGGTTTCCTCTATTAGCGTAGGTATAAAGCGAAGCGCAATAGACATCATCATCGCGAATGAGTGCACAGGCAAGCCAATTCGTTTGAATGGCGAGAGGAGACTTTCAATTCCATCTGTAAGAGATATAGGCGATGTTGTGTATGTTAGTAGCATACTCGTGCCTATAATGAGAAGAATTACACGCAAGGACATAAATACAGCCTTGATTAAGCCCTCTTTATATATCTTTATAAAGTAGAAATCCACAATAGGTTCGCCCTCACCTACGGTCATGAATATGTTTAGTAGAGAGGTAAAGATAAGTATAAAGATTATAGGCTTCAAGCCCTTAATTACAACGGGAAAGGATATACCGCTTATAGTTACCAAAACAAGGGTTAATGCTGCCACAAAAATAAAGCCCGCAGGGTTGTTAGCAACGAAGACGGCAACAATGAAAATGACGGCCAAAATGATCTTACATCGAGGGTCCAATCTGTGCAGTATAGATGTACCGGGAAAAAACTGCCCTAAAGTAATATCCGAAATCAAGATTTTGCCCCCTTTACATACTCGAGTATAGCATCTCTCACACCATCCGGTGTGTAGAGCCTGCCGGATAGGGGGATGCCACGCGCACGAAGGGCCGAGGCAATCTTCGATACCATTGGTACATCAAGTCCTATCGCCTCGAGCTCCTCAGCCGATGAGAAGATTTCATTAACCGTTCCCGAACGGTACACTTTCGCCTTGTTCATTACAATGACATTGTCACAATAATACGCCATATCCTCCATAGAGTGGCTTACTAATATGACGGTTGTGCCACGCTCTTTCACGATATTTGAAAGGCCTCCGAGGATTTCTTTTCTTCCGCGTGGATCCAGTCCTGCTGCCGGCTCATCAAGCACGAGCACATCAGGGCGCATAGCGATAACTCCTGCTATTGCAACACGGCGTTTCTGACCTCCGGAAAGCTCAAACGGGGACTTATCCAAGAGTTCCTTATCAATAGAAGTGAAGCGAATTGCTTCCATAACGCGCTCTTCAATCTCCTCATCCGAAAGCCCCTGATTTCTTGGTGCAAAGGCAATATCATCTCTTACGGTCTCGTCAAATAGCTGATATTCGGGATATTGCATAACGAGGCCGACACGATATCTTACATGGCTAATCTCTTTAGGATTTTGCCAGATGTCAACGCCATCAAGCAACACCTCTCCTGAATGCGGTCTATACAAACCGTTGAGGAGGCTGACGAGGGTTGATTTACCTGACCCGGTATGGCCTATCAAGCCTGTTATTTTGCCTCGTTCAAAGCCAACGCTGACATTATTAAGCGCTACGCGCTCAAATGGCGTGCCGCGACTATAAAGAAAGTCTACATTTTTAACTTCAATAATGTTGTCCATTTACCTATCCTTTGTGCGATTATTTTGTCTTAATCGCATCTACAATAGCATCTACGCATTCCATAATAGTGACGGGACGCGAAGGTATACTAATTCCACTTTTACGAAGAGAGTCAACAAGTTCGATGCCCTGAGGTGCTTCAAGACCGACAGCGTGCAACTCGTCCATACGAGAGAATACACATCTAGGAATATCATCCATAATTAATACACCGTCATTGATGACGATGACACGATCTGCCCGTGCCGCCTCGTCCATATAATGGGTTATATTAATTACCGTTATTCCCTCTTCTCTGTTAAGGCGTTCCATTATATCTATGACATCTCGCCTGCCGAGTGGGTCAAGCATAGCGGTAGATTCATCGAATATTATACACTCGGGTTTCATCGCAATAATACCCGCAATCGCTATGCGCTGTTTCTGCCCCCCCGATAGTTTATGGGGAGCGTGACTTGCGAACTCGGTCATACCGACAAGTCTAAGAGAGGCATCAACGCGAGCTCTTATCTCTTCTCTATCAAGACCTAAATTCTCCGGTCCGAATGCTACATCCTCCTCAACAACAGTTGCTACAAGTTGGTTGTCGGGGTTTTGGAATACCATGCCGATTTTTTTTCTAACCTCGAACACCTCGTCCTCGGATATATCGGCGTCGGAAACATCCTTTCCATCTATATAAATTTTGCCCGAGGATGGGATAAGGATGAGATTCAATAGTTTTGCGAGTGTTGATTTTCCCGAGCCGTTATGACCAAGGATGGCAACATATTCTCCCCTTTTGATTGCGAGATCCACACCCGAAAGTGCGGGTTGCATATCGCTGCCCGACACCTCACCATCGTCATCATAGACAAAGGATAAGCCCTCTGTCCGGATAATATATTCATTATCATTCATTTTAGAAATCTCCTTAGCCGAAGGTAACACGAACGCTGGATCCGCAGGGTAAGGCAAGCCCACTGTCTGCCACAGGTAGACCGAGTTCATCACAAACACTAACTCCGTTATGGCGTGTGAGAAGTCTAGCATCTGTGATATATTTCATAGTAGAAGCCGACAAGCCTGTTGTATAAGAATTCAAAAGGAAGAAAAGCGGATTATCCGAGAGCACCTCGGCTGTGAGGGCTACAAAATCATCAATAGCCTCTTCTATTTTCCAAACCTCGCCTGTTGGCCCCCTACCGTAAGACGGGGGGTCCATAATGATACCATCGTATTTGTTTCCTCGCCTAATTTCGCGCTCGATAAACTTTTTACAGTCATCGACAATATAGCGTATGGGCGCATCGGCAAGACCTGACAGTCTTGCATTTTCCTTAGCCGACTGTACCATTCCCTTTGAGGCGTCGACATGGCACACAGAGGCACCAGCCTTTGCTGCCGCAACGGTTGCACCGCCTGTATAGGCAAAGAGGTTGAGCACCTTAATCGGTCTACTAGCGCGCTCTATTAAGTCGCGAAACCAATCCCAGTTTGTTGCCTGCTCGGGAAATAGTCCTGTGTGCTTAAAGCCCATTGGCTTTATCATAAAGCGCAAATCACGGTATCCTATTGTCCAGCTCTCGGGAAGTTTATTACCATTCCATGAGCCGCCACCGGATCTGCTGCGCGTATAGCTGGCGTCAGCGTTGCGCCAGAGTGGGTTGCGCTTGTTTGTTTTCCATATTACCTGTGGGTCGGGACGCACAAGGCTGTATTTTCCCCACATCTCGAGCTTCTCGCCCGAGGATGTATCAAGTATTTTGTAATCCTGCCATTTATCTGCTATCCACATAACAATTCCGTCCGTTATCTTTGGTTATAGTATCTGCCTATCGCCGAGCCGGCACACTGAGAATGACATATCGCAATAGCGATAGCATCAGCGGTATCATCAGGCTTCGGCGGTGACTTAAGTTTTAGAAGAGATGTAACCATCGCAATTACCTGCTTCTTCTCAGCCTTGCCATATCCGACAACAGCCTGCTTAACCTGCAGAGGTGTATATTCACTAATCCTGACGCCGAGTCTATGGGCAGTGCAGATTATAACGCCTCTCGCCTCTGCAACGGCAATGCCGGTTGTAATGTTGGTGTTGAAAAACAACTCCTCAATTGCCATCTCATCCGGCTTATACTTTTCAATTAGCGCTTCCATATCATTCTGTATCATAAGAAGCCGTTCTTCAATGTTGGTGTGCGCAGGAGTTGTTATAGCACCATATGCTAACGGTCTCATCTGTCCACGCACGCTCTCTATGATACCCCATCCAACAATTGCAAGACCGGGATCTATACCTAAAATTATCATTTCCACCTCATTTTCAAAAGGGTTGCAATTATTCAGACAATTATATCATATATTTTTTATTTAGTCAATATTTTGCATAAAATAAATGCACACGAATATTAAAATTTATTTTTTATAAATTAAATGTGCATATGCGCAAAATATTTTAATAAATGGGTAGATTTTTAAGCTGCTTTGTGATATAATTATTCTGATTATAACATAATGGGTTAATTTGCCCATTTATATCATATTAGCATCTCAGATTGACTTTATCCGCGTGATGCTAACTACTTAGAATTCAACGCAAGACCAGAGGTAATTATGGAAAACATAAACAAGGAACAAAACGATCTAATATCACTGCCAATGATACCGCTAAGGGGTATTGTCGGTTTTCCTAAGATACAAATGAATATTGAGGTAGTGCGCCATATGTCGCTCAAGGCCTTTACTGCCGCGGCAACCACGCACGATGCAAAGGTATTGCTTGTTACCCAGCGTGACATAGCGTTAGATAACCCCACGACCGATGACTTTTATAGCTTCGGTGTACTCGCTGAAATTAAGCATGTGGTTAAAAATCCGCAGGGAAATCTAGCAGTGCTCTTCGAGGGTATAGAAAGAGTGCATATAGAGAATATCGAGGTAACATCCGGCTTCTTCTCTGCTACCGCGATGGTCAAGCACTCAAGAGCCATAAAAAGGTCAAGCGAGGAAATTGATGCTATGGTGCATCAACTAAAGGGGGATCTGTTGGCAATAGCAGAGATACACCCAACATTCACCGAGGAACTCAGAGTTAGCGCAGAAGCTATATCTGACCCCGGATATTTCGCCGATTTTGTGGCATCGAGCGCGCTCGTAGATTACAAAAACAAGCAGAATGTACTTGAGGCATTGACCATACGCTCAAGGCTAGAAAAGCTCCTCGTTGCACTGGAGGAGGAGATGACGCTCGTAGAGTGCGAGCACGAGATACAGACACGCGTTAGGATGAAAATAGACCGTAGCCAGCGTGACTATTTCCTGCGCGAGCAAATGCGAGTTATACAGTCCGAACTTGGCGAGGACGAAGAGGACGAAATCTCGGAATACGAGAATAGAATTGCCGAGGCAAAGCTTCCAGAGATAGTAAGAGAAAAGCTCCTAAAAGAGTTGGCAAAGCTCGCTAAGACACCGTTCGGCGCGGCTGAAGGCACCGTTATACGCGCTTATATTGACACCTGTCTTGACTTCCCGTTTGGCATAAAGTCAAATGAGCCTGTAACTGTAGCAGATGCAAGGCAGATACTCGACGAGGATCACTACGGTCTAGAAAAAGTTAAGGAGCGCATACTTGAATTTGTCGCTATTAAGCAGTTTACGCCCGATATCAAGAGCCAGATTATATGCCTTGTAGGACCTCCCGGTGTTGGTAAAACCTCGGTTGCGGCGTCGATAGCACGCGCTCTTAAGCGCAAATACGCCCGTGTTTCTCTCGGCGGTATGCACGATGAGGCGGAAATACGCGGACACAGAAAGACATATGTAGGTGCAATGCCGGGTAGAATTGTAACAGCCCTTATAGGTGCAAAGGTAGAAAATCCCGTTATCGTGCTGGACGAGATAGACAAGATGGCTAAGGACTTCCGCGGTGATCCTACCTCTGCTCTGCTTGAAGTGCTAGATCCCGAGCAGAACAAATCGTTTAGGGACAATTTTGTTGAGTTGCCGATAGACCTATCCGACACCCTATTCATAGCAACCGCCAATACATATGAGGGCATTCCCGCTCCCCTGCTCGACCGTATGGAGATAATAGAACTATCAACGTACACGGATAGCGAGAAATTGGCTATTGCGAAGAACCATCTCGTTCCTAAACAACGCAAAAAGAACGGCATCACATCTCATATGTTCAAAATAAAGGATGACGCAATTATCGCGCTCATCAAGGGCTATACTCGTGAGGCAGGTGTAAGAAATCTCGATCGAGAAATAGCTTCTCTTATACGTAAGGTTGCTAAGAAGGTGGCGGAGGGACACGCAAAGTCGGTCACCATAACAACCAAGAACCTCGAAGAGTTCCTTGGCAAGCCAAAGGTTATTCCCGAGAGCTTGGAGTCCGGAGATCCTATTGGCGTGGTTAACGGACTTGCATACACTCAGACGGGTGGTGACTTGCTAAAAGTTGAGGTATCGGTTATGGACGGTACGGGCAAGATAGAGTTAACCGGCTCGCTCGGTGATGTTATGAAGGAGTCTGCTAAGATAGCACATTCCTTTGTACGCACAATAGCATCATCTTATGGCATAAATAGCGACTTCTATAAGGATAAAGATCTGCATATACACTTCCCTGAGGGTGCTGTGCCTAAGGATGGCCCATCTGCCGGTGTTACAATGGTTAGTGCTATCGTAAGCGCGTTAAGCGCGCGTGCTGCAAAGCGTGATGTTGCTATGACCGGCGAGATCACTCTGCGCGGAAAGGTGCTGCCTATCGGTGGGCTTAAAGAAAAGACCCTTGCAGCATATCGTGCCGGCATCAAGACAGTGCTTATCCCTATCGACAATATGAGGGATCTCGATGATATCGACAGCGAGGCAAGGTCGAATCTTACATTCATCCCCTGTGAAACAGCTGATGATGTATTAAGGAACGTTCTTGTCACACAGTGACGCAAAAAGAATAACGGAGAGTCATATGAAACTCAACATAAATAATGCGAGCATAGCTATGACTGTGGGACACGCATCTCAGTTTCCGCGTGACCCAAGGCCCGAGATTGCACTTTCGGGCAGGTCCAATGTCGGCAAAAGCTCGCTTATCAACACACTTCTCGGCAGAAAATCGCTGGCGAGAGTATCATCCGCTCCCGGAAAGACAATCACAATCAACTACTATGATATAGACAAAAAAATCTTTCTAGTTGATTTGCCGGGCTATGGTTATGCCAAGCGCTCTCAGACATCAAAAAGAAGTTGGAGCACTCTGACCGAGGATTATTTTCTAAAAAATCCATCAAGGGATGCCATCAAACTTGTTATTCAGTTAATCGACATAAGGACAGGCCCGACAGAGGACGATATAATGATGATCAACTGGATGATAGATGCGGGTGTTGACTTCATTGTGGTTGCAACAAAAACAGACAAACTGTCTAAAACCGCTTTAGAAGAAGCCCTAGAGGCGCTCAATGAGGAATACTTCGAGGGCACAGGAATAGAAATACTTCCATTCTCATCTGTTACACGAGACGGCAAGGAAGAACTCTGGAGAAGAATATTAGACAGCATCGAAGCCAAACAATGAAAGGTGGGCTTTATGCCCTTAGATATTATATGTTTCCAAATTTCGATTTTACCTATTTAATATTCTCGGTTGCATCTGCGTTAATTGCGTTGTCTATACACGAGTTTGCACACGGGTATGCCGCATATAAGATGGGTGACCCTACTGCGGCAAACCTAGGCAGGCTTACACTTAACCCCATAAAGCACTTAGACCCCGTTGGCACGATATTTATGGTTATCTTTAGGTTCGGTTGGGCTAAGCCTGTGCCAATCAATCCAAGATACTTCAAAAATCCAAAGCGAGGATTTGCTGTAACTGCGATTGCAGGCCCGATTTCTAATATAATTACGGCGTTGATCAGCACGCTGATTTATGTGATTTTCGCAAAAGTGTTCGTCTTTGCGGTTGATACGCCATTTAGCACTCTTGTGTATAATACCTGCAATTTCTTCTCGGTATTTGCGGCACTAAATATAGGTCTTGGCGTGTTCAATCTTATTCCTGTACCGCCTTTTGATGGCTCAAGGCTTATTGGCGCGATACTCCCCGATAAATTATACTGGCGCATTATGAAATATGAGCGACAGATATATTGGTTTGTGATTGGATGGTTGTTCCTCGGAACTTATGCGTATTCTGCGCTTGTTTCGCTTCCGTTTATCGGACAAAACGCAGTACTGTCCGGTATCCTACGCATATTCGATCTATCCGGGCTTATCGGCGATGCTATATCGGCAATATATGTAGGGATGATACGCCTGTGGAGTCTTATACCCTTTTTGAAATAAACTAAGTCTACTTCTGTTAGGAGGACTAATGATAGAGCAAGTAACATACAGGCTTGACCAATTCGAGGGTCCGCTCGACCTATTGCTCACGCTTATACAGAAAAACAAGGTGAGCATAACTGATATTCCCATCGCCATGATTTGCGACCAGTATATGGAGTATATCACAGAGGCCGAGAGAATGGACCTAGAAATAGCTAGCGAGTTTATAATTATGGCTAGCCAACTTATGCTTATAAAGAGTCAAATGCTACTCCCACACGAGGAAGGCACGGAAAACGACCCGAGGCGAGAGATACAGGATGCGCTTCTCTTGCATATGCGTGCTAAGGAAGCGGCAAAGGAATTAAGACCGATGTATGAGGAATATTCCGGCAGGTATGTCAAAGGAACTGATGATGTGCCACCCGAAAAGGGACTACCGCTTGACCTCGACACAGACCTACTCCTTAAGGCGTTAAACGCAGTTCTTAGAAGAATAAAGATAGCAGACGCTATGAAAAAGCCTGTTGACCTTGTAAACCCTCTTATAAAACACAAGGTTGTATCGGTTGAGGAAAAAATCGAGGAGATTTGCGATATACTCGAGGAGCAAGGTGAGGCTTCCCTGTTCTTCTTGCTTAAGAATTCGGACTCGCGTCCCGAGTTGATAGCAAGGTTTATGGGCGTTTTGGAACTGATAAAGATACACAGAATTCTAATTACAACGATTACCATAATTGAGGATGTGGTTGAATATGACGAGAGAGGTCTTGAAATGAAATTCAGGCTAAATCCCGATTATGTTCCTGTTGTTGGTGAGGGTAGCGAATTTGATGTGGTAGAAGAAACCAAAGACAATACAGAAGAGGCATAATAATATGACTGAAGAAATAAAGACACCCGATGTAGTAACAGATGCTACTGCCGAAGATGGCAAGGTCACACCCCAAGAGGAGCGTGACATAGTATTCGAGGAGGCGGTTGAGGCAATGCTCTTCGCCGCAGGTCACCCGATATCATACGCAACTATGGCAAGAGTTCTCAATATGACGCCACTAAAGGTCAAGGAGCGTGTTATGGACTACGCGCTAAAGTATAATAACGCTGATATACCGAGAGGTGTAATTCTCTTGACATATGCAGACTCATGCCAATTATGCACTAAGGCTGAATATCTATATGAGATTAGGGATGCTCTCGGAATAAGGAAAAGCGGTACACTCTCGACATCATCGCTCGAGGTGCTCGCTATTATTGCATACAATCAGCCCGTAACTCGTGCATTTGTTGACACCCTGCGCCGTGTAGATTCTTCCTATGCGATGAATAACCTCATTGACCGTGGTCTAATAGTATCAAAGGGAAGACTTGATGTGCCCGGCAGACCTATGCTCTACGGTACTACATCCGACTTCCTGCGTTGCTTTGGGCTAGAGGACCTATCAGGTCTTCCTAAGACGAGCGAAGAGCTCATAGCGGCATTTAACGGTGCAAAAACCGAGGACAATTCCGGCGATGAGATACTTGGCGGTGAGCAGTTGACCGCAGACATAGATAGCGTGATTGTTGATAATACACCTAAAGAGGATGAGGTCGCAACAGAGGATGTTACAGTTTCGGAGACAGAGGGTGTTGTTACCATTGATGAAATAGACCTTGAGCCATCGGCAGAGGATGATATTATAACCGATTAAAGTATAATAGAGGTGAGTTTTGCTACTAATCGAGTTTTTACTTATCTCTTTGATAATTCTTACGATACTGACACAAAATCTAAGCATTCGTATATTTGATAATGATGGCTGGAAATTGCGTCTGTCGTTAACGCTATTTGCATTAGATATTTCCATTGATAATAGTGGAGAGAAAGAGGCAGAAAAAAAGGCATCAATAATAAACAAAATTGAATACTACTCATCCCTTTTCGGTGTAATTAAACAAGCAATCTATAATTCATCGGTTACAGTGTATAAATTCGAGCCGTATGAGGAAGTGGCGGAGAATGTTCCAAGGTTGATTGGTACTGCGATAGGTGCGCCTATTTTTATTGTATATCTGAGCGCGATGTCACACTCCTTTGAGGTAGCAGGCGAGAACGCCCTTGGCAATAAAATAGACATATCTTTTGATATTCCACTTTTTCTTGTGATTATTTCGCTTATTAAATTTCAATACTATAAAGTAAAGTTTGGGTTTAATAGGGGGCGAAAAAATGTCGGATAATATTATGAGTGAGTACCTACGCTCCTCGCTGGAGGGTATACAAAACATCGCGGGAATGGATACCATAATTGGCAAAGCCATTAACACACCGAGTGGCGTGACGGTAATACCTGTGTCAAAGGTTACAATGGGCTTCGCAAGTGGAAGTCTTGATGTAGGTACAAAACGCCTTGGGGCTAATGCGGGTATTGGTGGTGGGGGTGGCACCGGCGTATCAATAACACCGGTTGCATTCCTAGCAATAGGCAAGGATGCCGATATAAGGTTAATACCTGTTGCGGATATTCCCGACCGAATTGATAAAATTACAGGTCTACTCGAAAAAGCACCTGAGATGCTCGCTAAGATAAGAGGCTCGCTAAAGTAACAATCTCGTATAATTTTACCGTATGTACTTAAAATACATATGAGGTGATTTTATGAGAGATAACAAAAATAATATAATTGCAATGCTGTTAGTTGTATGTCTTATTATCATGATGATGACAATACTCGCCAGTGCAGATGCAAAAATAGGTGTTAGCGCGAAGTCTGCAGCTCTTTATGAGCCGAAAACTCGTACATTTTCATATTCAAAAGATATGAACAGGCGTATGCCAATGGCGAGCACCACAAAGATAATGACGGGGCTGTTAGCAGTTGAGTTATTAGATCTTGATGAAACTGTTGAAGTGCCTAAAGAGGCTGTTGGTGTAGAGGGGTCAAGCATATATCTTGCCGAGGGTGACACCCTCACTATACGTGACCTTGTATATTCCCTGCTCCTGCAGAGCGCGAATGACGCTGCTTGTGCGATTGCAATAAAGGTCGCAGGGGATATTAGATCATTCGCAGAAATGATGAATGAGCGTGCTTATAGTATCGGTTTGTCTGACACTAGTTTTAAGAACCCACACGGTTTAGATGATGAGGAACACTACACCACCGCGCACGACCTGGCGCTAATTACCGCCGAGGCGCTGGATAATCCGACATTCAAACAAATAGTATCAACATATAAATATTCTTTTAGGTGCTCGGGTAAAACGCGCACAGTTGTCAATCACAATAAACTGCTAAAGAGTTATGATGGCTCGATAGGTGTGAAAACGGGTTATACTCGTCACAGTGGACGCTGTCTTGTGAGTGCGGCTGTACGAGACGGTGTAACGTTAATAGCCGTCACACTGAGCGCGCCGAATGACTGGCAGGACCATACTGAATTACTTGACTATGGTTTCACTCAATTTGAGGCAATATCACCTTATAGTCTAGTAGACGGTGAATATAGCATTCCCGTTGTATCCTCTGAAACCGAACATTTGTGTGCGAGGCTCGATGATGCCGGTATAACATCGCTCGTGAAAAGGCGTGATGAACCTGATATTACCACTAATATACAAATAAGACAATTTGTCATAGCACCTATTAACATCGGTGATGTGGTTGGTGAGGTGGAATTTCTATGCGGTGAGCGCGTGGTAGCAAAGATGAATATTATAGCGACGGATAATATAGCAAAAGATAATAAAGGGTTTAATATATTCGACCTTTTTGGTTAGGAGACATATGGAAAAGATTAGACTACAAAAATTCATAGCTGATGCCGGAATTATGTCAAGGCGTTCCGCCGAAGAAGAGATAAAGATGGGCAATGTGGCTGTAAATGGCCACATTGCAACTCTTGGCACCAAGGTAGACCCAAGGGGGGACGTCGTAAGCTATCGTGGTAAGCGCATACGCTATGAAACTAAAAAATACACATACATAATGATGAACAAGCCTAGGGGGTATTTATCCTCAACATCCGATGATAGGGGTAGAAAGTGTGTAACAGACCTACTCGATGGCGTTAAGGCACGAGTGTATCCCGTCGGACGACTGGATCTTGTGTCAGAGGGAATATTACTGCTCACCGACGATGGAGACTTGAAAAACAAACTGACTCACCCAAGCCACTCTATCCCCAAAGTGTATCGCGTTAAGGTTGAGGGCGCGGTTTCGGGCGAGCAATTTGAGATCCTGACATCACCGTTAGTAATAGACGGTTACGCTATAAAGCCTGTTGAGGTTGAAATCACAGGTGAGGATGAGCGCGGTACTGTCTTAAAAATGACGCTATACGAGGGTAGAAACAGACAGATTAGAAAGATGTGCGAGCAGGCCGGTCTTGTTGTTAAGAGGCTCTCGAGAGTTTCTATCGGCGACCTAAAGCTCGATGGTATGCCTGTCGGAAAATGGCGTTACCTCACCGATGATGAGGTAGAGTATCTTCGACGCGCAACAAGGAGATAAGAATATGTTTAGAATAACACCTATACAGAGTGCCGATGAGCAAAAAGAGTGCGCCCTCGCTTGCGGAGTCGAATATATTGAGGGCTACTTCGCCTACGCTATGAGAGATGCAGAGAGTGGCGCGCTCATGGGCTTCTCGCAGTTTGAAATACAAGCTAATGAGGGCTACATAAGTAATATTACGCTCGTACCTAACCTCGTTGACTTCGAGGCGCAGTTCATACTCGGGCGCGCAACAATGAATTTCATTGATACCTGTGGCGCACATATTGCAAAGGCAAGTGAGATTACAGCATCGCACGATTTCCTCATAGCCCTGGGGTTTAAGGAAACCGCGCCCGGTAAATACTACGCAGATATGACAAATTTCTTCAATGGTAAATGCCACGGGCATAACTAAGCAAAAGAAGAGGAGAACTGCTTGTTCTCCTCTTCTTTTGTATTAGTCCTGACGGCGTTCCGCCACCAAATTCACATAGGTCTTGTAGAATTCCTCGTATCTGTCCTCATCGAGGGCATCTCTTATTCTTTGCATAAGTTCATTATAGAAGTAGAGGTTATGAAGAACTGCAAGTCGCATACCAAGCATTTCTTTAGCCTTAAATAGATGGCGAATGTATGCACGCGAATAGTGCTTACAGGCTGGGCAACCGCACTCCTCTGCTATTGGGCGCGCGTCATCAGCATACTTTTCATTTAGTACATTGATCTTACCTCGCCAAGTGAATAAGTTTCCGTGCCTTGCGTTTCTTGAGGGCATAACACAGTCAAAGAAGTCTACGCCGCGATAGACAGCCTCGATGATATTCTGCGGAGTACCAACGCCCATTAGGTATCTGGGCTTATCCTTTGGCATATGAGGCTCTACAACCTCTATAATATGATACATAACATCGGCACTCTCGCCTACTGCGAGGCCACCAATGGCATAGCCATCACAGGGTATCTCGCTTATCGCCTGCATATTTGCGACACGCAAATCATCATAGGTGCCACCCTGGTTTATACCGAATAGAAGCTGATCGGGGTTGACTGTGCCTGCCTCTGCGTTAAGTCTATCGAGTTCCTCGCGACACCGTCTTAACCAGCGAACAGTACGCTCATGGGACGCTTTAACATACTTATATGGTGATGGGTTTTCAACGCACTCATCGAATGCCATAGCAATAGTAGAACCGAGATGCGACTGTATGCGCATAGATTCCTCGGGTCCCATAAAAATGCGCTTTCCATCAACATGTGAGTTGAACTGAACGCCCTCCTCGGTTATCTTGCGAAGTTTCGCGAGTGAGAACACCTGAAACCCACCCGAATCGGTAAGTATGGGTCTATCCCATTTAATAAATCTATGAAGTCCGCCCATACGGTAAATAAGGTCATCACCGGGACGAATATGAAGGTGGTAGGTATTAGATAATTCTACCTGACACCCGACATCGTAGAGATCCTCGGTGGAAATGCCTCCTCTTATCGCGCCTGCTGTGCCCACATTCATAAATACGGGTGTCTCTATGATGCCATGAACAGTCTCAAATCTGCCGCGCCTCGCTCTACCCTCTTGTTTAATCAATGTAAATTTTGCCATTTGGTTCCTCTTAAATATTACTTTAGACGTTCAAACTGCCTATCAAGTTCTTTTTTGGTCAGCCTGTACGCGATTGGTCTGCCGTGTGGGCAGACTGTTATATCCGGTATAGAAAGCAGCTTTTGGACAAGCCAATCGATAACCTCTCCATTGTATATCCTGCCCCCCTTGATTGCCGCCTTGCAGGCGATTTGATACAATGCTTTTTCACGACGAATGCTATCGGTGGTTTCGGGATCACCCTTGCCCTCGATAATATCATCAAGCATCTTGATAATCAGCGACTCAGCATCCTCCGCACTGATAGCATCGGGTATGGCGGTTATATCGATTGATTTATCAAGGGTTGAATACTCAAAGCCTGTTGCCTGAATTTCATCCTTATACTCGATAGATGCGGCAATCTCCTCGGGAGAGAGGATTACAGGGATAGGAAGCATTAGGATTTGTGATGCTACACGCTTATCCGCCGCTCTTGTTGCCTTAAGCTCTTCAAAAATTACTCGCTCGTGAGCCGCGTGCTTATCTATAATTAACAGCGCACCATCATACTCTACCATAACGTAGCACTCGAATGCCTCACCTATGAGTTTATATACAATCGGCTCGGTCTCGGCTGCGGTTATTGTTTCCTTCGCCACCTTAGGTTCTGTTTCTCTATAAATAGGTACATCAGGGGTAGCCCTTTTATATCTCTCAAGCAGTTCGACTGAGTCGCGTGGCGTCATAGGTGATATTCCCTCGGTGTGGCGTGGTGCTGTTCCGCTACCAAACGTGACGGGGATATCATCTCTCTCTATGCGACGTGTGACATATGGCGTAGCATCCGTTCTTGGAGTGCGCGCGGGTGTGGTTTCTATTCCGCCCATACGAATTTGCTCTCTTCTGCCATTCTCCCCTATTGGCAGGAATGCGGCTAGAGGATTGCCAAGAGGACGCTTAGCACCAAGCTCTATCTCAGGACGATACTCGTGCCCCTCAAGTGCGTTTTTAACCGTATGATATACAACCTCAAATACCGTTCTCTCGTCCGAAAACTTCACCTCGAGTTTAGCGGGATGGACATTTACATCCACAACACCGGGGTGCATCTCGAGGAACAGAACACAGGTCGGGAATGCCTCGGGTGCGATGTAAGAGGTATATGCCTTTTCCACCGCCGCCTGTGCAGTAAGGCTCTTGACATATCTGCCATTAATGAAGAAATTCATCAGATTTCGGTTTTTCTTGACATTATCACTTCTGCCGATATAACCCTTGACAGTTATGCCCTCCGCCTCTGCCTGCACCTCGATAAGTTTTGTTGCGAATGCCTTTCCGTGGATAGCGTAAATTGCATCTAATGCGTTTGAATTGCCCGGTGTATGGAATTTTTCCTCACCATCTACAAGAAGCTGGATAGAAATGTCGGGGCGAGAGAGCGCAACACGCTCAACGAGGGCTGCAACATTCATCGCCTCGGTAGCATCCTTTTTGAGGAATTTACGACGCGCAGGTACATTATAGAAGAGGTCACTGACTACAACCGTTGTACCGTCTGCCGCGTAAACCTCTGAAATATCTAAAATATTCCCCGCCTCCGCGGTCAGCATATGGGCAACCTCTGCCTCTTTTGTTTTAGTAATAATTGTCAGCTTTGAAACCGATGAAATCGCAGCGAGTGCCTCACCGCGAAACCCTAATGTCATAATCGATGCTAGGTCATCCTTGGTGGATATTTTGCTTGTGGCGTGGCGTTTAAGGGCAATTGGTAGGTCGTCTTTATCTATACCGTGTCCATTGTCGGACACTCTAATGAGTGAAACACCACCGTGTTTGATTTCTGCGACAATCTTGGTTGCGCCGGCATCAATTGAGTTCTCTATGAGTTCCTTAAGGACTGAGGCAGGGCGTTCAACGACCTCACCCGCTGCGATAAGGTTGGCTATCTCAAAGCTTAGTACATTAATTTTTGCCATAAGCATCTCCTTTGTATGAGTTTATACATAGGGGCTGGATCAATTACCCAGCATTTTCTTTAGTTCAAACAGGAGGTTCATCGCCTCAATGGGCGTCATAGTGTTAATATCAATCTCGCGAAGTCTATCGGCAACCTCGGTATCACGGCTTGCGATAATGCTCGTGAAGAGGTCGGGGGCGTCGCATATCTCCCTTGCCTTTGGCGTGGATGCCGTATGCGCTCCGCTCTCGATATCGTGAAGTATTTCTCTTGCGCGCTTAACCACCTCGGATGGCACACCCGCGAGCTTTGCAACCTCTATACCGTACGAGTCGTCGGTGCCACCTCTGACTATCTTCCTTAGAAATGTGATGGAGTCTGCACGCTTCTTAGCTGCGATATTGTAATTAACTATGCCCTCGAATTCATCCTCCATTACGGTTAGTTCGTGATAATGGGTAGCGAACAGGGTTTTTGCGCCAATCTTCTTGGAGTTGGTGTACTCGACAACGGCGCGCGCTATTGCCATACCGTCAAATGTGCTAGTGCCACGACCAACCTCATCATAAATGATGAGAGAACGCTTAGTAGCATTCTTTAGAATTGTGGCTACCTCGTTCATCTCGAGCATGAATGTAGACTGTCCGGACGCGAGATCATCGGACGCGCCAACACGGGTAAATAGTTTATCAACAATACCGACACGCGCCTCACGCGCGGGTACGAATGAGCCAATCTGCGCGAGGATGGTTATAATAGCGACCTGCCGCATATATGTAGATTTACCTGCCATATTTGGGCCTGTGATAATCATCATACGATTTGCGCCGGTGTCAAGGTGTGTGTCGTTGGGAACAAAGTAACTATCTGTAACGAACTTCTCTACCACCGGATGTCGACCATCCCTAATGATAAGATCACTCGACAGGTCCACCTCGGGACAGACATAGGCATTCTTGTTTGCAACCTCGGCAAATGACCGATATACATCGAGTTCGGCTATAATTGCTGCGGTTGCTCTAATTCTATCGTTATTATCAGCGATAAATGCGCGCAGGCTGGAGAAAAGCTCAAACTCAATGCTAACAAGTTTCTCATCTGCCGTGAAGATGGTGTTCTCCATCTCTTTGAGTTCTTCGGTTATGTATCTCTCGCAGTTGGTTAATGTCTGCTTTCTCACATAATTTGGGGGAACCTGGTCGACAAAGGATTTAGAAACCTCGATATAGTACCCAAATACCTTGTTATAGGAAACTCTAAGTGTCTTTATTCCCGTGGATTCCTTCTCACGCTCCTCAATAGAAGCCATAATGCCGGAACCGTTGTCCTTTACAGAACGGTAATAATCAACGTCGTTATTGAAGCCCGCGCGTATCATTCCCCCCTCACGGACGGTGTACGGGGGATTATCGACTATTGCTCTACCAAGAAGTTCTGCTATATCATCAAGCGTGTCTAGTTTTGCTGCCAGCTCGCGAAGATTGCCTGCAGACGA
Organism: Eubacteriales bacterium; assembly: GCA_045655565.1. Lineage (GTDB taxonomy): Bacteria > Bacillota > Clostridia > Oscillospirales > CAG-272 > UBA1740. The sequence goes on along the minus strand of JAZOPN010000063.1, from coordinate 8,309 downwards.
TGCAAGTATATTAGACTTAATCTCGGGAAGCCGCTCTATACTTAGGAAGATAGCACGCAAATCCTTAGCATTAGCGGTGCCATAAACCGTCTTAGCGGTAAGACGTTCTATATCGAGCGTTGAGGAAAGCAGGTCGCCTATCTCATCGCGGAGCATGTGCGCCGAAACAAAATCAGAAACCATACTCTGCCTATGCATTATCGCGACAGGATTGATAAGCGGCTTTAAGAGCCAGGAGCGAAGAAGTCTTGCGCCCATGGCGGTCTTAGTTTTATCAAGCACCCAAAGAAGCGAGCCACGCTTTTCCTTAGCACGCATACTCTCGACAAGTTCAAGGTTGCGCCTGGTGTTAAGATCCATCTCAAGATACTGTCCGCCACTATAAGCGTTTATATCCTTTAGGAATGTGACATCGGTCTTCTGCGTATCTGCAATATATTTTACGAGAGCACCCGAAGACATTACCATCTCCGGCTCGGTAAGCTTGTCTATTTCATCGCCAAAAACGCGACGAACAAGTTCGCGACACCTATCATATGCAAACATTGTCTGCATACCTGCGTTGATTAGCGTGTGACACCTAACACGAAGAAACTCGCATATCTCGCGGCACTTCTCCTCGGGGAAGTTGATTATAACCTCGGAGGGGGAATATGCACTAAGCTCGTTTTCAAGCCTTACGACTATATCCTCGCCACTAATATATGTGGTCGAGAACTCACCTGTGGATATATCAACGAAAGAAAGTGCGACACCGGATGTACCATAGCATACTGCGGCAAGGTAGTTGTTCTCTGTTTCGCTTAGCAGGACAGCATCTGTGACGGTGCCGGGGGTAACAACGCGAGTGACCTCGCGCTTTACTAAACCAACAGAACTCTTCGGATCACTCACCTGCTCGCATATAGCAACCTTAAAGCCACGCTCAACAAGTCTGCCGACATAAACATCCGCCTTGTGGAAAGGGACACCGCACATAGCCGCACGCTTGCCATCTCCGCAATCCCTTGCTGTGAGAGTTAGTTCAAGCTCGCGCGAGGCAATAACAGCATCGTCAAAGAAGCACTCGTAAAAGTCACCCAGCCTATAAAGCAGGATGTAGCCGTCATATTCTTCCTTAACCTCAAGATATTGCTTCATCATAGGCGTTGTTGTCTTTAATTCACTGCGCCTCTCAATAACCTCTGCCATATGAGGTCACCTCCATAGAATGAATAGTAGATATGTCGGAATTAGTGGCAGCCGGCACAGGTGGAGCAATCGTGTGTGCAGGTATCGCGCTCGCCTGTGATGCAGAACTTAATCTCAGCATTAACATCGGCCATAAGCCTAGTCATAGCCTCCTCTGCCATTCTAAATGCAATATAAACCGGATCCTTTGTAATAATTGCGGTTAATTCTTCAAGTCTTGCGCGAAGATTGGCAATAGCAATCTGGTCAGCCTCATCCTCTGCCTTTGAGAACTCCTCGCCAAGGAGCTTTCTATCGGTTTCATACTCGCCCATAAGTGCGGTAAGCTCCTCATTCGAGTCAAATGCCGCCTTTGCAGTCTCAAGAGCCTTAATCTCCTCGCTGTTTGCAATCTCGAGACCTAACTCATGTGCCTTTTCAATAATCTTAGTCATTTTTGGTTACCTCTTTCTTTATATCTGTTTACCTAATAATTCGAAGGCGCCTGCCCTCTCTATTTTTACATCGCAAAACTCGCCTATTTTGGCATCGGTTGCGATAAAGTGCACTAGTTTATTTGTTGATGTGCGAGCGGTGAATGTACCAAGCTCACTACGCTTCGATATGGTATCCACGAGCACACGCAAGATTTTACCCACATACGGTACATTTCTCGCTAGCGATATCTCGTCCTGCATAAGAAGAAGCCTATCCATCCTCCCTGATACTACATCGGGTGGAACTATACTGTCCATCCTCGCGGCGGGTGTGCCTGCGCGTGGCGAAAACCTAAAGGCATATACTATATCGAAACCAACGCGACGAAGTATGTCCATAGTGTCCTCAAAATCGTTATCATCCTCACCGGGGAACCCGACAATAACATCGGTAGAAAGACAAATATTTGGAATAGCCGAGCGAAGCTTGTCCACTATCGAAAGAAAGTGCTCTCTAGTATATGTCCTATGCATAAGCTCGAGAATTCTATTGCTACCGGATTGAAGCGGTAGGTGGAAGTAAGGTGCAATTTTCTTAGGATAAGTCGCCATAACCTCGATAAGCCTATCCGACACATCCTTGGGGTGGCTGGTCATAAAGCGAATGAGGAAGTCACCGTCAATCTCCGCAATTTTTTGAAGTAAGCCGGCAAAATCCGTGTCACTCTTATACGAGTTAACATTCTGACCGAGTAGCGTAATCTCGTGACAACCATCCTTAATAAGGGTGCGGCACTCTGCAAGTATATCATCCGACGCTCGACTGCGCTCTCTTCCCCTCGTATATGGGACTATGCAATATGAGCAAAAATTATTGCACCCATACATAATGGAAACCCAAGCCTTGTGTTTGTGCTGACGCATGCAAGGAAGCCCCTCGCTTATTTTACCCTCGTCCTTGCCAATTATGAATGTGCGTTTTTTCTCGGTTAGGGCGCGATAAACAACCATGGGTATTGTGTGGAGCATATTAGGCTCTATGGTAAATGTCACATAATGGAATTTAGTCTTCAGCTGCTCGACGATATGGCTCTCTGCCGCCATACATCCGATGACGCCAACAATTAGATTTTCATTTTTCTTCTTCAGTGCCTTATATGCACCAAGGGAAGAAAGCACTTTCATTTCAGCGTGCTCTCGGATGGCGCAGGTGTTAACAATAATGAGGTCTGCCTCGTCGGGAATATCGGTTATCCTGTACCCCATATCCATCGCAATACCGCGCACTCTTTCGCTATCCGCCTCATTTTGCTGACAACCAAAGGTAATCACGCAGGCGGAATACGACTTATCAATATTCAGTTGTCTAATCTCGGTGATATAATCACCATAGGTGCGGATATATTCTTGCATTACCAGTTTGTTTCCTTAAAATACTTTATAAACGCCTCTTTTGTAAGTCCTGCGTATTCGTAAATATCACAGGGTTCTGTCGGTGCGAGGAAGTCATCATCAATTGCGGCTATATCATAGGTTATACCGTCTGTATCACCCATATCACGCATAGTCGAATAGGTTATCATAGCTGCACCGCCATTCTTGATCCCCTCCTCGGTAAAGAGGATGTGCACGGGGCGAGGTAGCTTAAGCAGTGCCTCGGCAAGGGGCGCATAAGGCTTCACTCTCTCAGCCAGTATCACGCCACAAGGTATTCCATCCGTACAAAGTGCATGAGCGGCATCGAGAGCACGCTCTGCGAGTGTGCCATAGGTGACAATGATATTTTGGGGTGGATTTGCCCTATCGAAGCTATATCTAATTCCAAAGGAATTATAATCCTCGTCCTGATAGAATACCTCGCGCACTCGGTCACTCTCCGTAGCGTTAGGGTACCTAATAGCGATTGGTGTGGTGCAGTCCTTAGCATATCTTACCGCGGCGCGAAGCGACCCATGCGTCGCAGGCGAAATAATCTCAACGCCGGGGATATGGGAAAGAAATGCGACATCGAATATTCCGTGATGTGTCGCGCCATCGGATACAGCAATGCCTGCTCTATCAATAAGCATTTTTACAGGCAAGCCCTGGAGCGCGATATCGTGTATAATGTTGTCATATCCGCGCTGGAGAAATGTCGAGTATATGGCGGCGAAGGGCTTCATACCGTTTGCACAAAGCCCGGCAGCAAATGTCAGTGCATGCTCCTCTGCTATACCTACATCATAGTATCTATCAGGATAACGCTCCTCAAAGGTAGTGAGACCTGTGCCGACACCCATAGCCGCAGTTATAGCAACTATACTGTCATCCTCGGCTGCGAGTTTAATCAACTCATCTGCAAACTCGCTGTGATATGTCGCAAGTGGTGTACTGAAAGATGCCAGACTATGGAAGCTCTCGGGGTGACGCTCCGCCTCCTCGCATCCCTTGCCCTTAGTCGTTTTAATATGCACAAATACGCATTTCCCGAGTTTTTTCGCCTCGGCGAGTGCTCTTTCTACCTTCTTATAGTCATTGCCATCTATTGGGCCGATATAATAGAAGCCTAATTCCTCAAAATAACTTGGCTTAAATACTAATCCTTTCAACCCCTTCTTAATCCAAGACAAAAACGCCTTGATCGGCTTACCGATAAGAGGAATTTGAGATAGAATAGAGCCCGTCTTCTGCTTCATTCCGACATATTTCCCCGATGCACGAACTCTCGAAAGATATGAGGCGAATGCACCCTTGTTTGTGGAAATCGACATTCCGTTTTCATTGAGGATAATGACAAGCTTTAGGTCGGGCTTACAGTTATTTATAGCCTCGTGTACCATACCGCCTGTATAAGCACCGTCACCTATGACGGCAACGGTGTAAGCATCACTTCCGCGTGTGCTATCGCTCTCGGCGTATCCAAGGGCGGCAGATATTGATGTAGAGCTATGTCCTGCACCGAATGCATCGTGCTCGCTCTCACGCATAAGAGTAAAGCCCGACAAGCCACCGGGGCGTCTTAACTCGTCAAAACGTTCTTTCCTCCCCGTAAGAATCTTGTGAACATATGCCTGATGCCCAACATCAAATATTATATGATCGCGCGGGGAGTCAAAAACCCTATGAAGTGCGACGGTAAGCTCGGCAACACCTAGGTTAGATGCCAGGTGGCCACCACTCTTTCCTACTTTATCAAGTAAAAACTCACGAATTTCCCCGATAAGTGGCTGAAGCTCTTCCTGCGGTAGGGCCTTGAGATCCTCGGGGGAATTAATTTTATCTAGTATTTTATATTCCATATTACCCCCTTGTTAATCCGCGGTAGGTGCTTTACCAAGCACCTTGACATAAGCGCGATAAAATGACGAGTAATCCCCGAAGCCAACTCTATAAGCCGCGCCCGATGCGGTCTCACCCGAATCTATAAGTTGTTTCGCATACATAACTCGTTTTTGGTTAATATAACCGTGTACGGATATGCCATTATGCTTCTTGAATGCTCGGCAAAGATAATACTTGCTGACAAAGAAACGACGCGCGAGTTTATCGAGGCTGACATCACGGTGAATATTCTCGTTTAGATATCTTATAACTCTTGCACCAAGCTCCTCTTCTTCGTGCGACATCTGCTCTCCGCCTGATACCGAAAGCAGAATAATTAGCTCGGACAGGAGCATCTTAGCATATACATTTCTCTCATTCTCAGGAAGCGAGCCTATCATCTCATAACGTTCAAAAAGCGAATAAACGCTCTCGGGTATAGAGGAAGAGGAATAATACTTACCACTCGTCCCATCGCTCTGCATAAAATTATGTAATAGGCGCAAAGCATCATCGACAACGGCCGTTTCATAGAACTTAATCACATAGCGTTCATATTGCATAGTATTGTTAACCTGAACACAATGGTACTCAAACGGTCTTATAACCATAAGAGTTGAGGGGCGAATATCAAAAGAGGAGCCTTCTACCAAGTACTTTCCCTCGCCTGATACAACGAAAAGAATCTCATAGCAATCGTGACAATGCCTAACATCAAGGTCTTTTGGCACATCTTTATCTAAGGTATAATTATACTCTATGCCCTTAGAATTTATCACAACCCTTTTACTCATTTTGCTCCTCCTCCCTACACGAATGCCTACACACGCGCGCATAATATTAAACCAATATAAAGTATATCATATATGGGCAATTTTTGCAATAGTTTTCGCAAGGGTTGCAAAACTTTTTTTAATCCAAATTATTGAAATAGTGTATATTTCGTGATACAATTATAACATAAGCGTTACAAAATCATATTAAAAGGATGGTATAACAAATGAATTTACCAATTAATCTTGATCTTACCGGCAGAGTTGCCGTTGTAACAGGTGCAGGCGGTGTACTCTGCTCCGACTTTGCAAAAGCTATTGCACAGTGTGGCGCAAAGGTTGCTCTTCTTGACATCAATGTTGATGCGGCTCAGAAGTACGCCGACGAAATCGTGGCAAACGGCGGTGTTGCAATCGCTGTTAAGGCAAACTGTCTTGAGAAGGCAAGCCTCGAGGAAGCACGCGAGGTTGTAAACAGCAAGCTTGGCTACTGCGATATTCTGATTAACGGTGCCGGAGGTAACAATCCGAGAGCTACCACGGATATTGAGTATTTTGATGCAAATTCTCTTGGCAATCCCGATGTTAAGGACTTCTTCGACCTCACACCAGAGGGCTTCAAGTTCGTGCTCGACCTTAATGTAACTGCTGCATTCCTCACAACACAGGTATTCGCGCTCGATATGGCTCGCGAGGGCAAGGGCGGAAACATCATCAACGTTTCCTCTATGAACGCATTCAGACCCCTCACCAAAATTCCTGCATACAGCGCGGCTAAGTCGGGTGTGTCTAACCTGACACAGTGGCTTGCAGTACACTTTGCAGGCGCGGGTATCAGAGTAAATGCAATTGCTCCCGGCTTCTTCGTTTCCAACCAGAACAGAGCACTGCTCTTCAATCCCGATGGTACTCCTACCCCAAGAACAGACAAGATACTTCGCGGCACTCCTATGAACCGCTTTGGCGAGTCTGACGAGCTGCTCGGCGGTCTACTCTTCTTCCTCAATGATGCTGCATCCGGCTTCATCACCGGCGTTGTTCTTCCTATTGATGGCGGTTTCTCGGCATATTCGGGTGTATAATATGATGAAAACAGGTCGTGCTACGGCACGGCCTGTTTTCTTTTTCTCTTTTTCGAGTAAAGTTATTTACAAATCGCAAAAATAGTGCTAGAATATACTTGCCAAACAAACTTAATAACACAGCTAATGGGTGTATTTTATTTATTGGGATACTTATACCCTTTTTTAGGCATACTACCTAAAGATTTTCATTTGGTAAAAATGTGAACCCCTTTCAGGTAGTATGTGTTATACCCATACTGTGTGAGTTTGTTTGGCGACAATCGGGGTTTGTGTTTTTCGGTGCGCTGACTTCGGTTGGCGCACTTTTTAATTTAATCAAATGGAGGAAAACAAATGAAAAAAGTTGGTTTTGTAATTAAATTAATATCTTCGATTGCCATCATTGTTATCGGAATTATAATTATGACTTCCAAACCATATTTGGGATATTATAATGGTAAATCTACAAGTTATAAGTACTATAGCAGTGATGCTTACACCGGTATCCAAAATGCTGCCGCAGACACTGCCAAAAATGTGGCTAGCTTAGGAGTTTTCATTCAATCGGCCCTTACCACCGCAGTTAACACAACATACACGTTTGCTGGCATTCTTATTGCAGTAGTTGGCGTTTATATGCTCGGCACTACCTTCTCCGATGTAAAGTCCAAGGAAAAGTCAAAGGCAGTTGTTGGAGCACCTGTTGTTGCCACCAACCATGAGGACGCTATCACCACGCTCACCAAGTTCAAAGAGCTTCTCGACGCGGGTGCTATCACCGAAGAAGAGTTCGATGCAAAGAAGAAAGAGCTATTAAACATTTAGGGGCTCAACAGTGATTTGTAGTAGACCGAAATATCTATAAGTCATTGATAGTTTATGTAACATATTGTTTGACAACGAAATTCTAAGCAGAAACATTTCATAAGGAGTATAGATATGTTTAAAAATCATGATAAAAACCTTGAGTTAGTTAAAAAGATTACGAAATATCTGTTTATTGTCGCAGACGCACTGCTTTCTCTCTCCCTACTAATATGGGGAATCATGCTATGTTGCCAATCTTGGACCATAGCAATTGGAATACTAATGATTATAATAGGTATTCCGGTTATAAATGCTGTTTACTTCTACACATGGATGTTAAACAATCTTATGTTCGATAATATGTATGATATAAAGCTAATACGCAACAAGCTTTATGGCGCGGATAATGCTACACTTGGCTTACCTATTGCAGCACCTAGCGTAAAAGAACAGGTCGCTGGTGTTGACACATTTGCTGAAATTAAGAAAATCAAGGAACTGCTTGATGCGGGTATTATTACCGAAGAAGAGTTCGCTGAAATGAAAAAGAAATTTCTCTAATTAGGCAGCATTCTCCATACTTATCCACTAACACCGAAAGCAAAAACGGACATTGCTTAGCGTGTTATCCTTAACGGAGAACACGCAGCGATATAAATCCCCTCCGGGGATTTGTGATATTCCCTTCGGTAGCGATATAAGGCTACGCCTTGCGATATGCCCTGCGGGGCGTGAGGGGATTTATATCATATCGCATT
>JAZOPN010000062.1:0-95980 GCA_045655565.1 Eubacteriales bacterium | reverse complement strand
CTCGTGACCGTTCGTCATCGAAGCGTTGCCTTTTGTGAATGTATAGTCCTTAAGGAATGCAAGGATATATGCAGTAGGCACATCGGGGGCTACCTGATTGAATTGATCATATTTGAACTCGTTAGTAGCCTCTGTCGGTGTGCTAGCATCCGCCATAGTGGTGAGAATAGCCGTCGATGTGAAGGAGTGCGCGAGAGTGTACGCGCTACCTATCGCCTTAATGGAGGTTTTCTCGGTTGCGAGGGTTGCCTCATTCGCGGGGTCAACTCCGACGATATAGGTGCTACCCGTACCATACCAGAGCTTAACATCCTCTTTGCCAACGCCACCCGAGATAATGTGGGGCGCATCTATTCTAACACCTGCGGTGTTTACAGTGTTATCGGTCTCGGTTTCAGGAGCTGTAAATACCGCGAGAGATGCCGTGATATCGGGGTCTATTAAATTGGCAAATGCAGCACCCGAGAGATTAAATGCATATTCCGCATTTATCTCACCGCGCTCGACGCGAAGTGTCGCGCCGTCCGCGGAGATAGCGGTAACAACGCCTGTTGCTGACGCATCCTTAACATCAGAAAGGGTGAGGGTCAGCGACGCCTTACCGACCTTGATAAGCGAGAGGGTATCTGATACGCCGAGCGCATTACCCTTGCCCGTGTATGTAATATTCGCGTTTCTTAGCCTTACTGTGCCCGCACCGACATTCAGCACCGAGCCATCGGGGTTAAGTCCCGAATACTCAATATTAACATCGGAAATCTCAGCCTTTGCCACAGCACCGGCTGGAATAGCGAGAAGTGCGCCGGAAATCTTATCACTCACGACACAGCCAAGCTCAACCTCTCTTGTAAAGCCACCGACAAATTTGAAGTCGGCAAGTCCCTTTACGGTGTAGAGGTCGGAGGTCGTACCACTTGCAAGTGTGTGACCGTCAAGCATAACTGTAACAGTCTCGTTACCATTACCGGTAAGGACTGCCGGAACAGTCTGCGTCGCATCTGTCAACAGCTTTAGTTCATAAGTGGTTGCCGCCTCGGGTGACATAGAAGCATTTAACTTCTGCACCATCTCGTCGAGCGTTCCGCTCTCGGTGGTAGCCGTCCCATCCGCCGGGGTGGTGACAAGCTGTGCCTCGGGTACCGGCATAACTGCCGAAGTACCGGGCATCAAGAGGCAGGCTAGCACAAGTGCAACAATCAAAACCAAGGGAAGTGCAACTAACCTTTTTTTCATATCGTATCTCCTTCAAAAATATTCTAGTAAAACAATTCATCCATCCATAATGATTTTATGATAGCACACGTGGGGAGCGCGCGCACCACAGATTTCATAACAGATGATTTGAATTTTGCAACTATGCTCCTTACAATATCGAGAAAATAACACCCATTAAAAAACGTAACGGTAAATCATAACAGAAAAAAGGGGGCGAGAAGTTGCAAAATTATAGAAGCGAATGCTCTTATAGTAAGAATATCATATTTTAAATAAAATGTAAATAGCATATTAAGGGCAAAAGCTGTGAAATTTTGCACAAAAAAATTAGTGAATTTTTTCATGTTATTAAAAATATACAAAGCAAAATGTGCAAGTTGAATAAAATACCCCGTCAGCAATCTCTGCAGACGGGGAGTGTGTTTTTCGATATGATGTGTTTGGGTGTTATTCTGATTTTATATTTAAACCCCGAGAAGCCCGTTAGCCTCGGAAATCAGCCCATCGGCATTAAAAACGAAGCCACGGTCACTGGGATGCAGTCTGCGGTCGGCAAATAGCAGTAGATCTGCCGGTACGAGAGTGTCTTACATCTTTTACCTTTACTTCATCCATAAAATGTCCCCTTTCATTGGTTTTTGCCTTTTCTACTATTGTTCTACCATGTATGGTAGTCCCCCGTCAATATGTATATAACCGAATTGAAAATAACGAGCCAATACACATATTATCGCAAGCCACATAAAATGTTAAAAAGGTGTTGACAAAATAAATACCGCTGTGCTATACTCTAGGCGAGCGAGGACATCCTCGATTAGTCTAACATACAGGGTAAATCAGGGAGGCTATATGACACTGTGTGAAGAATTGTACTTTGAAATTACGCTTACAGGCGAGAAGTCGGAGATTAAAAAGTTTATAAGTTATTTGAGGTCGGGCGAGCTTGACGAGTTCTTTGAGTTTGACGATGACTATATTGACCTCGGTGATGACTATGACACATCGGGTGATGGAGATGAGGTTACCATCTCATTATCGAATGATGACTGGGGTATAGAGATTGACGAGTTTGATACCAGTGAGTTTCTAGAGGTATTCTGTCGCGCGACAAAGAAGTTAGATGTACGGGGCAGGCTATTCGATATTGATGATGAGGAATATTCATTTATCTCCCGTGCGGGTGACGGATATTATCTAAATGCCGATAGGGCAATCCTATTCAATGACGAGCTAGACGAGGTCGCAAGAGAAGAGGATAAGGAAGAGGGTTAACTCTGTGAGTTAGCCTTTTCTTTTTTAGAGCTGCTCTAGTCGCTTGTACACAAAAATGTAACGTTTTACATATCTTGACAAGAACTCGTGCAATATGATAAAATATTCATAGAAGAAATTGGGCGGCACCCCGCTCATTACATAAAGGAGATATCTGATGGCAAAGAACAAGGTCGGCTTCGGCTGGGGTTATTTACTTATTGGCTTACTTCTCACTATCGTGGGAGTAGCATTTATGGCATTTTCTAATGTTTTAATAACATTAGCGGTGATAATCGGCGTTGCGCTAATAGCATTCGGTGTTGTATATATAGCAATAGCATTTTCAAGGCAAAATCGCGATTTCGGATTCGCGGTTAAACTTATAGTAGCAATAATGTGTATCACAGCGGGAATAATCACCATTATTCTAAGAGAAAGCGCGGTACTCATAATGGCTGATATATTCTGCCTGCTTCTCATAGTTGACGGTGCATTTAAGTTCCAGACCGCAGCACTCTCCAAAAGATACAAGGCGTTTGGCTGGTGGTTTATGCTCGTGCTGTCGGTGATTACTATTGCATCGGCATTCATCGTATCTAAAATTAAGACACCCGACACCGAGCCGGGCATTATAACCGTAATAATTGGAATAATAATCATAGTAGATGGTATCGCAAACTTTTTCACCGCTTTCTACGAGGCATATTGCGAGAGAAAACGCCTCACAGAGTATGAGAAGCCCGAGGATGGTCTAACACCTGTCGAGACCACCGAAGAGCCTATTACCGAGACGCCGGATGAGGTGGTGGAGGTTCCGGTCGAGGAGGACACCGACACAGAAGCGACTGATGTCGAAGAGGCAGACGCCATAGAGACGGATGTTGAGCAGACCGAGCGTGAGGACGATGTTACCGTTAACGAGACATCTTCCGATGAGGAAGTAGTAGATGAGGCTCCCCACGAGGAGGAAACCGCGCCCACAGAAACCGACGACGAGGCAGTTGTAGAAGATCAACTCACAGAGGATGCACCCGAGGATGAGAGCCCTATCGAAAACCCCGACGGCGAGGTATAAGATACGGAAAACCAGCATAGTATATACTACCGGAGCCGAGAATTTTTTCGGCTCTCTTTTGGTAACAGAGGGACTTATTGAAGTATAGCGAAACACATCTAAAAGGTAAATAAAGGTATGCAATTTCCCCTAATAAAAATCCTGAATATGTTAAGAAAACTCAACACGCCCCTAGCCTACGCGATATTTTCGGCAGTGTTTGGGCTAGCACTATTATTCCTGCCCGACGGCGCCGTAGCTATACTATTTATGGTGTGTGGCGTAATACTCGCGCTATTTGGCACAATGGGTATAATTGTCACGGCAAGTGACAAGGACACAGTATTCCGCACGATAGGGATTATTAAGCACGCGCTGCTAATTGCCATCGGCATTAGCCTCTACCTAACACGCACATATATCTCCCCACCCCTGTGCCACGCAATCGGTCTCGGAATAGCAGTATGGTCGCTAGTACAAATATACAGCATTCACCATAAGAGTGGCACAAGGGACGCGTTCTACTATATAGATGTCGTTATATCGTCTATACTTGCGATACTCGGTGTGTTACTTCTCATAACACCGACTTACCTGCATATACTCGCAGGAATAACACTGCTTCTTCTGTCTATAAAGCTCGCGTTCAATATCTATCAGAAAAGAAGAGAAAAGGGCAATCATAGACAAGACGGTGAAAATGGCGTATATTATATCAATGATTTTGTAGATAAGTCAAATGAGCCGTAGCGCATACGGTTGATGCTTTTAGAAAACTACCCCCCCCCGAATTTTGATACAAGCATTCGATGCATAATCATCACTGATATCATAATCACTTTTTAGGCAACGCTCTCTATGGGGCGTTGCTTTTTTTGCGAATGGCAGGGCGTCTAGTATATTTTTTCAGAAAAAGTATTTATTTTTTTAAGTCTTTATGCTATAATAGTGTGTAATGTATAAGTATGCCCACGTATGCATGGGTATGGAGGAATACAAAATGGAGAAATCAAATGAGATCTGCAGGCTCAACCGTGTAGGTGGTCAGGCAGTCTTAGAGGGTGTTATGATGAAGGCCGGCACACGCACCGTCACCACCTGCCGTAAGGAGGATGGCACTCTCGTAGTTAATGATGACAACTTCGTTTCCGTCAGGAAAAAGCATAAAATACTAGACATTCCCATTCTTCGCGGAGTTGTAAACTTCGTTGAGATGATGTTGCTGAGCTTCAAGACGCTGAACATCTCAGCCGATGCCCTTGGTATTGAGGAGGAAGAGGGCAAGGCAGAGAAATGGATGCGAAAGCATCTCGGAATTGGTATAACCGATATTATAATGGTGATAGGCGGTGTATTAGGTGTTGCGCTCGCGCTATTTCTGTTTATGTTTTTACCCACTGCTACGGCAGACGGAATAAACCGGATTTACACCACCCTAACAAACAATCCTGATATGTCACCCACCGTCATCGCGGTTATCGAGGGCATTATGAAGGTGGTAATCTTCGTCACATATATCGCGCTGGTTGGGTTAATCCCGGATATCAAGCGTACATTTATGTATCACGGAGCAGAGCACAAGTCTATCGCCTGCTTCGAAGCAGGAGATGAGCTTACCCCAGAGAACGCGATGAAGCACAAGCGTTTCCACCCCCGTTGCGGTACCAGCTTTATGTTTCTTATGATACTTCTCGGCATATTTGCCGGTATGTTCGTGAGAAATATTTGGCAGGGGCTTCCCTCTTGGGCATACGCCCTGATAAGGCTCGGTATTCTACCGCTCGTTATGGGCATCGGCTACGAGATACTTATGATAGCGGGCAAGCACGATAATTTCCTGACGCGCATCATCTCGGCACCCGGCATCTGGATGCAGCGGCTGACTACCAAAGAACCGACCGAGGATATGCTCGAGGTTGCTATTATATCGATTAAGTGCGCACTACGCGATGACTTCCCCGAGTTTATGGAGTTTTGGAAGAATAAGCCTTGGATAAAGGATAGACCCATAGAAGCACCAACGGCTGACACCGCAGATGTTAGCGCGACAGATACCGATGCAGATAGTGTTATCCTGTCATCTGACGCCGACGCGCACATTGAGGATGCTGACGGGAGAGACAGTGCCGCAGCCCCCGACAATACCGATGGTATGACAGAATGACGCTAAAGGAAGCGACCAACATACTTCGCGAGGGGGGCGTAGCTAGCCCTGAGGTTGACGCGAGGCTATTATTCGAGGAGTTTTCAGACCTCGACAAAAGGGATATATACCTACCGACAGCATCCAGTGAGAGCGAGAGGCTGATAGATGCCATAGCGCGCAGAGCAAAACGAGAGCCACTACAATATATAATCGGCAGAGTAGGCTTCTATCGCGAGGAATATATTGTATCACCCGACGCTCTAATACCTCGCTCCGACACTGAGCACCTAGTGGACTATGCCGTAAAGCATATTCCGCACGGTGAGAGGTTTATGGATATTTGCACAGGCACAGGGTGTATAGCAATATCCACGCTATGCAATACTACGGACACCACCGCAGTGGCGATTGATATATCGGCACCTGCCCTGGAGCTGGCGAAGAAAAATGCCACCCTTATGGGGGTTTGGGACAGGCTTGATCTTCTCGAGAGGGACATTCTAAAGGATGGCGAGAGCCTCGAGGGTGAATACTATGCCGTACTGTCAAACCCACCATATATCGCAAGGGATGTGTATGAGGGGCTTGAGCCGGAGATATTCGGAGAGCCGCGCATCGCATTCGTTGGCGGTGAGGACGGTCTCGATTTCTACCGAGCTATAACCCCGATAGCGAAGAGACTGATTAAAGACGAGGGCTTTATAGCATTCGAGATAGGCTATGACGAGGCAGACGCAATCCGTCGGGTTGCCGAGGACAACGGACTTAAGACCGAGATAATCAAGGACTGGTCGGCAAACGACCGTGTGGCGGTGCTGAGAAAACGATAAATCACCCATAAATCACCGAAGCATATAATGTATGCGAGGTGATTATATGAAGAAAAGACGAGTTGCCGTACTGTACGGTGGCAAGGGGTGCGAAAACGAGGTATCGAAAATGAGTGCCTCGTATATTATGAGCCTGATAGACAAAACTAAGTATATCGTCCACCCGATTTTCATTGATAAGGATGGCGGATGGTACTACCGCGAGAAGAGGGATAGACCGGTGTCGATTTCCTTTGCACCGCCGCGCCTTATACTAAGCGAGCGTACGCTGGATGTCGATGTGGTGCTGCCCGCGCTCCACGGTGATATGGGCGAGGATGGCACGATAAGCGGGCTTATCGAGTGCCTCGGTTTCCCCTATGTGGGATGCCGTACGGTTGCGGGTGCTGTGTGTAGTGACAAGGCGCTAACCAAAGCTGTGGCGAGTTTTCTCGGCATACCGACCACAAGAGATGTTCTGGTGTGTCGGGATGATGACATAGAATGCGCCATAAAGCGAGCAGAGGATACCATCGGCTACCCGATGTTCATAAAGCCGACAGACCTCGGAAGCTCGGTGGGTGCGGTCGCGGTATATTCACCGCGCGACATCAGGGATAGCCTAAACTATGCCCTCTCGCTATCGCATAGGGTTCTTGTTGAGGAACTTGTTGAGGAAAAGCGCGAGCTGGAGTGCGCCTGCCTTATTGCGCGTGATGGCGAGTATATTTCAAACCCCGGCGAGATTGTACTATCCGGGACATATGACTACGAGAAAAAATACGCGACAACCAAGCCCACGGAAACCCGCGTGAGCGCGGATATACCCGAGGATGTACGCGAGAGATTGCGCGAGTACACACGGAAACTTGTGCGATATATCGGTGTGAGGCAGTTATGTCGAGTGGATTATTTCCTAACGCCCACAGGACTAATATTTAATGAAATCAACACCTTTCCCGGCTTCACGAGCACTAGCCTGTACGCGAGAATGCTGGAGGGTATGGGTTGCAACCCCAGTGACCTGATAGCCGAGCTTATCGAGGGGGCGTCGGTGCTATGACGGGCGTCTTTGATAGCGGAGTCGGGGGGCTTTTGGCGTTTAGGATATTACGCTCTCTTTTGCCCACCGAAAACCTGGTATTCTTAAGAGACAGAAAAAACTGCCCATACGGTAACAAAACAAAAGACGAGATTATAGAGATAGCCGATAAAAATATATCAACCCTATCTATGATGGGGTGCGACCGAGTGCTGATAGCCTGTTGCACAGCGAGCACGGTGTATGATGGTCTAACGGATATGTCGCGACGCATAGCAATACCGATAGTCGATAAGGTGGCGGATGTGGCACGCGCGCGCACTCAAAATGGCAGAATCGGCGTTATAGCCACAGATGCCACCACGCGTTCGCACGCATTTGAAAACCTGCTTTCGGGTTGCACGGTATTTGGACGCTCAGCACAGCCACTTGTCGAGATTATCGAGCGCGGTGAGTGTGACGGCAATTCCGGAGAGAGTACAACAGAATACCTTACAGAGCTTCTCTTGCCTATTTTAGACGAGGGGGTTGACACTTTAGTTTTGGGTTGCACGCACTTTCACGCTCTTCGTGGCGAGATAGAGCGTGTGATCGGAACTATAACAGATGGGAAAATTAAAACCGTATCAAGCGCGGAGGTCGGTGCGAGGTTCACCGCCGACATAGTTAAGAATAGCAAGGAAAGCGGGAGAACGGTATATATATAAAACGAGAGGAATAAAAAATGGCAAATTACAGAAGAGGAAGAATAAATGACGCGGTAGCGCAGGAGTTGGCAATCGCAATAGGCAACCTTAGAGAGCCTAAGGTTGTAAACAACTTCGTGAGCATAACTCGCGCAGAGGTTGCACCCGACCTAAAGTATGCGACTGTGTACTACTCGGCAATAGGTGATTTTAAGGAGGCCGGCGAGGGACTAAAGAAGTGTACGGGAATACTCCGTCACCACCTCGCCACCACCCTTAACCTGCGTATCACCCCCGAGCTTCACTTTGTGAAGGATGGCTCTATCGAGCACGGCGCAAGGATTGCCGAGCTACTAGAGCAGATAAAGTCGGAGAGCGAAGAGAAGTAAGGACAAGCAACAGGCGGTGGCAGAAAATGATAAAGCGGCTAAAACACGCAAGCTACCGTGGGGGCTGTAACGCACACGACATCTGGCACGATTACGCCAAATTATTATGTTTAGTATAATAAAACAATCATAAACTTTTACCGAAAGGAAAGCAAAAATGAAAAAGATTACAAAAGCAATCATTCCCGCAGCAGGTCTCGGCACAAGAATGCTCCCCATCTCTCACGCGGTATGCAAGGAGATGCTCCCTATCGTAGACCTCCCCGCAGTATATTACCTCGTTGAGGAAGCGGTGCGCGCAGGCATCACCGATATCCTAATTATCACGAACAGAGACAAGGATGCAATGGAGGACTTCTTCGACCTCTCCGTTGAGTACGGACAGGCACTTACCTCTAAGGGCAAGATTAAGGAGGCGGAGCGTCTTTACGAGATTGCAAATATGGCTAATGTGTATTTTCTCCGTCAGAAAGAGACCAAAGGTCTCGGACACGCGGTTGGCAGAGCGAGAAGCTTCGTTGGTGATGAGCCGTTCCTCGTTCTCTACGGCGACGATGTCATCTTCTCCGAGGTGCCTGTATGCCGGCAGATGGTAGAGGTGTATGAGAAGTATGGCAAGGCAGTTGTCGGAGTTAAGCCCGTGCCTATGGAGCAGGTGCAGAAGTATTCCTCTCTTAAGGTTGAGCCTGTTGAGGGCGAGAGCTGTGTTACATACTGCACAGATATGATAGAGAAGCCAAAGCCCGGTCAGGAATTTTCTAACCTTTCTATACTCGGCAGAGTTCTTCTCACCCCCGAGATTTTTGACATTATCGACAACCTTGAGCCGGGTGCGGGAGGCGAATATCAGCTCACCGACGCTATGAGAACACTCGCCGTAACAAGCGGTGTTTACGCGCTGGAGTTCGAGGGCGACAGATATGATATGGGCTCGAAGATAGGCTTCCTTAAGGCTAATATCACCAAGGGACTTCAGCATCCCGAGTGCCGTGACGAGCTTAGACAGTATCTAATAGACCTCGCTCGCACCCTTTGATATGAACTTTAGGCGCTCTACACCGCACGACGCACCCGGCATAGCTAGGCTTGAGGAGGAGATTTTCAAAGACCCGTGGAGCTGGCGCTCGATATCCGACCTCATAACCTCTGAGGGGGCAATGTGCTTCACCGCACAGGACGAGGGCGGGCGCGTTGTGGCATATGTCATAGGCAGGCTAATTCCGCCGGAGGGCGAGATATATCGCGTAGCAGTCGCGCCGGAATATAGACGGCGCGGTGTAGCCTACCGCCTGTTAGACTATGCTGTAAAAACCTCTCGCGGTCGCGGTCTTGAGAACATCTTTCTCGAGGTGCGCTCGGAGAATGTCGCAGCAATCAAGCTATATTCGGCATATGGCTTCACCGAGGTGGGCAGGAGGCGTGGATATTACCGCAACCCGCCTGATGATGCTATCATTATGCTGAAGGCAAACAGGACAGACCTTATGTACTAAGATTTAGTCTAACTAAAGGCGATAGCACCGCTTTTTAATGCTTTAGTCTTACTAAAGGTGATAGCCACGGCACCGAGGCTCAGTTTTACTAAAGTCGGTCGGTGATACCCGATTACTAAGGCATTTACTTCTGCTATTTGCAAAATAGATGCCCCGAAAAACTAGTGGCAACACTTAACTTTTATAGATATAACCAAAGGACAGATAAGATGATAATACTCGCATTTGAATCCTCGTGTGATGAGACCTCGACAGCAGTTATTGAAGCGGACGACGGTTGCTTCACGATAAAATCGAATATCATCGCATCTCAGGTAGATACCCACCGCCTGTATGGCGGAGTTGTGCCTGAGATAGCGAGCCGCGCTCATATCGAGGCAATATCGAGTATTACCTATGAGGCACTCGAGGTGGCTGGGGTCGGTATGGAAGATATTGATGCTATTGCCGTCACCGCCAACCCCGGCCTGATAGGCGCACTCCTTGTAGGAGTGAATTTTGCTAAGGCGGTCGCGGCGGCATATAAACTGCCCCTTATTCCCGTCGACCACATAAAGGGGCATATTGCCTCGGCATATCTTGCCGAGGATAAGAGAGTGCCGAAGCCACCATTTATCGCACTCGCGGTATCGGGCGGACACACCGCCATATACGAGGTGTCAAGCTACACCGAGGTTCGGCAGATAGGCACGACAAGAGATGATGCAATAGGCGAGGCGTTCGACAAGATTGGCCGCGTTATCGGCATCCCATACCCTGCGGGGCGTGGCTTTGACAAGCTGGCGCGCGAGGGCTTCGACGAGGCGTCGGGCGATGGCTCGGGCTTCGATAAATATAGACGCTCGGAGGCGTACAAAGACCCCGAGATGACGCTACCGTCACCAGCGGTCAAGGATGACAGTCTAGACTTCTCATTCTCAGGGCTTAAGACGGCGGCAATCAACCTATTACACAAATTTGAGCAGAGGGGCAAACCCCTACCGCGCGCGCTTTTCGCCGCGAGATATACATATGAAGCGATAGAGGCGGTTGCGAAAAAACTCGAGCTGGCACTAAGCAGATATCAGGGCTACAGCCTGGTTATCGCCGGTGGCGTAGCAGCCAACTCACATCTTAGGCAGAGGCTCAGTGAGTTATGCCGAAGGATGGGGCGAGAGTTATATATCCCTAAACCCGCGCTTTGCGGTGATAATGCCGCTATGATAGGTGCGCAAGGATACTATGAGTACCTAACAGGCAATCTAGCAGACTCCTCACTGAATGCCAGCGCGCTTGATGGAATACAATGGACTTGCAAATAATGGTTTACATTTGGAGGTAATACCGATGGAACATATAAATAAGGTGCCCGGCATATTTGACCGCCGTGCACAGGACACAAAGGGTACAGTGCCGAGTGCTGTCATAAAGAGGCTACCGAGATATCACAGATGCCTCGGCGAACTACTCAAGGAGGGCAGACTCCGCATATCCTCGGGCGAGTTGTCCAAGATTATGGAGGTTACCGCATCCCAGATTAGGCAGGACCTCAACTGCTTCGGTGGTTTCGGTCAGCAGGGATACGGATACAACATTAAGTATCTATACCAAAAGATAAGCGAGCTTTTAGGTGCTGAGGAGGGTTATACCGCTGTTATAGTAGGTGCGGGCAACCTCGGCAGAGCACTTGCCGCAACACATATGTTTGAGCGCAGAGGCGTTACCCGTGTCGGACTATTCGACATCAACCCGGAAATTATCGGCACAGAGATATACGGACTTCCTGTATATTCGATAGACGAGCTTACAGACTTCTGTCTTAAGCATTCGGTAGATATTGGTGTCCTGACAGTGCCGAAAGAGGCGGCATTCGATGTTGCTATGAAGATGGCAGATGCAGGAGTATCCGCGTTCTGGAACTTTTCTAATATGGAACTAAAGCTACCCGACCCGGGCATCATAGTAGAGAATGTGCATCTTGGGGACTCGCTTATGACGCTCTGCTACGAGATAAAGAACAGTAGAGCGGAGGGTGACAATGGCTAAATTTGCCTATAAAATTAACACGGGTGCCATCATATCCTCGGAATTGCTCCTTGAGACCACCAAAGAGGAGCTTCGCATCTTAGCCTACATAATAGCCAAGTCGGGCATATCACTTGAGAACAAGGAGATCGCCGAGTATTGCAAGGTCTCGACAGCGAGAGTGGCATCTGCCATCGGTCTGTGGTCGGGTGCGGGTGTTATAGAGAAGTGCCGCGGTGACGAAGCAACGACCATCAGTTATGAATTCGCTGACAGAGATACGGATGACTTCATCGAGATGACGGCAGAGGAGATAGCGAGAGAGATAAGAAACGGTGACCTACGCGAGGTTATCGAGGAGATAGCCGAGCTTGTCGGCAAGCCCACCCTAAACGAGGGCGAGGTTAAGGTCATCACAAATCTTCACGCACAATACGGTCTATCTGTTGAGTATATTCGCATTTTGGCGAACTATATGCACTCCACCTCACAAAAGTTTAGTGTATTCAAGCTGAGGGCAGAGGCAAAGGTACTGGTGGCAGAAAACATCGTAGATGTTGAACTGCTCGAAAAGTATATCGAGGATAAGACCTCATCCAGTGCGACCGAGTATGCATTCAAGAGCGTGTTTGGCGGTGATATATGGAAAAGACGCCTAACCGTCACAGAGAAAAAATACTGCAAGAGGTGGATAGAGGAATTTGGCTACTCTACCCCTATAATTGATATAGCAAGAGACAGAGCGGTTAATGCCACGGGAGATGCAAACCTTAAGTATATGGACAAATGCCTTACTGACTGGCACGAGGCAGCGTGCAAGACCGTAGAGGAAATAGAGGCACATATCGAGGCATCGGCACTAGGTCGAGCGACACAACAGCCAAAGCCACGCGCAAAGCGTCAACCTAAAAAGCAAGAGACCGAAACCCCATTATACGGCGACTTCACAACCGAGGATGCCCTAATGCGCGCACTTGAGCGCAGTTATGGCAAAGACGAATAGTCCTAAAAGAAAGTGAGGAAAACTCCTATGTATTCAAGAGAAAACTACCAAAGGGCAAGAGAAATAATAGAACAGCGACGCCGTGCAGCAGAGGCGTTGGCAGATGCGCGCAACCTCGAGGTGCGTTCGCTCTCGGACGAGATTGCTAAAATAGACGAGGAACTGACGCGCACGGGTCTTGACCTATTCCGCGCCGCCTGTGAGGGCGAGGACCTCACCCCAATAAAAGACAGAAACCAGGCACTCGTGGCAAAGAGGCGCGAGCTGATAGTATCTCTCGGCTACCCTGCCGATTACACCGAGCTGAAGTGCCATTGCCCGATATGTGCGGACTCGGGATATGACGGTGCGACAATCTGCAAATGTATGAGAGAGCTTATCGTCACGATGAATATTGAATCCTCGGGAATGGGCAAGGTTATGGGCGCACAGTCCTTTGATAACTTCGACCTTGAGTGGTACCGCGCATCGGGTGACGAGGTGTATAAGAGAATGGCGCACAACCTAAGGGTTGCAAAGGAGTATGCCGATAACTTTGGCAAGGGTGGAGCAAATCTCTTGCTCATCGGTACAACAGGCACAGGTAAGACACACATCTCCAGTGCTATCGCGAGGGCGATAATCAGCCGTGGATATGATGTGCTGTACGACACCGCGCAGAATATAATTGAGGCATTCCGCAACGACCAGTTCTACCGTTCGGCAAGAAATCCCGAATCCGAGGCAGAGAAATTCCTAGAGTGCGACCTGTTGATTATTGATGATTTGGGTGCTGAGTTTGTAAACCAATTCTCTGTTGCCGCGCTATACAACCTAATCAACACAAGACAGAACAGAAATCTCAGCACAATAATATCCACCAACCTCACATCGGAGGAGCTGGCAGGCAGATACGAGGGTAGAATTTATTCGAGAATTATCGGCTCGGATTACAATGTCCTAATTTTCCGAGGTAAGGACCACAGAATTTTTAACTAGACTATTATATTACGCAAAAAAGACGAGGATTTTCCTCGTCTTTTTCTATGCTTTTCAGTTGATATTTAAGGTATAATAAAGATGCTACATACACGATGGCGAGCGCGAGCACGCTCGACAAGAGCATAGATTGCCTGAGGATACTTACATATTAGCCCTTGATACATAAATCCTGATGTATGCGATATAGACCAGGATGTAAATTAGAAATCTTATGTCGAGGCCACGTTTTTTACCTTCATAATTTTTAACACCTTGTTAGCCGGCAAAAAGGGGTAGCAGAGAATAAATTAGGATATTCGAGAGAATTGCCGCTAGCACCGAGACTATCATCGGGCATTTTTTAGCGGCGCATATAGCCGCGACAGCTCCGCCGACAATTCCTATCCAAGGCATTGCCGTATCAACCGTGAGTATACCGGGGAATATGAGCGCCGACATCGCGGTATATGGGATGAGCTTCAAGAACTTCTCGACCTTCCCGCCGGGCTTTAATCTTTCGATAAATATCGCGGGGAGCATACGCGGAATATAGGTAACGAGTGACATACCTATAAGGAGCAATAATACATCATATCTTAGTGTCACCTTGCCACCTCCCCGTCACGGGCGTCGGTCGATTTATCTGGGGTTGTGTCATCGTCAAGCTTGACAAAGAACACACCAACAAATGCACCGACAAGCGTCGCAATAATTACCGCCCAGCTCGAAGCAATCACAAGCGAGAGCAGCCAATTTGCCACCGCGGTGAATACCACAAGTAGTGAGAGCCTTAGATTTTTTGTTGTGCCGGGTGTTACAATCGCGATAAACATAGCATAGAGCGCAATTCCAAAGGATGCCGTCAAAATATCCGGCAAAAGATCTCTACCCACAGCACCTAAGAATGTGCCGACATTCCAGGATGAATATGTAACCGTGATAAGACCGAGAAGATAGGATATGGTGCATTTATTCTCCTCTATCGAGGTGAATACCGCGAAGGACTCGTCCGTCACACCAAAGGCGGAGGTGAGTCTCAGATATAGCGGTGTATGCCCCAGTCTCTGCATGACACAGGTGGACATTATCACGTGTCTTAGATTGATTATGAGGGTTGCGATAATGATGGCTATAACACCGGCACCCTCCTGCCACATACCCACAGACATCATCTGGCTCGCACCGGCAAAAACCGTGAGTGACATCAGTTGTGTTTCAAGAATGGAGAAGCCCGCCTGCCTCGCAGCTATGGCAAAGGCTATACCCACCGGTATAAACCCAAATATAACCGGCACGCCTGCCCTCATCCCCAAAAGATATTGCTTTCTTTTCGTCATACTTGCCTCATCTATTTTCCTTATAGTCTATAAGCCGCCTAAGGATGCTATCCCGGCGTCTTCATCCTAATATTGCAGGTTGACTGTTATCGACTAAAACAGCTTAACAATCAGGAAGATAACCAACGCCACCTGCCATATAATACCGAGAATATTCACGGCATAGAAGTACCAATGCTTTGTCTTGTGGCGAAATAGCTGCATTCCAAGCAGACCGCCTAGAGCACCGCCAAAGAATGATGTGAGGAGCAATGCCTTTTCTGATATGCGCCAAGAGCCGTTTATAGCCTTTAGTTTATCTACTCCATACATCGCAAACGCTACAAAGGATATTATACCGAATGCTATAAGAACTATGTTTAACATAACACCTCTCCTTTAGGTAAACCCCTGATAGTAATACTTGCCCGTTAGTTTTTTGCTAGCTCTTCGAATGCGCGCCTGTATTTTTTGAGTATTGATGCCGAGATGGATAAGACATAAGCCTCCCTCTCCTCCTCGGTGAGTGCGTCAACCTCCTCTTCGGTGAGAATTCTCACCTCTTCTACATCCTCAAGGACATCTTCTGTATTATCAAGCTTTTCTTTATCCATAAAAACCTCCACTATAAATAAGCGAGCAATTCGCCCATAGGGTGGGCTATGTGTCGATTATATCACGATTGCCAACGCGTGTCAATCTTTTTTAAGTAATCAAAAGAAATAGACGCTATGAAAATAGCAGGCAAATAGAGGAATACAAGCTTCGTTATCTTCAAGCAACCGACGCCGATTATCTTAACTTTTACAATAGCGTAAAGACCTAACCCCAATGACAATAAAAAATGACCGCGAGACGAGACCCACGGCCATTTTTCTTTTTTATATCGGTATGCGCTTAAAGATGAAGAACAGAAAAACCGCTATAATAGATGCGCCCGATACAGACAAGACCGCCGCCATTGTTACGGCAGGCGAGCTTGGCTTATCCCGGACTGTGCCACAGACGGTGCAGGACCGCTTGCCGTCATTGGTATCCTGCCAGTTGTGGTCGGTAAACATTGTTACCGTACCACTCTTAAGCTTCATTCCACAGTCGGGTAATATGTATACAAGAGATTATCCGCATCCCTAGACACCTTGATGGCGTCATACTTAATCTCCTCGGCACTTCTTACATCGGAGAATATGTTAACCGCATATATTGCACCCTTGAAATACTGTTCAGAGTTAGCACGAAGATCGCTTCCGATCATAAATCCTTCATTCATCTGCGGGGGGATAACATCCATTGTCGCGGTATCTACAAGAACGCCGTTTAGATATAATTTAGCCTCAGTCCCGTCAATGGTGATTGCCAAGTGAACAACGCCGTCCGATCGCACGTCCGCATCAAAATAAACAGAGTAGCCCACACCACGAACCTTGTAATAAAACCTAGGCGCGCCGTTGGTATATATCTCAACATTTACTCCATTAGCATCAGTACCCATGTAATTTCCAAAGATAACGCCCGCGCGAGCAGAATAATCAGTAGGTAGACCTATAACGAACTCGTAGGTCTTAGCAGAAGCCGAAAGTGCTCCAATGCTTATAGCATCCTTGCTGCTCTCAAAGGTAACAGCACTATCGCTGTCGTAAACCACCTTATTAGTAGATGCGGTTGCATTAGGTATTTCCTTTACGGCTACCACCTTGCCACACTTTATGCACTCGGTGTGCATCACGCCATACTGCTCCTCTGTGGGCTGGCGATCTACAATCCAGTCACTCTCGATATGGTCACCGCCAGAAGTAGTAGCGTCACACGCAAGCGTGCCATACGCAAGAGAGTAAACAAGTCCATATGTAGACTCCGGAACAAAGCGTGCGTCCGCCGAGATTTCTTCAGCATCTCTTGCAGAATTGAAAATGTTTACCGAATAGATTTTACCCTTGAATAGCGATACATCACTATAAATATATCTGTAATCTACGCCGACAATAAGATCGCTGTTTATCTCGGGTAGGTCAAGTGACAGTTCCTTGCTCTCTACGCAATTTCCATTTATATACAAACTAGCTATCAAATCGTCAACAACAACCGCGATATGTACAGGCGCGCCCGTCCTCACATCATATGAGAACAAGCAATCCATCCTGAGGCCGTTCTTAATATAGAAGAGCCTAACCCGTCCCTCGGTGTATATCTCGAGGTTTACCTGATCCTCGTAACCGCCGGTGTAATTACCGACGATAACGCCGCCACGACCATTAAGTTCCTTATCGAGCATTACAAGCGCCTCTATTGTGAGTGGCTTGCCGTACGCGCCCGTCGCGAAAATCGGGCTATCTACGCTCGGTGCTATACCGACAGGTCTATATTGCTCGTTGTTTTGCTCGCTGTAAGTTGAGAGAACTTTGGAATACAATAGAGCATCGGCTCTGCCGGATATGCCCGAAGCTGCATCTAAAATTTCCTTGTCGGTTCTAATATCCGAGAACATACGAAGCGAATAAATCTCGCCCTTAAAGTACTGAACATTACCATATCTGTTGTCACCACCGACCACAAAGTTGTTGACACTTTCGGGAATGCTAGTTACTATCTGATAAGACGCCACTCTCAAGCCATCAACATACAGTGTAGCTGTGGTTCCATCAACGGTGATCGCGATATGGACCGGCACGTCCGACCTTATATCTACCGCAAATACACACCATACGGTGTCACTTCCGTTCTTGATATAAAGTCTGGGTCTTCCTCCATCATATATCTCTATGTTAACCTGTGCGCCAGCTCCGCCATCGTAATTACCTACTATGACGCCTACGCGCTCATCCATATCCTTGGGCACTTTTATTACAGCCTCAAAGGTGTGCGGTGCGCCATCAATATCACCAACGGGAATAGCACTGTTCGGAGCGAATGTCTTACCTGTGACATCGTCCTCGCTGACGTCAACCTTAAGATATGCCGAATACAGAAGCGCGGAATCCTCGCAAGGTATAAGTATTGCATCTCGAGCGATTTCTGCACTATTTCTTACATCCGAGAACAACCCTATCGCATAAATGGTGCCATCGAAGCACTCGTCACCCAGCACCGAGTTGCCAATATAGAATGTACCGGAAGCATCGGGAATAGCAGTATTCAAATCGGCTGTAACGGTTGCTGTTCCGTTAAGATAGAGAACGGCGTTCGCACCATCAAATACAAGTGCAATATGCATTGGTCTGCCCGTGCTGATATCAACATTCATTTGGAGAGTGTGCTCGACATCATCCACGGTATAGCAGATGATTATTCCGTCTTGATTAGCCTTTATAGCCAACTTCTCGTTGCCGACTATCACGCCCTCAGCCGTGGCGTTTCTCGCAATGTCTATAATTGCCTCAATCGTAAGAGGCGTTGTATCCACACTCTCAATCTTGATATGATTGTCACCATCGAAGACGATACCGCTATTCTTCACATCCTCAAGCCTTGAAGTCTCCGTTGTATAGCTTCTTGCATAAAGAAGTGCATCAGTATTCGATGGAATTGCTATCATATCCTGCATTATTTCGCTACCGTCTCTAGCATCCGAGAACATTGCAACGGAGTATATTATACCCTTAAAGAACTGGGTATTTCCCGTTCTGTTATCACCACCTACGACAAAGCCTGTCATATCAGTGGGTACATTACAACCGATTACTATACTCTCGCTAATTAATCCGTTGATATAGAGTGTAGCCACTCTTCCATCGACGGTTAGAGAAATATGAACAGGATCCTCACCTCTAATATCATCAGAAAACAGGTAAGAATAGCCAATGCCGCCAACCCTGTAATATAGTCTTACTCTTCCACCATCAAATATCTCTAGGTTCATTAGACTATCGCCATCATAAGAATAGTTACCCACGATGACGCCGGCACGCCCTTTTATGTTGCGCGACAACCCAATCATAGCCTCTATTGTCATAACGCCGCCGGTGACTCCCGTATCAATGAGCGTGGATGCATCGGAAGAGAAGTCTATGCCATTAACGCTTCCGGGTCTACCTTCAAGGGCCTCCTTGACAACGATATTTTCGACAACCTCAGTAATCGTGCCACAAGCGGTACACTCCTTGTGCTTAAGCCCCGGTGTACCCACCTCTGCCTCTCTGTCGGTTATCCAATCTCCGGGACGGTGAGAGGTACCGGTGACAATGATTTTATCACAGTATTCACACTCGCGATATGTGTAGCCGTGAGTGGTGATATCCTCAGGAAGGAATATCTTTTCTTCCCCATAGGTGTGCTCGACAACACCCTTTGTAGAGTGGTCAGCCATAGTGAAGAATACACCATCCTCTCTAAGCTCACGCTCTTTTATAACCAACATAAAGTTGGACTGATAGGACATAGAGCCGGAATGGAAGTTGCAGGAATTAAGGAGTGATACATAATGTGTTACTCCGTCCTTGACATATGACAGGAGAATATCCTTGTTATGTATACCCTTGAAATCCATCTTATTGATAGAGAGTGTTCCGATATCTACGCCAACAACAAGGTCAGACATCATAGATGCGTCGAAGTTCTCCATATTTACATAGAATCTGTTTTGGGAATTCTTGTTGCTGTGGAACGCATCAACAACCATCTCGTGCAGCTGCGCACCAAAGGCGAAGGACGAGCTGTGCTCAGCAACATTGAATACAAATGTTATCGGCCCCTCGGAGTTATGCATCTCGGTAATGTACTTACTGTAAGGCTGATATACCGTATCCCAGACAGCGGTCTCACCGCCAAAGGGAGTGAAGTGCAGCTCAAACACATCGTCGTTCTCGGTACCGAGATAAACTATCTGCTCATCCTCGGGGATCTCATCGCCGCGTCCTGCGAGAATGAGATCAATCTGCGCCTTATTACGCAGTGCCATAATATCCTGCCACTCATATATCTCTTCCTGCCCACAGTACGCAGCGACAAGCTCAAGATAGTTCTTCGCTACACGGTATATCTCTGCGTGATCGGATATAATAGTAGAGGTCTGAAGATTATAGTTTCCGTTATAACCCTGCCCGGTTATACCATCAAGGTTTGCGCTGGATGTAAACACAGCGTTCTTATGGGCAACGCCATTCATGTCAAGATAGTGGGATACAGCGCACATCTTGGTATGCATCATATCCGTTCCACCCTTCTCGTGGAGTGTCCAATAGCAGAACTTATAATTCATAAAGTCATCGACTGTTCCACTTGCGTATCTGGAGTCGCAGGGTGTATCAAGACGAGAGGTGAAGTAATCATCAAGATTCTGATCGCCGCTCGGAATAGGATAACCGTCAAGCTGTCCTATAACAGTAACATTGATACCCATCTTCGCCGCAGACACAAGAAGATAGGATACGCGCACGAAGCCAAATGCATCATATTCCATACCCGCAGGCATATTTCTCATATATCCGAAGTACCTGCTGTTACGGTTGATGTTTACCGCGGCAGATACCGACACACGGTATGCAGAGAGCGAGATTGATACATTTTCATCCGGGTTTGCCCTCTTGTAGAGCATTGCCTGATAAATTAGCAATCCCTCTCCAACGGTACCTATTCCCTCTGCAGCCTTATACTGTTGGATGAAGCTGTCAACCGTGACGGTTTCGCCATTGATGTTTTCAAACACAGACACGCTGTCACTCATAAAGTTCGAGCTGTTGTCTAGCACGGGGAGTTTATCGTAATAGGAATTAATTCTTCCGTTACTTACATCGCCCTCCGCCAGGTTGAATATATCATCGACAGAAACATCATCCTTACTCGGCTTTGTGGGTGTTTTTTCCGTCCTTGGTTCATAATCGTTATAGCTCGGAATAGATATGCTGACCTCTTCGACGGTCAGAAGATTTACAATTGCGACCGACCAATAATCATCATCAAGATTACCCTTATAATCGAGGTCGGTGTAGGCTGTCTTATCAATGTAGAGCTTTGCACCGGTGCTATTACCCCAGATGATTGCACCTCCGTTGTCATCGGTGTTGCCGGAGAGGGTAAGACCAACTATTCTGGCAATAGAGCCTGCGATGGTGAAGTAGAAGAAGCCACCGTACGCGGCATCGTTATTTGTTGCTGTGGTGTTATACAGCTCAATCTGTGTTTTACCAGATGACCATACTGCGCCGCCGTAGTTGCCCGCCGTGTTAGCCTCAAAGGTACAGCTGTGCACCAGGGTAGAAAGGGTGTCGTTAGGGTAGGTTGCGAGCGCGCCGCCGTTGCTATTTGCTGTATTCTCTTTGAATGTAGTAGCATATATGTTCCCTGTTGCGCCGTACCACAGGTATACGGCTCCACCGTGTACTCCTGCAGAGTTGCCGGTTATGGTGCTATTATAAATTTCTAGGTGCGCAGACTCAACATAGGTAAATCCACCACTCTCAGGGGTACTGTTGCCAGAGGCATTCACCTTGTTCATTCTTATGGTGGAAGCATTAATTGCGAGAATTGCGCCGCCATTATCCGTCGTGGTGTTACCGGAAACCGTAACGCCATTCAAATCGGCGGTTGCTCCGGTTGCATATACCGCGCCGGCGCACGCCGAGGCGATATTATTGTCGATTGTGACACCGTTTAGATTTATTGTCGATGACGTTATGTAAACCGCACCGCCGTTAGTAGCCTTGTTGGCGGTCATATTACCACCCGAGATATTGACTCTCGCACCACCCGAAATGTAGATAACACCACCGTTTTTATTTGCCACGTTGCCACTAAAGACGGTGTTGCCAATCTCGACCTCGCGCTCATCCTCGTTGTCATTCGAGCCGGTTGCATATATAGCACCGCCCTGAGATGCAATCGCAGCATTATCAATGAAGTTACATTGCTCGATTTTTACGGTAGTACTACGAAGCTGGAGCGCACCGCCGTAACTTGTTGAAGCAACATTTTCACGGAAAGTGGTGTTGCTGATTGTTCCTATATTAGAGAAATATATTGCACCTGCGCCACTCGCGCTGTTGCCCTCGAATACAACCTCCGGCTCAACAACGTCGTTTTCTTCGCCGATATAGGTAAAGGCAACGGTGCTGGCAGGTACATAGATTGCTCCACCAACGGTAGACGAGGTATTGCCATTTATCGTGGCGCGATAAAGATTTAGTGTACGGTAGTTGTAGAATGCGCCACCGCGCCCTGCGTGGTTAGCCTCAAAAAGACCGCCGTATACATTCAGCGTACCGTAGTTATAGAACGCACCACCGTACGAGGAAACCATTCCATCCTCGGTGCTTGAGTCGGTTATATCATTTACTCGGCTGTCAAGATAAGAGCCACCGTAGATATTCATCGATGCCTTATTGGCAAGTATGGCGATTGCACCACCAACGCGAGAGTGATAGGAAACGGTGTGGTCAAGAACTCTCTCGTTGCCAACCTTTGTCGCATTTTTTATCGTTAAGCCGTGATAAAAATTAGCGTGCGAAAGCTCGACAACAAATACCACCGTGCCCACAACGCCAACCGTCATAGCAGCACTGTTGCCGTCTATTATCAGCTTGTCAGCATCAGTGGAGAGCGGACTGCCGAGACTGAGCTTCACGCCCTGCTCGCTACGCACGCCATCCTTGTCCTCGCCGACAACAAATATATCACCGCCAAAGTCGACAGCACGGGTTAGCGTGTGTGTATCATCAGCAAAGATAATGGTATCAGAGGTGACAAAGAATGTTCTGTCTACAAGGAAATCACCAACAATACGAATGATAGGAGTGCCGATTGCAAGCTGTGCTTCAAGAGAGTAAGGCGAACCAACATCCACTGCCGTACTGAGGTCGATTTCTTCCTCCTCGTCGCCCTCGGGCACATCACCCTCGATATCCGGAGTAGTACCCTCTGTTACTTCACCCAGCTCCTCTGCAAAAACAGTAAGAGGGAGCACTGTAACAAGCATAGTTAGGGCGAGAATAAAGCAGAGTATTCGCGTAACCAATCTTTTTTTCATAAAACTTCCTTTCTGCCACGGGATAACCGTCAAGGCACAAATGCTGTTTATTTAGCAGTAACACCTTCATTTTATTACACGCGCAAAAAAATACAAGGATATAAAAAATATTTGTAGCATTACACTATATTAACCAACAGATATCTGTGTAAATAGCACAGATCTAAGCAATATTTTATATCGAAGTAGCTTTTGCGTCATTTTTCTGCGCGAGGCATTCTCCCTCATAATATAAACCGATGGCTACTCATAAAATGCAAAGGAAATGACATAAGATGACAAAAGAGGCACTAGGCTACCCTACTACCCCATTTATCTTCGTTTTTTGATTTATTCACAAGAATAGCCTATATCCCCACACCCGTGTCAAGTTCTTAGCGGTTTTTATTGCGCGGCGTCCTGACTATTGGCGGTGTCAGACGGTGAGTCGGTGGATAGTGGCTCACCTGCGAGCACGCGCTCGAAGCAGTCGGGCTGATCGGCTATCTCTATTCGCACGCCACTTATATGCAGGTATCTTGCGAAGTCGTAGGTATATGTGGATAGCGGACGATTTAGAGCGTCATCGGTCTGTGCCGCAACAAGTGGGTCATCACCGTCATAGCCCACAATTAACAGGGTGTGATAAAAACCGTCATCATTCCTGCCTAGCTGTATAACATCGCCAACCTCAGTCATATCCAGTGACACATCGGTGGCAAAGGGGCCGACATCCCTGTTTGTAGTCATAAAGTTATAGAAATAGTCAACGCCCGTCCAGGACGGGGAACGGTCATCGAGCGAGATGTAATACCACCCAAAGGTAGGCGTATAGTTCATAACGCAGGCGGCGGCATAAATTGATTGGCTGACAAAATTTGTGCAGTTTCCACCTATGCCACGGAAATTGCCAAACAAAGGATTTTGTGAAAAGGCATATTTTTTCGCATATTCAACCGCTCGCTCTCTAAGGTATGGCTTTATAACAAGCATTTTTTCACCCTCTTTTGTAATTTTGTACACCAACATTTTATGAAAAAAAATGATATTTGTGAAAAAATTCTCTTGTAAATAGCAAGACTATATTGTATAATTGTAGTATCTTGATTGTAAATGACGGAGGGATTAGTTATGGATGCAAACAAAAGGCCAGATAATATGGCTCGTATAAACACAAGA
The DNA here is from genome assembly GCA_045655565.1 of Eubacteriales bacterium. GTDB lineage: Bacteria > Bacillota > Clostridia > Oscillospirales > CAG-272 > UBA1740. The sequence goes on along the minus strand of JAZOPN010000062.1, from coordinate 71,494 downwards.
GAGTTAGCAGAGGCCTTTATCGAGGTCGAGGTTGCCAAGGTTAGAGAGCAGGTCGGTACAAAGCGCGTGCTTCTCGCGCTATCCGGTGGTGTGGATTCCTCTGTTGTGGCAGCTCTGCTCATAAAGGCTATTGGTAAACAATTAGTATGCGTGCACGTAAACCACGGCCTTATGCGAAAGGGTGAGAGTGAGGCGGTTATAGAGGTGTTCGAGAAGCAGCTCAACGCAAACCTCATCTACATTGATGCTACCGATAGATATCTTGCAAAGCTTGAGGGTGTATCAGCACCCGAGGAGAAGAGAAAGATTATCGGCGGCGAGTTTATCAGAATATTCGAGGAGGAGGCTCGCAAGCTCGAGGGCATCGAATTCCTCGCACAGGGTACTATCTACCCCGACATTATAGAGTCCAAGGGTGTTAAGGCTCACCACAATGTCGGTGGTCTGCCCGAGGACCTGCAGTTTGAGTTGGTCGAGCCTGTGAAGCTTCTCTACAAAGACGAGGTAAGAGAGGTTGGGCGCGCACTCGGTCTGCCCGACGCTATGGTTGATCGCCAGCCATTCCCCGGCCCGGGTCTTGGCGTGCGTTGCCTTGGAGCTATCACTCGCGACAGGCTAGAGGCACTGCGTGAGGCAGATGCCATTCTTCGCGAGGAGTTTGATAAGTCGGGCCTCGCAAGCACTGTATGGCAGTATTTTATCGCAATCCCAGACTTTAAGTCGGTAGGTGTGCGTGACGGCAAGCGCTATGAGGGCTGGGCGGCTATTATTCGCGCGGTGAACACCACCGACGCTATGTCTGCAACCATAGAGGAGATACCCTACGCCATTCTGCACCACATTACAAATCGTATCACAGCCGAGGTTGAGGGTATCAACCGCGTATGCTATGACCTAACACCAAAGCCTGTTGGCACGATTGAATGGGAGTAAGCCACAGGCTTAATCCCATAAGGGCAGTTATGTTTGCCTAGAGGCAGGTTGTGAGGTTTGATCGGTTACACCGAATGCTTCTTTCATCTATTATAACCTTATAAAGCAAATGATTTTACTATAGATAAAAACGCTCCGCGAAGAATTCGCGGAGCGTTTTTATGCGTGTAACAGGCTTTATAAAACTCTATCTTTTGGGATATTTTATTTTTTCGATTAAGCATTACAGCTTCATCGCTACATCCCACGCCTGCCAGATAACGGTGCGGAGATTTCCGACCTTGTGGCAGTCGCCGACAAGATGAACATGCTTCCGCTTCTTGGTGATGGGGGCGGGCCTATAACCTGTGGACATAATGATGTTGTCCGCCTCGATGTGAACTAGTTCTCCATCCTTTTTCTTGACGGTTACGCCATTCTCATGCACCTCAACAAGAGAGGTCTCCAGGTGTACCTCAACATTGTTTGCCGCGAAGAAGTCGCGCAGGAATGATGTATTGGCAAGGCAGATGGACTTAGATACAATGAGGTCGTTCTGCATTTCGATAATAACAGGCTTCTTGCCATTGAGATACAGCTCGTAAGCAATCTCACATCCTGTAAGACCGCCACCGACGATAACGACATTCTCGCCAACCTCGACCTTGCCGAGCAGGAAGTCAACCGCCTCAATGCCATACTCCTTAACTCCGGGCACGGGAATACGGTTTGCGACAGAGCCTGTCGCAACGATAACCTCATCAGCACCGAGAGAAGAAATATCGGTCACCTCCACGCCGAGTTTGATGGTTATTGCAGGATGCTTAGCTATCTCTCTGCGATACCACGCGATAAGTCCGCGGTCTTTTTCCTTAAATGAGGGGGCAGCCGCCGCAATGAATACACCGCCCAGCTCATTCGACTTCTCATAAAGGGTTACGGCATGGCCACGCTTAGCGCACACGATAGCAGCCTCCATACCACCGATACCTCCACCGATAACGGCAATATTCTTCTTTTTCTTAGCAGGCTTAATATAATACTTATCCGACTGCATTACCTCGGGGTTGAGCGCACATCGCGCGATATGCGATGCATCGTGAATGGACTGTGCGTTAGCAACACCCTTGTAATGCGACATATTGAAGCAACCGGAGTGACAGCAGATGCAGGGTCTGACATCCTCAAGCCTATCCTCGATAAGCTTGGTTATCCACTCGGAGTCTGCGAGGAACTGACGAGCAACACCAACCGCGTCAATCCTTCCGTCTGCAACTGCCTCAGCACCGACATCCGGCTCCATACGGCCGGCACAAACAACAGGGATATTAACAACCTGCTTGATAGCCGAAACATCCTCGAGGTTACAGTTCTGTGGCATATACATCGGCGGATGCGCCCAATACCAGGAGTCATATGTTCCGTTATCTGCGTTCAGCATATCATATCCTGCCGCCTCAAGATGCTGTGCAGCCTTAATCGACTCCTCCATATCACGTCCAATCTCAGTGAACTCCTCACCGGGTACAGCGCCTACGCAGAAGTCCTTAACATATGACCTAACCGAGTAGCGTAGAGATACGGGATAGTCAGCACCGCATTTAGCCTTAATAGCCTTAACGATATCGGTTGCGAAGCGGTAACGGTTCTCGAAAGTGCCACCATACTCGTCTGTACGCTTGTTTGTGTATTGAAGCGTGAACTGGTCAAGAAGATAGCCCTCGTGCACCGCGTGCACCTCAATACCGTCAACACCGGCACATTTACAAAGCTCCGCAGTCTTGGCAAATGCATCTACAATCTCGGCAATCTCCTTTTTGGTTATAGCGCGTGTCATAACCTTATCCGACCAGCGTGAGGGAAGCGGGCTTGGGGATGCAGACTGATATGGAATATTGATTATCGGCTTTATGATATCGCGCACGATGGGCATATTGTGAAGCATTACGAGCGGTGTGGGAATAGCCCAAGAGCGTCCCATACCTGCAGTGATCTGCACGAAGAGCTTTGCCCCCGTCTTGTGTATCTCGGTCATAAACTCCTTTAGCTCCTCGAACATTTTCTTGTTCTGGTAGAGCCACTGGTTCATAAATGTGCTCTTGATGGGTGCGATGCCGGGTATAATAAGACCGACATTATTCTTAGCTCGTTCAAGGAAGAATTTAGCGGCTTCCTTATCAAAATGGTTGCCTGTATGCTCCATCCAGCCAAAGAGGGATGTACCGCCCATAGGGCAAAGAACTATCCTGTTCTTTATCTCGACATTGCCTATCTTCCACGGAGTAAATAGGGGAGCGTATTTGGGGTCCATTGCACTCATTGCTTTCTCTTCCATTTTCATTAATCCATTCCTTTTACTTATTTAGACCTTCTCGGTCGCTAGGAAGTCATCATCGCGATTAAAAGCATAGTCCACGCCATCAAGAGTGACGGTGAAACTCTCGGCATCACACTTAACCGTCATCTGGGGTGCTACGCCATCGGGTGTCGGATAGAGTATCGTAGCAAGGTGGCAGGTCTTGCCATAATCATAAATACTGACAACAGGTGCCGGAATATGCTCCTCGGCAAGTCTGTCCTCAGAGGGACGGAAGCCCATATACTCAGGGTAGTATGCCGCGGTCGTAGTAGCGAGGGTCGCGTGTGTCACAATCTCAAGTGTTACACCATCGCCAGCGTCTACTGTCGCGCGTCTGCCACGGAGAGTGAGAGGCATATCGTAAAGCAGGAAGGATAGTTCATATTTATGATTTTCGTCATCCCCTGCGGTGAATGTATCAAGAAGCACGAAGAATGGCTTCGAGCCACCGAGACCGTGACGGAAGAATACAACCTTTCTCTCGTGGGTGACATCTATTAATTCATCGCCGTAACCACGGTTATACTTTCCATAGGCTACCACTGTATCCTCGGTGATATTCACCTCTAGATCGGACTTTATATGCACCTGCTCAGGCGACCACTTGGTGTGCGTAGGCCTTGCATTCTGTCCTTTGCCATCAACAAGACCCGTGTTGTGTCCGCGAGTGCGTACGCACAATCTACGCATCTGCGAGCCATCATACGCGAATTTACCCATTACATCAATTAAATTCTTACCGTACGCAAATAGGTCGATATTCAATTTATCATCGTGCTGGTGTCCTGCGCCAAAGGGTGCCGACTCGAAGAAGAGCCACACATCATCCTCACCCCAGCCTGTACGCATAGTAATCATACCCGAATAGGGCATTACAACATCACGAGGATATACCTCGCCTACCCTGCCCTCGAGTATCTTGGTAAACTCAGGGTCATCGGGGTAGTAGCCGAGCGCCTCACGCATACGGTCGGAAATAGATACATTTTCGCCATCGTTGGTACAGGGCGTTCTACCATCAGGGCGCATAAGCTTCGGATACATTGTAAAGAGCTTTCTGAAGCCCTTGTAATACTCATCCGAAACGGGCATACCATAATGCCGTGCCAGCCTGTATATGCCGCCATATGTAACAATGACCACATGCTGATAGCCTGTTGTCAGCTCGCACTGGAAGCCGTCATCATATATCTGTGTAGTAAGCTCGCGAGCCATCGTGTCAATCGCAAAGTTGCGCCAGGTGTCGCTAAGTCTATAAAACCTATGTATTGTAGAGAGCGCGTGAAGTCCGCTCATCTCGATATCAAGCCAGTTAAGCGCTGTGGGGCTATTCATAAGCAGCTGCCCGTGCTCCCATATCGACATAGCGATAAGCACCCAAGTTCTGTCAGGGATACTGGGCGAGTTCTTGAAGGCGTGGAGAGCATACTGCCAGTTTCCGAGCATTCTAATTCCCGCGGATATAGTACGCCAAGTGGGTACAGCAGTGCTTTTGTATGGAACGGGCCATTGCGGACACTCCGCCTGTGCTATCCAGCCGGTCATATGTCTATTAAAGGCGTCGGCATACTTCTCGTCCCCGGTCTCAAGGTAGGCATAGGCGATTTGTCTGAATATACTGTGGCGGTTAAGCTGCCAGAGCCACTCGCGATATCCGTCCGGCGCACCGTTAAAGTTCCAATCTATCTCCCCACCGTAGTCATACTCAAATTTGCAAGAGCGAACAATGCCACGGCATATACGGTCTGCATACTCTATCTTGCTATCACGGTCTGCCTTGCTCTTTTCTGCCGCAGCAGCACCATCCATCGCAAAGTAGTGCTCCGCATTGAGCGATTTTCTAAAGAAGCCGGCAAAAGCCGCCTCAGCCCCCACGGTGTCACCCGCAAGGTATAGCTCCTTAACACGAGCAAGCTCGGGAATATTGTAATCAAGCTCCTCTAGGTAAAATTGCTTCTCTGTAATAATCATAATTCCTCCTTGCTGCCAGCCGCACTATGCGGACTAGATCGCGCCCACCCGGGCAAAAATACTTCTTAGCATGGGTAACAATACCCAATCTCTCATAAATTTTAGCACACAGGCGCGTAAATAGTCAAGGCGTTTGTTAACTTTTTAACCGCTTCGGTCGTTTTTTCTTATAAAAGTACCAAAGTATTTCAGCAATGTGCATAATATTTTTCTCTTTACATCGCACTTGTCCCGTGGTATAATAATATCGCACTAATACATTCCTTCTTTCGGGTTGCCCCTCGTCGTCACTACCCAAGTACGGCGGGTTGGTGTTGCCTCATATTACCCTCGCCAGGGACGCAAGGTCCTATGGACGGGTAGAGAGGCTTCGTCCCTCGGTGTGACGGATTTTTTCATCCCTTGTGTCGTCAAACGAGTTTGTGGATATAATAAGAAGGAGAACGATACAGAAAGGAATTACCGATTGGGTAAATATTTTGGTACAGACGGATTTCGCGGAGAGGCAGGGGTAGTCCTCACCGCAGAGCACGCGTTCAGACTAGGGCAGGTGCTCGGCTCATATTTTAAGAGAGATGACGGCAGACGCACAAGGGCGGTCATCGGCAAAGACACTAGGCGGTCAAGCTATATGCTGGAGTATGCGATAGCATCTGGACTGGCATCGGCTGGAGCTGATGCGCATATGCTCCACGTTACAACGACGCCAAGCGTGTCATATGTTACTGTGAATGACGGGTTCGATATCGGAATTATGATATCGGCGAGCCACAACCCCTACTACGATAACGGCATCAAGGTTGTGGATACACGCGGCGAAAAGCTGTCGGACGCAGTGATAGACGAGATAGAGAGGATGATGGACGACAAGAAGCTTCTGCCATCGCCTGCCACAGGATGTGATGTGGGCGAGATTGTCGATTATTACGCAGGTAGAAACAGATATATCGGCTATCTGATATCGTTATCACGTCACTCATTCCGCGACTACAATGTGGCGCTCGACTGCGCTAACGGTGGCGCGTGGATGATAGCAAAATCGGTATTCGAGGCACTCGGCGCACGAGTACACGCTGTTGGCGTTGAGCCAAACGGCAGGAATATCAACGATGGTGTCGGCTCGACACACATTGAGAACCTCTCGAAGTATGTTAGAGAGGTAAAGGCAGACATAGGCTTCGCCTTCGACGGTGATGCAGACAGATGTATCGCTGTCGACGAATGCGGTAATGTGGTTAACGGTGACCACATAATCTACATTCTGGCTCGCTCTATGATGGCAGCGGGTGAACTACACGGCAACACAGTTGTCACAACCGTTATGTCAAATCTTGGATTATACCGTGCGCTCGATGCGGCGGGGATAGCCTACGAGAAGACCGCGGTGGGCGACAGATATGTGGCGGAGAGAATGCGAGAGTCGGGATATGTGCTGGGCGGTGAGCAATCGGGGCACACCATCCTCTCAAAATACGCTACCACAGGTGACGGCATCCTAACCGCGATAAAGGTTATGGAAGCGGTTATAAAGGCAAAGCTACCGCTATCGAAGCTCGCCTCCCCGGTCAAAATGTTCCCACAAGTGCTAATAAACATCAGAACAGAGGATAAGGCGGTCATAGAGGACCCCGAGGTGCGCCTCGCCGCGAAAACGGTAGAAGAGAGGCTCGGTGACGGTGGCAGACTACTCCTTAGAAAGAGCGGAACAGAGCCACTCGTCAGAGTTATGGTCGAGGCAGAAAGCGACGAGATATCAAGGGAGATGGCAGAGACCGTTGCCAGCGTGATAAGGCGAAAGGTGGGGTTGGTGTGATGCGTGAGCTAACCACAAGAGAGTTATTCCAAGAGGAAGACGCAAGCATCGCATACTCCTATATCCTGAAATACAAATACCCCTGGGAGGTTATACCGAAAATCAAGGATATAATCCTCGAAATTGGGGAATCTCTGTCCGAGGAAGAGTATGAAAAACTCGACACGGGTATTTGGGTATCAAAGAAAGCAAGCATTGCCCCCACCGCCTATATCGCAGGGCCTACAATCATAATGGAGGGGGCAGAAATCAGGCACTCCGCCTTCATTCGTGGCTCGGCCTTGGTCGGCAGAGGCGCTGTTGTCGGTAACTCAACCGAGCTCAAAAACTGTATACTTTTTGACGGGGCGCAGGTACCCCACTTCAACTATATCGGCGACTCAATACTAGGATTTAGGTCGCATATGGGCGCCGGGGCTGTCACATCAAATGTAAAGAGTGACAAAACTAATGTCACAATCTGGATAGATGGCAAAAGAATAGAGACTGGTCTTAGGAAATTTGGTGCAATTCTTGCAGACCTGGTCGAGGTCGGATGCGGAAGTGTTCTCAACCCGGGCACTATCGTATCAAGACAGACCAACATCTATCCTTTATCTATGGTGCGTGGCTTTATACCCAAAAACTCAATTTATAAGAGCGCTCAAGAGATTGTGGAAAAGCGGTAGTGTATAAGGCGTAAACCTCATCATCTACTCAGGCTTCAACAACTTTGTTTTTTACGAAGAGAAAAGGCAAATCAGCGAAACTGATTTGCCTTTTTGTTTATCTGGTTTTGCCGTATTCTACCGTAGCGGTAGCACCGGTCTTGTCGATAACACACCACATAGCACCATAGCCGGAAGGCAGGGATGATGCCTCAAGCCTAATAACGAGGTCTTTCGATGTGTTATAGAACGGAGAGTTATAATTATATGCCGCAGCGGGTATCGCGACAACACTGGCGGGTAGGAATATCTCGGTAATAGATGTACCCTCAAATGCGGATATACCTATCTTACTCGTATTCTTGCCAAGGATAATCTCGGCAACAGAAGAGCAGTCGCGAAGAGCGTATGCAGGCACGACCGTGCAGACATCAGAGAGAACCACGGTAGTAAGGGTCTCGGGGACATACAGCGCATTCCCCGCGTAGCCATCAGCACCGAAGAGGTAGCCGAGATAGCTATTAGATAAGCCTGCGCTGCCACCGATAAATGGTAAGGTTATCCTAGTTATGGGGTTGCCACGGAGTGCTGCCTTTCCTATCGCGACAAGCGAGTCGGGGAGCACAATATCATCGAGCGCACATCCGTCAAATGCGAGACCTCCGATTCCGGTCACAAAGCTGCCGAGGTCAACTCTCTTAAGAGATGTACAACCCCGGAACGCGTTATTGCCAACCGTGGTAACATTGTTTGGTAACACAACATACTCTATCGCAGTGTTGCCAGCGAATGCGCCGTTTGCGATTTTCACTACATTATATGGATAATTATTAACAGTGTGTTTTTCGGGGATGACGACGCACTTAGCACTTCCGGTATAGCCGACAACCACTATCTGACCGCCTATCTTCTCATATACCAAGCCATCTGTGCCTACAAACTCGCCGCGTTCTACTATGAGCTTTGCCTCGAGCGTCGCGCTCTCGCCACCGACGGTAAGTGTGAGCTTAACGACATTCTCGCCGATATAAGAAACATCATTACCTCTCTCGACGACGGTAACCGCGCTGAGGTCTATACCCTCGGCTACAAGCTCAAGCGAGTGCGACTCGCCATCAAACATAACCATTTTATCCTCGAGCCTGACACCACCCAGCGATGCAGGGCCTTCAACTATATTCAACCTAGCAACAAGCGCCTCGGGGGTCTCATAGTTCATTGTGTCAACCGCGAAGTTCGCAATGACTGTGTATTCACCAACCTCGCTCCTACCGTTTCCATCGTAAGATACGCTAACTCCATCGGGAAGCGCGCCCTTAACAGAAAGACTATGCGCCTCGCCATTATACACAACCGATGCACCGCCGAAGAAGATGTTAGAGAGGTCGTACTTTGCGCGCTTTATTGTGAGGGTTGCGGTCTTGTCCTCGCCATCGATGTAGTAGTCCTTATTGTATGTATCGCTATGATAATAGAACTTAGCAACAACAGAGTATTCGCCCACATTCACCTTATCGTTATTCTCATACCGAACGCTAACACCGGTCGGCAGATCTCCCTGTATCGCAATGGAGTGCGCCTCGCCATTATAGGTTACATTCTTTTTGTTAAACCTAATCGAGGAGAGGTCGACATCCTCAAGTATAGACACGACATCACCCGGTACAAACTCCTCACCGCACTTATCGCAGACGCTGTTCCTATCCTCGTCAAAGTGAGGCGGGCAGGGTGTGGGTGCAGGGGTGCAAGCGACAAGGAGAAGCGATAGAAGTAGCACTATCGCTATTATTAAACTGTTTTTCATTCTATATATCTCCTTAGTTTCTTATGCTGAATATAGCACAGGGCATACCCGTCACACTCGCAATAGTTTTATCATCTTGACAATATTCCTTAAATACCGGAATGCGTATGCAGGCATTCTATCACAAGGGGATGAGATGTACGAGGTCTTAATGCTCGTGGCAAAGAGCACAAGACATAATAGCAACAGAGCTCCACGCGGATGGGTGTAAATATTCGCAAACAAGAGAATCTGCTCACACACCGGATATTTTATATAAATATTTTAACATAATTGGGTATTAATTTCAATTAAATAAGCCTAGAAATAAGTCATGACGCTTTAAAATTTTGGGATTAATGTTTGTGCATTTTCTCTAAATGTTTTATATAAGGCAAAGTCGAGAGAAAACCGCCCAAAATGGCTAAATTTACTTAAAAATCTATACATTGGCAAGCGCAAAACTACCAAAAAAGCTCGCCGTTGGGGCTATTTACCTAAAAACAGCATATTTTTGACCTAAGCGGGGTGCAAAAACTTATCGCCTAGTGTATTTTTTAATATGTGGGGATTTATTGTCGATAATACAACATTATATTTGATTTTGTGGGGGCAATACCTCAATTATTGCGCATTTATATTTTCTAAGTGGGGAATTATATCCATTTTATATCATTTTCCCTTGCGCTTAAAGTGGCGTTCACCCGTCCACAGAAGTTTGCATTTTCCCATTTTTCTTTACTTTAATTCATCGGTTAACCTTTTTAGAACCACGCGACAGTCGCGTGGTTTTCGTTATACAAAGAAAAGCCCCAACTCTCGTCAGGGCTTTGCGTGGGATTAATCAGTAGATTTTGATGAAGATTGCGCGAACGGAACCCGAAGCCGTAGTGACCTACGGTGAGCTAGGCGACATTCGCACAAGATACGCAAAAGATACGATTAATAGTTTTCTTTGCGGACTTCGAAGAAGCTCTGCGGATGCGCACATACAGGGCAAACAGCCGGAGCTTTCATTCCCATAACGAGGTGACCGCAGTTGCGGCACTCCCACATGGTCATTTCGCCCTTTGCGAATACTTCCTGCATCTCAACATTGTGGAGAAGCGCTCTGTATCTCTCCTCGTGAGCCTTCTCGATTGCTGCTACTGCGCGGAACTGGAATGCGATAGCGGTGAAGCCCTCTGCCTCTGCCTCCTCTGCAAACTTAGCATACATATCCGTCCACTCATAATTCTCACCCTCTGCTGCTGCTACAAGGTTCTGAGCGGTATCACCAAGTCCACCAAGATGCTTGAACCAGAGCTTAGCGTGCTCTTTCTCGTTCTCGGCGGTCTGGAGGAAGATAGCAGCGATCTGCTCGTAACCCTCTTTCTTTGCTACGGATGCGAAATAGGTGTACTTGTTTCTAGCCTGAGACTCGCCTGCAAAAGCGGTCATAAGGTTCTGCTCGGTCTTTGTACCTCTAAGATCTTTCATTTCATTTTCTCCTATATGTTATATTTTAGAATTAATATTCTCTGCCATTATTTTACACTATATACTCCCCCTTGTCAAGAGGGCAAAAGACTTTTTAGCACTATGATTATTACACCTTAAGCAGTCGAATAAAAGCGTTTTTGGACTTATTTTTTTGCGTTATCATTCTTCCGGCGAGAAGTTTTAATAAGTATAGGTCGGCATTGCTTGACCTTTTCTTTTTCTCGTGGTATACTATTATCACTGCTATTACTTTAATCGATTTAGGGGGCAATTATGCAATTAAACGATAAATTGTACGGCTGGATAGTGCGCGATGTGAAGAAAATCATCGACACAAAGGCTACAATGTACATCCTAGAATATGAGAAATGTGGCACAAAAATGATATACATTGATCGCGATGACGAGTGCCGCACCTTTGCTATATCATTCCCCACACCACCGACCGATGATACCGGCGTTTTCCATATTCTTGAGCACTCGGTGCTATGCGGCTCCCGCAAATTTCCACTGAAAGAGCCATTCACCGACCTTATGCAGACATCTCCCAACTGCTACCTCAATGCGCTGACCTATCCTGACAAGACGGTGTACCCCGTGTCGAGTAAAAGCGCAAAAGACTTCCATAACCTAGTCGATATATATATGGATGCAGTGCTTCATCCGCGTGCCTTAGAGTGCGAAAACATCTTCCGTCAGGAGGGGTGGAGATATGAAATAGACGATGACGGAAACCTCGACTATAACGGTGTAGTATATAGTGAGATGAAGGGTGTGTTCTCCTCTCCTATGGAACTGTTAAACCTGTATCTCTCACGACAAATGTACCCCTCAGGCACATATTCCTATGAGTCGGGTGGCATCCCTGGTGCTATTACTACTCTTTCCTATGAGGATTTTGTCAGCGCACATAACGAGTTCTATCATCCGTCGGAGGCGTGCATCTATCTTGATGGCAGAATCGATATTGATGATTTATTTCCGCTTTTGGACGAATATCTTTCCGAATACGAAAGACGAGATATAAAGCACATAATTCTTCGTGGAGGCGAGATTATAGAGACGCCCGCCGTAGAGTATTATGAGATGGCGGAGGGCGAGGACACCGAAGACAAGATCTATATCGGGATATCCTATGATATAGACACGGCTGACTACCTTTTCACCCCGGAGGATGTTTCGCTCATTACAGACGCGGTGGCAGATAGCAATTCCTCACCGCTAAAGCACGCGATACTTGAGTCGGGACTATGCAAAAATGTTTCTATTACCACAAATGCTCCTCACACATGGGGCTCTCTCGACATCGTGTTCAGCGAGGTTAAGGATGGTAAAGAGGCGGAGCTGCTTTCTCACTTTGATAAATGCGTAAAAGCCCTTTTGTCAGACGGTATAGCTGATGACATACTCGAGGCAACCATCGACCTGAGTGAATTCAAGTATCGAGAGTGCGACTTTGGCTCTACCCCCAGGGGAATAGGAATGATGTCCTCTGTGCTCTCATTCCACCACGCAGGGGTTGACCCATCGCTTGCACTGAATTATTCATTTATTTATGAAAAGCAGCGAGAAAGACTAGGAACAGAGTATTACAATAATCTACTAGAGAGGGTAACGAACGGTAAAAGGGCGGTTGTAATCTTGCGCCCATCCGCGGCGCTCTCGGCAGAAAACGAGGCAAAGATAAGGCTGGAGCTTGATGAGGCAAAGTCAGAGCTTGGCGAGAGGGGAATGGAGCAGCTCAAGGTATGGTGCGAGAGATTTCGCCAATGGCAGGCCACACCCGACACTGATGAGATAAAGTCATCTCTGCCACGACTGACATTATCCGACATAGGCGAGCCACCGGCACAGATTCCTTTGGAAATAAAGGATTTGGACGGTGTAACAGCCATTACTCGCGATGTTGACACGGGCGGTATAACCTACACAGATTTACTCTTTGATGTGTCGGATATACCGAACGAGGATATTCACATTCTCGGGCTTATGGCAAGGGTATATAGTGAGTTAGACACAACAGAGCACAACGCAAACGAATTCTCACGAATCGCAAAATCCATCCTCGGCAGCCTGAGCACAGGTTATGATGTAATACAAGACGACGAGGGCGAGCGTCTATTCTTCACTGTGAAGCTCTCCTCGCTGGATAGGCACAGAGAGCGCGCGCTCGAGGTGTTGGAAGAATATTTATACAAAATTGTATTTGATAACGAGGAACAGATTACAAGAAAACTGTCTCAACTCCTACACGCACACAAGATTGGAATATTAAATAGCGGTCACTCATACGCAATCAGACGCGCAATGGCAAGATACAGTGCGCCCGAGGCAATTAAAGAGGCAATTTCGGGATATGAGGCATACATCGCGCTAAAAGAATATGTCGAACGGGGCAAGGAATTAATGCCAATTCTCATCGAGAAAATGAAGTCGATACACCGCGAAATCTTGGCACGCCCCCGCCTCACTATGATTGTAGTGGGGTCGTCAGCACTTGATACAGCCGTCAAAACCGTATCAATAATCAAGGACGGAAAGCGCATCGAGAAACGATGCGAGCGTGCAACGCTAAAACGCGTCAACGAGGTTATTCCGGTGTCGTCCCAGGTTGCATACGCCACACTCGCCACAACAATCCCGACAAGCGAGAGACGAGAGGATATGGGCGGATATGTAGTGATTGCAAACATTATGAACAATATGGTTCTGTGGGACAGGATAAGAGTTAGTGGTGGTGCATACGGAACAGGATTTAACACGAGGCTACGCAGCGGCGGTAGTTTCTACTATTCTTATCGCGATCCATCGCCTGCAAGATCAATAATGGTATTCAGGGAAGCAACCGCGAACGTGCGTAGCATTCTCGATGAGGTAGAAAGCCTCGAGGGCTTCATCATAGGCTCGCTTGGCACGCACTTTATGCAAGCATCCACGCCATACCTAGACACAACCGATGCAGCAAGGTTTTATCTTATAGGCTACTCCCCAAGCTTCAATGCAGGGCTGTGGCACTCTATAATAAATACCGATGTAAAGTCGCTTCGCAACATATGTGATGTAATAGATGAGGCATACAAGGACGCCACCTACACCGTAGTTGGCCCCAAAAACCTGTTTGATACTCTTGAAGACTACAATACACTAGAGTTATAAAAAACAGGACAGAGAATGAGGCTAAGCCCGAAATTCTCTGTCCTGTTTTTATTCTCTTTTGCGCCTTCGCGCTATTTTATATCAGCCAAATAATGACATTTTTGACCACTATTATTTACTTTATTACGGCATTTTGCCTGTAATCACTACATTAGCATCGGTGTCCGCAACGCGAGATATTATTACATCACCGATCCCAGAATCAGCAGGTACAACGGTTTTCGCTATTGCCACCATAACATCAAACACGCGTGATTTGGGTACGGGTCTATCAGTCTTAACAGGTAAAACCTCGCCATTATCGCACCTTATGGTAGTAGTAACGGTGCGCACAGGATTGGTGCACTCTGCGGTAGCATACACGACACCTCTAGGGCAGGCGTTGCCCTCTACCGTCAGCACCTCGCCATTATCTTGGAGGGTTACGGAAAGCGAGCATCCCCTCGGGCATATGATGCAGGTTAATTCTCTTTTTTTCATCATTACACCTCCTCAATTGATAGCTCGATTTTGCCATCTGTTACGCCAAGAAGCATATCACGCGTGAGTTTTACAGTCTCCATTTCACCGGGTGCAAGCTTCTGCTTTTTGCGCTTTAATATGACACGCCCCCCACTCTTAACGACTACCGCCTTGTCGCGATATACATCGGCAACACGGAAGTAGACGGTTGTATCGGCAAGGCTTGTTATCCTCTGGGGAACGGTATATCTGACGCGCCCGTCGGTGTGAAGAGTTATATCTGTGTCACGCACAGTATTTCCGCGCACAAAGTCCACAGCGGCGCGTCCCGCTATAACCGCCTCCTCGGATACATAGTCGACAAGGTCGTGCACATGGAGTACATTTCCACACGCAAAAACACCGGGTATCGAGGTCTCTCTGCTTCCGTCAACCACAGCACCGTTTGTCACTCTGTCGAGGGTTATTCCCGCACCCTTAGTTAGTTCGTTCTCGGGTATTAGGCCACATGAGAGCAAAAGCGTATCACAGGGTATGGTCTCGGTGGTCTCGGGGATGGGTCTGCGATTTTCATCAACCTTTGCAATTTTAACACCCGTTACCCTATCTTTGCCCATAATCTCTATTACAGTATGAGAGAGGAGAAGCGGAATATCAAAGTCATTCAGGCACTGCTCTATATTTCTTGCAAGACCACCCGAGTAGGGCATAAGTTCGCAAACCGCCTTAACCTTAGCTCCCTCGAGCGTCATTCGCCTAGCCATAATAAGGCCTATATCTCCCGAGCCGAGTATAACGACCTCACGACCTGGCATATATCCCTTCATATTTACATATTTCTGCGCAGTACCGGCAGTATATACACCGGCAGGGCGTGTACCCGCAATATTTAGAGCACCGCGAGGCCTTTCGCGACAACCCATAGCGAGGATGATCGCGCCACAATTAAGAGTGAATACACCGAGCTCCTTGCTCATAGCGGTAAGTCTGCGCTCGCCATCCACCTCTATTACCATTGTGTCGGTAAGGTAGGAAATTTCCTTTTCCTCGACCATTTTTTCATATCTGTACGCATACTCGGGGCCTGTCAGCTCCTCGCCAAAACGGTGTAGTCCAAAGCCGTTGTGTATGCACTGCCTCAATATACCGCCAAGCGATGTATCGCGCTCTATTATAAGAATGTCCTGAAGTCCTGCCTCACGCGCGGAAACCGCAGCCGCCATTCCGGCAGGGCCACCGCCCACGATTACAAGGTCTACATATCCGGATTTAGGTAAATTGCAAGCCATAGTTTACACCTCCTTAGTCTTTCCGAGATTGATGTAGGAGTTGCCGCCGGACTTTTTAACATCGGCATAGTCTAGACCCAGTTCTCGGCTGATGAGGTCGATTATATATGGTGTGCAGAAGCCACCCTGACAGCGTCCCATTGTAGCACGGGTGCGTCTCTTAACACCATCAACATCGCGAGGCTTCGGATTCGCGCGTATTGCGGCGAGTATCTCGCCCTCTGTCACAAGCTCGCACCTGCATATTATGTGACCATACTCGGGGTGCTCGGCAACATATTTGCGCTTTTCGTCTATGTTCATCTCGTGGAAGAGATGCATAGGCTCGCGACGCGAATTAAAGTCCTCGCGTACCGCAAGTGCCTCACCCATCTCGCGTAGCATATCAACAACATATTCAGCAATAGCGGGGGCAGAGGATAGACCGGGACTTTCTATGCCGGCACAGTTGATGAAGCCTGCCCTAGGCGAGTTGATTATGAAATCACCTGTCGAACCTGTTGCCCTAAGGCCTGTAAATGAGGTTATAACCTTGCTAAAATCAATACCCGACACCTGTGCCGACGCAAGAGCGCGCACCTTGGCAAGTCCCTGTGCCGTGGTGGAGGTATCCTCCTTGTCCTCTATATCCTCGGCAGTCGGGCCGAGAAGAAGATTACCGTCAACGGTCGGTGTAACAAGGACACCCTTACCCATCTTGGATGGGCAACGGAATATGGTATGCGACACCACACCGCCACACTCGCGGTCGAGAAGCATATATTCGCCACGCCTCGGGGTTATCTTGAAGCTGTCGTCACCGACCATCCTCGCCACCTCATCTGCATAGACACCGGCGCAGTTGATAACATATCTGGCAGAAACGCTCCTCTCACCTGAGTAAAGCTCATAACCGCCATCTACCGTCTCGATTTTCTCGACGCAAAACTCGGTCATAAGGGCAGCACCGTTATCCATAGCATTACCTATGGCGGCAACCGTCAGCTCATACGGGCATATTATAGCACCTGTGGGCGCGTATAGGGCGCATATTACATCATCACCAACACCGCCCTCTATCTTGACCAGTTCATCTCTCTCCAGCACCCGGAGTCCATCTACGCCGTTTTTCTCACCGCGTACTCGAAGCTCTTCAAGAGTAGCCCTATCCTCGGCAGTAAATCCGACAACGAGCGAACCACACCTGTTGTATTTTACACCAAGTTCCTCTGCCACGTGCTCCATCATCTCGGAGCCACGGACATTGAGCCTCGCCTTTAAGCTGCCCTCCTTAGCATCAAAGCCCGCGTGCACAATCGCGCTGTTGGCACGGGTCGAACCCATACTAACATCATAGTCGCGCTCAAGAATGCACACCGACATGCCATATCGCATCATCTCGCGCGCTACCATAGCGCCGACAACGCCGGCACCGACAATGGCAATATCATACATATACCAGACCCCCAATAGTTAGTATTTTTTATATATTATTATATCGCAAAAAAATCCTAAAATTCAATATCACTAATTCACAATCAGAACTTAATTATCATAGAAAAAACAGCATACGACCACATCCAAAACAGCATTTTTCGGTATATAGATGTTATTTTGCGACAAAGTATGAAAAATTTTCAAATTATTCACATTTTTTTGCTATTTTTATTGACAAGAAATAATTGCTATGATAAAATGTATTAAAATACATATTTTTTAATAATAATTAAATAATATAAGGAGGAAACGAGCATGCCTGAAATCAAGTATGAGGTAGTTGACAAGATCGGTATCGTTAGCGAGGGCAACAACGGTTGGAACAAGGAACTTAACCTTATCAGCTGGAATGACAGAGAGCCTGTTTACGATATTCGTACCTGGTCTCCCGATCACGAAAAGATGGGTAAGGGCGTTACCATTTCCCAAGAAGAGGCAAGAGCGCTTCGCGATATGCTTAATAAGCTCAACCTCGACTAATCCATATCAATAATGGGCAGAGACTTTCGTTTTCTGCCCATTTTTTTATTTCAATCCTCGGGTACAGGTGCTTCAAGTGCCGGAATTTCGGCAGTCGTCGGCAATTCCTCCGCGCCACGCTTCGAGGGCAACTTAGACTTAATCCTGTCTACGATGTCAGTAAGGAGTGTTCTGAGACTGCTCTTCTCACGGCACTCGTCACGAAGCTCCTCTTCCTCATCGTGGAAGAACTTTTTCACTATTCCATCTATGAACTTAATGGTTTTCTCATTTGCCTTGAGCTTCTCGCGCTCCTCGTCCATTATCGCGGTGTAATCCTCAGAACCAACCTTAGCGCCGATAAGACGGGGCGAGAACACCTCCTCGACCTTCTTCGCCATAAAGTTTTTACCAATCCTATTCTCAAGCAGGCTGATAAGGAACGCCATACGATGGTCCGTGAAGCTCATCTCGGCTAAGAATACATCGGCTATCTTATGGTTCGGCATCTCGCTCATACGCATAAGGAGCCTGCCACCCTCGATAAAGGAAAATTTAATCATTCTCGTATTGGGCATCTCGGGCAGAAGTATTTCGAGCTTGTAGAGCATCTCTCTGTCCTCGTCCTCCATTGCCTCACCGATGACCTTTAGAATGTATTTTTCCCCGTGGTAATCAATGACGGTGGTCTTGAAGTCATAGAAGCCAACCTCTAACCGATAGCTCTCGCCACCCTCGTAAAATGTGAAAAATATTCTGTCATCGATACGCTCGAACTCAACGCCATCAATGCTGTTCTTCAGGTTGTTCTGCATACCTCTGATAAACAGGGGGAGAATTCCGTAGTTATTCTTGACGAAGTGATACTTGCCGATTAGCTCGTCCCACTCCTCGGGATATGGTGTAGCGTCGCGCAGACCGAGGCGGTAGGATATGCCGCGCAAAGGCTCATACGGACGCACCCAATGACGGCGCACGAAAAAGCTCTCTTCCTTGCGCTTAAGGTCACCGTGGTCACCAACGAAGCAGGAGTCCTTTCGGTCACCCGACAGGTCAAACGATAGATATTTCTCCATTATAGCCATCGCCGGGCTATTCTGGAAAATCTCGTTGTTGCCGGAATTTATGACAACGACAATGTTGTTTGTCGGGCATATCCACACATTCTGACCGAGCATACCGTTAAAGAGGAATGTCGATGTCTTTCGGGACACCCACAGCTGATAACCATAGTTATATGGGCCGATGATGTCGGGGGTCTTGGCGTGTAACGAAGTGCTTAGTTTCACCCATTCTGATGAGAGGATACGCCTCCCCTCGAAAACGCCATCGTTAAGCATCATATATCCGAGCTTTGCCCAGCTCTCAGGCGACATATACACGCCCCATCCGCCCTTTTCTACGCCCTCAGGGCCGACCTCCCAGAAGAAGTTGGTTATGCCGAGGGGGCCTAGAATTCTTTCCTTTACAAGCTCGGTGAGCGACTTACCCGCGCGAAGTACCGCGACACGCGCGAGGATGTATGTGTTCATACTGTTGTAGTTAAAGGCATCGCCGGGCGTATATGCGACAGCCGACTCAAAGAACGCCTCCGTCCACTTAGCCTCGCTGACAGCACCCGCCTCTGCAAAGCCGACACCCGCAGTCATAGAAAGCAGGTGATGTATGGTGATATCCTTAAATTTCGGATCCTTATAATGCACCTCGGGAAATATATCCACGATATGCTCGTCTAGCGAGATTAGCCCGTCATCCACCAATAGACCGATAGCCATCCCCGTCAGCGACTTCGACATAGAGTGAGAGAGATGCCACACATTTGTGTCATATCCGGGATGTGAGCACTCGCATATAACAAGGCCATCCTTGATGACGAGCAGGTTGTGTATATTGGCACGGCGCTCGCGCTCGAGGGCGGTCAGCATAGCAAGCAGTCTACCCGAGCTAATACCCACATGCTCCGGGGTAGAACGGCGAAAATATCTCTCCTCTTTACCCGAAACCTCGGTCTTCTGCGGATAATAGGGTATAACAGAGGGGTTATGCTTGTTAGTAAAAGCAAGACCGACAGCAAGAGATATTGCCTTTTTCACCCATTTTTCCATATGCGACCCCTCTCTTTTTCGTTTGATTTCTTTAAGAATATTTTAGCACAAAAGACACGAAAAATATAGTATATTTTGTAACAAGTAAAAATATTTTATAAAAAGGGCCGAATAATCGACCCTAATTATTTATGCAATGGAGAGCCAAGGCAAAAGATCGGCTATAAGCCCGAAGAAAACACCCGCGATAACCACAATCGCGACAACCATAAGATTTTCCTTTACTCTCTTGTTCATCTTAAAGAGGACGAACATTCCGACGCCCGCAGCAGAGAATAGTCCCGAGAGCATCTCTCCCGTGGAGATGAAGCCCGAGAGTGCTAAGCGAGAGAGTGCGACCGATGCCGCACAGTTCGGTATCAGTCCGACGATGGCGCATATCAGGTGCGAGAGAACAGGCACATCTATTATAATCGCACCTATTACCTCCTCGCCAACAAAGTACACAACTGCGTTGAGAAGCAGTATGATGCCAAGGCACCAGAGAGAGACCGAGAGCGTGTGGTGCAGGGCGGAGCGCAGAATTCCACGCTCGCAGTGGCAGCCATCCTCACCGCATATCTCGTCAATATTAATATCGCCCTTATCGCGTCGCATGAGGCGCATGGCGAAATCCACGCCAAAGCCAACTATGATAGCCACGACAATTTTGTAAATAATTATTAGCACAACCTTAAGGATGTCGACATCACCGGCAAGGAATATCGGCAACATCTCGTCCGAGGTGGAGAGGAATACCGCCACAAGTGTGCCGAGGGTTATGACCCTACCCGTGTAAAGATTTGATGCCGAGGCAGAGAAGCCACACTGTGGCAGAGCACCGAGAGCACCACCGACAAGAGGGCCGAGAACGCCCGCCCCCTGCATGAATCCGCTAACCTTGTCGGATGCCCTATGCTCAATAAATTCCATCAAAAGATAGGTCAAAAATAGGAAGGGTACTATTGTCAGCATCTCGATAAGACCGTGAAGGACAACCTCATCAAGGAATACACCGAACTCGCCGAAGCTCTCGTGCAAAAACTCAAATATCCCACCATGAGTGCCGTGCTCAATATTAAGCAATGCTAAATGGCGCATTTTCACCCTCCTAAATAAATCTCGCGCATCAAAATTGCGCGGCGTAATATATTTTACACTAATTTATATTAAAAGTCAAGTATATATTGCTCTTGACTTTTGGCTCTCGATATTGTAAAATGTATTTTGTAAAAACAACGAGGGAGGATGCTATGAGGGCACTAAAGACTGTCGGCAGAGTATTATATCTCATATTATCAATTGCGACCATAGTTGCCGGTATCAACATTTTTTTCCTTGAAGAAAACCATACATTCATAGCATATCTTGTCATACACTCGCTGTGTTTTCTTCTGTCAATACCGTTGCTCATTTGCGTCAACAAATGGGTAGCGAGGCGCACGAAGAAAGCCGCCCTGGCACGCATCATAGCGGTAATATTCTCGCTCTATCTTGTCGCGCCTGTAACTATGCTTATCTCTTTTGTGCGCGAGTTCGTTGCTCTTGTTCGCGGGATAGGCACACGCTCCGGGGATCGCATAGAGTATTCGGTTTCAGAGAGGCGAGAGATTTACCACATCTCGGCTGCCGCGGCACTTGAGAGCATACTCGACCCGACAACGGCAAGGGATGTCACCCTCGATGATGGCATAACCACGATGACGCTGAAGCAGGTTGCGACGGTTGATTGCCTAGGCAAGCGATATGCGCTACTTGCCGAGGCAAAAGAGGATGGCGAGGGCTACACCTACGCCTACGAGATAAGGCCACGTGACGGCAGGGATGGCGCGCTAACCCTGATACCGGTTGTCGATGAGAAGACATACCGCGCGGTTTATTCGGCATATAAACAGCTATTAACACTCTAAAAGGGACTTCAAATGGACATTAGCAAACTAATTTTTCAAGTTGCATTACTCTTTGTTATGATGGTGCCGGGCGTCGTGCTCAAAAAGGCGCGCCTTGTACCCGATGGCTTCGGCAAGGGGCTATCCAACCTCATACTCTATATTGCACAGCCTGTATTGATTGTTGCGGCATATATAAATTGCGATGTCGACTTCTCACACATTTGGCTAAACATAATAGTTGTGTTTGTCCTGTCGGTGGTGGCTCACGTTCTCTTCTCGGTGGTTGCGCTACTGCTCTTCCGCGGCGCAGAAGAGGGCAGACGCCGTATGCTAAGATTTGTGACCATATTTGCTAACGCGGCATTTATGGGCATTCCGCTTATTGACGCGATAATAGGCCCTGAGGCAGCAATTTACGCCTCTATATACAACATTACATTTAACCTATTCCTATGGACACTTGGTGTGCATCTGTGCACAGTGAGGGATGGCGTCGATATGGACGGTGACGGTGACCACGATATCACCGACAGATATATCAGCGCGGTCAAGGAAACCAAGCAGGCAGGCGGTCTACTCAAGGTGCTCTTACACCCGGTTACCCTCGCATCTATAATAGGCGTTATATGCCTTGTTGCCGGTGTGAATGCCGACCTGCTAGCCACAGTCAACCTGAGCCTAATCACCGAAACACTGAATATGATTAAGGCACTTGTCGCACCCCTGTCTATGGTTGTCATAGGTCTTAGACTTGCCGAGATCAAGTTTAATGGGCTTTTTACGGATGGCTATATGTACCTATTCCTAGCTCTAAGGCACCTGGTGCTCCCCCTCGCCCTGCTCGGGATAATCAAGCTTGCAGGACTTATCGCCCCGATTAACGAGGTGTCCACCCTAGTTACCATCATCCTCGCCTCCACCCCTGCGGCATCCAGCGCGACTATGTTCGCCGAAAAATATGATTGCGACGCAGTCTACACAAGCCGTCTCGTCGTGGTGTCAACAATTCTTTGCATTATCACTATGCCCCTCATCGTTTACCTCGCATTAATTTAACACGGGTGGCTGGCAAAGATGTTATAAAATTAAAAAACTCACGCGCCAATAGCGTGATGCTATTAACGGAGCATTCACGCTAAACGATGTTTGCCCTTACGGGCAAGTGATGTTGCCTTCGGCAGTGATGGTCACTGCGTGAATGATGTTGTGCCTTCGGCACAGTGGGCAAACATCACCTCGAGCTTGTATTTGCTTATCAAATGGCGAGAAACATCATTATGCGGAGCATAACATCACTTTTGCATCAGCAAAAACATCGCTAACAGACAAAGAGAGAACTTTTCGGGATTTAAGCCGATTTGTTCTCTCTTTCTGTTTGTAATATGGGGTTGGGCTTAGCCCTTTTGCATTTGTCCAGACAAATGCGATGCTTGCACTTTTGGTAAGTTGTAAATTCTCCGCTAAGGATATCACCCAATGTGCGGTCGCGTGAGTTTTTTCTACCCGTTTTTTAGGCTTTTACTTTTTCATCTCCCGAAGAGCAACAACAATCTGCTCTGCTAGCGACTTCATTCCGTTGTAGTTGGGGTGAGAGTCCTGCATTTCTATATCCCTCGGCTCTATGGTGTCGACACCGTAGTGCGCCGCGATTTCCTTTATTGTCCCCGACATATCGTCATCAAGCATATCCTCGATGATGAAAATTATCCTCGTGTCGGGCGAAGCCTCTCGCACAAGGCTGAAGATTAATGACAAGGCGGGGTAGACGGAATAGAGGTCTGCCTCGGTGATGCCGTCATATTTTATCTCGCCACGTGGTGCCGATGCCCAATAGTCGTTTAGTCCGCCATACACTATGAAAGTGTCGACAGAATTCCTCTCAAAGAAGCCATCGGAAATCAGTTCGCGAAGCCTAGTTATAAATGATATGTCAGAATAGTCCTCTCCGCTATATCCCGTGTGGCAAATTGTGCTGCCCGAGTAGCTAGAGTTCAGTAGCAGGTGCGAGCCTGTCATTGTAATAAGGCGGTGCCACCAGGTATGCTCCTCGGATGTTACGCCACCGTAACCGGTATTTTTGTAAAAGCAGGCATAGCCCTCGGGAATGCTGCCCTCGAATGTAGAGAAACTATCTCCGAGAAGCAGGACATTGCCGAGGCTATCAAGCTTTCCCATCGCGCAACTGCAAAGAGAGACAACAAGCAGCGCGACAAGGCGAATTGCAGCTATTAATCTTTTCATTTTTTATTTCCTTTTCATTAGAGTGAAAGCGTCCTTTTGCTCGACGCTTTTTGTTTTGTTCCATTTATTCAATACTATTTTAGCATAACATAGTCGCTTTTACAACCACCAATTAGCATAATTTGCTCTTTTATTTGCGCGCATACGAAATTCGATTAAGCAAAAACGCACCAAATAATAGCCGGATGACACGCCCACAAAACACGCACCCGATATTACAGCACCCCCACTAGCAAAATACACACCGATGAAAAGCCTCATAGCAAATGAAAAAAGCCGTTTTCGCTCCCCAAATCACGACAAAACAATCCCGGTAAAAAGACACTAATCTTAATGCCACTATTTTATTATTTGTTAATATTTTGTTAACATATTGTTCACTATTATTTGCTATAATATATTAGCCGTGTTGTGAATAGCATTTTCGTTATGGAATATAAGTTCAAATGCATTATTACAAGACGCGCAAATAGTCGGTTTCACCGCCGACGAAGGCGGCAAGCTCACAAGGAGTATAACCGGTCGGCACAGCACGCCACCAAACACTAAAACTAAATATTTATTTGGACCATTAGCTCAGTTGGTTAGAGCTACCGGCTCATAACCGGTCGGTCCTAGGTTCGAGTCCTAGATGGTCCACCAAGCTTAACGAAAATCGAACCTCGAAAGAGGGTTGGTTTTCGTTTTGTTTTTATCTGCCTTTGGTATCTGCCGAGGGCTTTTTTCTTTTTGTCCGCCTTAGAGCCTTTTTGTCCTCTCTCGGTGACGGCTTTATGCCGCGAAAGACTCTTGACAGGAGCAGGGAGTGTGGTAGGCTTTCGTGCCACAGGCAAACAAACAGCCCCTCGGGGCTGGGTGGTTGGCTTCTTTGCCTTGCACCCACACTCCCGAGAGGCTCGTGTCAAGAGTACCGTGGAATAAATCGTCAGCGTTACCGATATACAAGCATTTGAAGTGTAATTCTCTTATATTTTGTACCTCTTGTAGCGTGTCTTTCGGTTGGCATATTTACGACTTCTGTATAAAAAGAAAAGCCCCGATTGTCATCGGGACTCGTTCTTAGTGGGCTATTCAAGTAAATTTCAATTTTGTCATTGTAAAGCACAATTTCTTTAATTATCGTGTTTATAAGTCTTTCGGGGTCTGTTGTTAATGCTTTGAGATAATACTTTTCGATTTGCTCTCTGTCAAGAAGCACCGCTTGTTTGCTTTCTTCAATGAGGATTTTACGCTCAAGCTCAACTTGCTGTTCTTCAAGCTCATTGAGTCTTCTTTGAGTGGTAGCGGATATAATACCAGCTTCAATAGCTCGCATAAGATTATTAAGGGCTGTATCAACCTGCTTTTTCTCCTTTTTAAGTATGCTCAAATTGGGGTTATCGCGGAGATATTTTTCTTGCAAACTCATAATTGCATTAACGGCTTTTTCAACATTTTCGCTTCTTTTAAGCTCTCCTAAAATGAATTCAACTACGAATTCTTCAAGGAGTTCTTTTTTGATCGTGGTCTTGGTGCAACCGTTCTTGTATTTTTTGCGACCGTGACACTTATAGTAGTATTTCTTCTCCTGTGTGCGTGAAGTTCCGCTTTCGGCACTTATTGGCATACCGCAATATCCGCATTTCAGCTTGCCTCGAAGTAGATATACTGTTTGTACGCTACGTGAGCCTGTTTTGTTAGCGTCAATTCTTTCTCTGACTTTGGTATACGCTTCATCGGATATGATTTGAGGATAAATATCGGTAAATACTTCGCCCTTATATTCATAAATGCCTACGTAGTTTTTATTTCGCAATATACTGTAAATGCAAGACGGCTGAAAGGGCACACCATCGTGCATATATCCCTTTTCGGTAAGCTGTTCAATAATTTTGGGTACTGTAACACCGTGTCCGTATTGGTCAAAGATAAATCTCACGGCTTCGGCTTCATATTCGTCAACATAAAGCTTACGATCAATGCTCTTATATCCGTATGCTATATGTCCACCACAATGGAGTCCTTTTCTGCGATTTTCTTTCTGTCCACGCTGTATTTTTTCGGAAAGCTCGGCTGAATAGTATTCTGCAAGTCCGATGTATACGTTCTCAAGCAAGATACCATCAAGGTTGCGTGAGCCGTCAATATTTACAGAAGTTCTCTGTGTGGCAGATATAAGCGTTTTGCCGTTCTTCCTTAAACGCTGTTTGTTAACGGCTACCTCTGTGGCATTTCTTCCAAAGCGGTCAAGAGCGTATACAAGTACGATTTCCCACTTGGAATTTTTCTCGCTGTCTGCGAGCATTTGCTGAAAGGCAACTCTGTTGTCATTCGTTCCCGTCATTGCTCTGTCGATATAGGTTTCAACGATTTGAAGTCCGTTATCGAGAGCGTATTTTTGGCAAACTGTAAGCTGTCCTTCGATTGATTGGTCTGTTTGGCTGTTACTACTGTAACGTGCATAAATTACTGCTGTTTTCATACTAAACTCCTTATTATTTTTATTTTGTCTTTCGACAAGAGCGACCAAAACGGAAGCACCGGGAGAGGTCAAGGGATCAGGCGAAAATATTGTAGAAATGTCTTTTGATTTTGAATTTTAAGCAATATTTTCACCCCCTTGACCTCGACGGTGGTTTCGTTTAAGCTCTGCCGGGCGAAAGATAAAATTTAGTTCGTCTTTCGCATTTGTTTTATTGTTTCGGGGCTGACCTCTCCTACGTATATGCCTTCATCAAAGCAAGAGAAATTGTCAAATAGCAATAGCTTTCTATCCTCGTTTCCAATGGTGCATACTACGTCATCATCCATAATATCGGATATAAAGAATGTTTTTACGCCTTTGGAACACACGATGCGTTCTCCAGATTTCTCGATATACTTCATCAAATACGAAGCGGTATGCTCTAAATCTACTTTACTTATAGGGGCGAAGTCATTTCTGCCGAAGCGTTCCGTAAAATAAGTATTTTGCAAGGTTGTCTGCATACGGTGTTCTTTGGTGCTGTAATCTCTCCGTTTTACAAGCTCGCCTTTCATTTTCGGTATGTTAAAAAGTCCGTGAAAATGCAAGCGGTCATTTTCGGGGGAGCGTTCATACACCCCGAGATATTCCCAGTCGTATCGTTGCCGTAGTTTTTTAAACGTATCCGAGAGCTTTCTCCTAAAGCTTTCTTCCGTATGCTTTTTATCATCATAGGTAAAGGTGCAAAAATAATCCCATTCACCGAGATCTATTTTTCTTTGTAGCCTTAACCATCGTACCATTCTATTTCGTTCAGTTCTTTCCATTTCAGCCCTTACAAATTCGGCTGTCTGTTCTTCCGTTTCAAAATGCGGTCTAAGTTCCGCAACCAATTCTTTAGCACGTTTCTTTTTGCCTTTAGTCTTTATGCCTTTGTTTGCCGTATCAAAGGTTTTTTTCTTTTCGTCCTTTTCCAAATCTGTAACACCGCCACGTTTCTTTGCGGTCGGATTTTCTTTGTAGGGGATTGCTACGTAGTGGTAGCCCTCGCGGTAAACCTTTGTTGCTTTGAAGCTCATTAGTTCACCCCCTCTCGTTCTTTTTCTTGTCTGTGAAGCTCGAGAATCTGAGTGAGCATACTCATATAAAACGAGCGCTGTTCTGCTTCGCTCAAGCTCTCGACACTTACTTTTTCGTCTGTGATGATTTGAATTTCGTTCACGCTTTTACCTCCTTTTTTGTTACTGTTAAAAGGTTAGCAAATATTCTTTGAGTAAACAACTGATACGGCTGGACACTTTTGGGTTTTTACTTGCCGTGAGATTTACAAGCTCTTACAAAAGTGTTACAGCAGTGTCTTTGAGATAGCCCCTAATATGTGCTGACCGATACGAGTATAACTTTTAAACCGGAAAGTTTTTGTCCGAATTAAAAATTGACTTGAGAAAATTATAAAGGTTAAAGGTGAAGCTTTGTTTCACCATTAAAAAAGAAAAAACCGCCGGGAGAAAAATCCCAGCGGTTGATAAGTAGCGGCGTAAAACGAGTGAAATCCTAAAAGTGCCGAGAGCGTTAATGCGAGCGTCGCATCAAGCGGATCAGCGTGCGACCTCGCATCGGTCGGCTTTGGATTTTCGTTTTTCCGTGTATTCAGTTTTTCGTGGCGTGTGCTTGGCTCGGCGGAGCGAAGCGACGCCGACTTGTATCAAGACAAGCACACGCCACGGTGCCAACGTGAAATAAAGCGTTAATTAAAATCCGTTTTTAGATCTAATATCGTTCAACCATTCGCCATTGTATTTAAAATAACTTGTACCTTGAACCGGGGTCTTTCCGGTCAGCTCTGAAGCAAGAGCGGAAAGGGACAAGACTCTACCTTCATAGCTTACATGACGATCATTCACTACGGTGCAGATCTTTCCGGTATTTTCGTTTCCGCGACAGTAAAATTCGATTTCTGAACCCATAGGAATATTACACATGGAGAATCTGAACGGAGCTGCGCGTTCTTTGCTTTCCTCAACGATTTCTCGTGCAGTTTCTTCGGCAACAAGTTCATCCTCGCTGGGTTTGGCGAGCTTAAGCTTATCCGCACATCCGTGAATTTCTGCGATAGCTTCTAAAATCGCATATGCATCTTCCGGAGGCATCGCATAAAACTCTCTTATACGTTTTTGACCATTAAAGTTGTCAATTGAACGCAAATTCGGGTTCAGTTTATCTATTATAGAGTGAATCTTCAAATCAGACAAACGAGAGTTAACCTCATATGTAGCATACACCCTAAAAGCAAAGGGGATGCATTCACTTCTGTTCAACTGGCTTAGTCTTTTCTCAATATCATCCGCATATCCGATTTTTACGTACTCGTGGAATGACGGATTAGTAAGAATATAAATTACTCCGTTAGCCATCTTTATCGTCCTCCATATAATCAAGTTTTAGTTCGTTGAGAAGTTTCCTGGTTTCTCTCCAATACGGCATATATTGGTCGAGAAGTGCAACAAATTCCTTACCATGACCTTTGATTTTAAGATGCGCAAGTTCATGCAAAATAACATATTCGAGACACTCTATCGGTTTTTTGGCCAATTGAAGATTAAGCCATATTTTGCGACTGTTGGTGTTGCACGTACCCCAACGGGTTGTCATATACTTGGTTTGCCAAGAATCACAATACAATCCCGTAATCTTTTCCCACTTAGGCAAGTAGACATCAATCTTTTCTTTAAGCAAGGCACGATACCATTCATTTACAAATGCTTCGCGCTGTTTGGCAGTACTTTCCTTTCTGACTGTGAGTATAGCTTCGTTACCGGAAAGAACAAGCGCATTGCCCTTGTAGCTATACTCAACGCGCAGAAAATATTGTTGTCCGAACACGTAAAGTGTTTCCCCTGAAACGTATTCTCTCTCCGATTGTCGCTCTTGAACTGCAAACTTCTCTTGCTGCTTTCTGATCCACGAAAGTTTTGTTCTGGCAAACATTAAAATGCTCTCATCGGACATGTGAAGCGGTGCAGATATTCTTACTCTACCATTTGGAGGAAGAACGGAAAGATGCATATTCTTTATATTCTTTTTTATAATTTCAATTGTAATACCTGAAATTTCAGTATGCATCAGTATTCCTCTTGTTCAACTATAATCTTGAAAAGGCTTTCAACCATTTCCTCGTCCTTAACAATCTTGAAGATTGCGCTTTTGATTCTGTTTTCCTTGGCAGGATTGTTTCGGAAGCCGTTCATTTTGGAAGACATAACTGCCTTGTGAAGCTTTATCGCTAATGCTTCATCTTCTCCGCAGTTGTCATAGAATG
The DNA here is from genome assembly GCA_045655565.1 of Eubacteriales bacterium. Lineage (GTDB taxonomy): Bacteria > Bacillota > Clostridia > Oscillospirales > CAG-272 > UBA1740. Next base: position 41,706 of record JAZOPN010000062.1, on the reverse strand, counting down.
CCCTCATCGCACTGCTTGAACGAATGGACTCCGGATATCTGGTATTGTTTTCGGGAAGAGTAACATTTTTAGCTAATTCAATATAACGTTCCAAAAGCTGCTTGTATGCAATAACGCCACGCTTACGGTCAAGAATCAACTGTTCAAGAACCTCGGACATTTTGCTGTAATATGCAGGGTTTATAACAATCTTCTGAACAACCTTTTTACGTATATTGTTCTCAATTGCTTCGGCCGCACTTTCTTGTTCGTTATTCTTGCCATCTCCGGAGAGTTGGGATTCTTTCGTAAGAATGAAATCAAGAAGAGTGAAGTCATCAAACATAGCGAGCTTCTCAGCATCCTCTGCAACTATATAGTTATCAATGAGATAACGCATTCCCGGCTCGAACTGCTTCATATCAAGAAAGTCACCGCTTGCACGGCCTATAACTTCGCGAAGCTTCAAATATTCATTTACGCGTATATCAAGGTTTGCCTGCTCGTCTTTGGATATTCCGGCATCGTCCATTCTCGGTTTGAATTCAGCGAAAGCTCTTACAAGTCGAGAAACCAATTTATAAAGCTTTTCGCGCATTCTTGCGTAGGCTTCATCACTATCAAGGTCAACACCATTTTCACCGCAGAAATAATGAATGTAATTAAGCTCTGCACGAGGCATAGCAACACCTTCGCAAAGTTCATTAAGTGCATCCAGCGTATCCTTGAAGTATTTTGCAGATTCTTCCGTGCGATCCTTGATTAAACCTGCAACGTCCTCTACGTCATAAGCTTCAAAAGCGCCTGAAGTATAGGTGCTTATTGCATCAGCGAGATCACCGAAAAGCTGCTTGTAGTCTACGATGTAACCAAAATCTTTGCTTTCATCATCAAGTCGGTTAACTCTGCATATCGCCTGGAATAAACCGTGGTCATGCATAGCTTTATCGATGTAAAGATAAGTACACGGGGGTGCATCAAATCCTGTAAGAAGCTTATCAACAACTATCAAAAGCTTCATGTTGTAAGGCTCTTCTACAAATTTCTTCTTTGCGTTTGTTTCAAAGTCTTCAACAGAGGAACCACCGAGCATTTGTGTATAAATTTCGTATTTCTCAAATGTTTCGGTCTCTTCCTCGTCACTTACCGTATCTGTACGAAGATCTCCAGTTTGAGGCTCGTAAGAAGAAATAATGGCACACTTCTTAAATCCAAGTGATTGGAAAATTTCATAATACTTGCATGCTTCATAGACCGATCCTGCAACCAACATTGCATTTCCGTTTCCGTCCATCAAACGCGACTTGGTTTCAAAATCGAACTGAATATCAAGTGCGATTTTCTCAAGACGGGATTTTGAGGACAAAACCTTTTGCTTGGTTGCCCACATAGATTTCAGCTTTGCCTGAGCACGAGGAGTAAGACCTCTGGTCTTAATATCAAACCACATATCGATCTTGTCTTGAGATTTGAGCTCTTGAGCAACCTCGCGGTATTCATATCTAAGATCGAGAACTACTCCGTCTCTTACACCTTCGTCAAACTTGTAAGTATGTATATATCCACCGAAGGTTTCAAGGCTTGTTTTCTTGTCTTTCTTAAGCAGAGGAGTACCGGTAAAACCTATAAATATTCCATTAGGAATTATGGTCTTCATCGCTGCATGGAGCTTACCGGACTGGGTTCTGTGGCACTCGTCAACGAAGACGTATATTTCACCCTTTGCGGAGTAATTTGCAGGTAGAGATGCAAGAAGATTCTCTATATACCTTTGATAATCATCTCCGGTAGCTTCGCCACCGCGTTTTCCAAACTTATGGACAAGCGAACAAATCAAGCTGGCCTCGTAAGAATTTAAGCGTTCAATAAGATCCTTGCCGCTTCTGGTGCGAACTATCGTTTCATCAACGCCGCGATAGCTTTTTTCTATCTGATCGTCAAGCTCTTCGCGGTCTGTGATAATGAGAACTCTCGCCTTAGGATTGTTTGAAAGAATCCATTTTGAGAGCCATACCATAGTCAAGGTCTTTCCGCTTCCTTTGGTGTGCCAGATAATGCCGCCACGCTTTTCATCGGTCAAGCGATGCTGTGCACGCTTGATGGCATAGTATTGGTTATAGCGGCAAACCTTCTTTATACCCTTATCAAAAACAATAAAGTTATGAACGAGGTCAAGGAAGCGCTTCTTATAGAACATTGAAAACAGCTGCTTTTCAAGCTTTTCATCGAAGCTTTTGCACTTTTCCTCTATAAGAACATCGGTTTCATCACGTTCTTCATCGAACTGCTTGAAGCCGTCGTCTTGCCATTCGTAATAATGCTTTTCGGGTGTCAGAAGAGTTCCGTAACGCAGTCCTTCGCTGGTATTACCCGCCATGCAGAATTGCACGGTAGTAAAGAATCTCTCAATAAAATTAGTTTTCTGGTTTGTGAGATTTTGGCGAATTCCTTCTGCAACGGACACGCTGCTACGCTTGAGCTCTAAAACGGCAAGAGCAATGCCGTTTACATAAACAACTATATCAGGGCGTTTTGTATGATTGCCGACTACGGTAACCTCTTCGGCAATATAGAAATCATTTTTAGTAGGATCGCCCCAATCTATGAAATACACAGTTTTCTCGGGTTCTCCTACGTTTTCCTTGACTTTTGCACCATATTTAAGCAAGCTGTATACTTCTTTATTGGCATCATAAAGTCCGGACTGAAGATTGTTTGCCGCATGAATAAGTACTTCAAGAGCTTTCTTTGCCAAAGCCTGAGAATAACCGCCTTTGCCCGTGAGGTATGCGTAAAGACGGTCAATCATGACGTTATAATTATCACCGTCATGCAGATCGCCAAGATATGTATAATGGAGCTTGTCCACAAAGAATTTTATAACACGATTTTGTGTTATCTTTTCTTTTGCATCAATTTTTGTCATCAGAGTTGTTACCTCGTATTTGATTTATGAAATGATCAAAAGTGAGTTTTTGGTGATTTATACCCCACTGAATTCCCGCCCATATCGTTAATACTAATGCAATTGCTGTAGCAAGTATAAATATTGCTTCAAAAACGAATTCAGATACGCCCAAAATGGACTTAAACTCACAAGTAAGTATGGTTGTTAATAATGCTACAAACAAGCCTAAAAATGTCCAGAATTCTCCTGAATATTTTCTCGCTTCGTTGTATTCGTTGTATAATATCCTTATCTTATCTTCCGTAGTGATAATATAATTTTCTTCAATATTCGCAGTTACAGAAACATCGGGTCTTTCCAGCAAAGCTTGGATTCTTATTTTGCTATTCTTAGTTTTTGCCATCGTCATTATCCTTTACTGCTCTGTATAAATATTGTAATGGAGAACTTTAGATTTTCCTACTGAATAAATAGCAAAAGAAATGTATAGATCTTTATCATCAGCCGTAGCAAAAGGAATATGATTTGATGTAGTAGTTCCAATTGGATTGTTAAAATTAACCAGCTTAATTATTACTGTTTTATCTTGAGGAACAAACTCCATCTTTTGATCTTTCGTAGTTGAATCTTCGATGAATCGAAAAGTTAGTGTAAGTTCTTCGTCAAATGTTAAGGAAACATCCGAACTTTCGTGAACTATAATGGTATCGGATTTGAATAATACTAAATCACCATTCTTAATATCTATTTTCATATGATCATCTCCTTATTATATGAAATCGTGATTAATTATTTATACTGGTGAAAGTCAAATAACATTCATTAAAATACTTGCAAGGCTTATAACTTCACAGATTATTGAGATAACCAAGAACAGCAACTTTCCGCCTTTAGCACCAAACCAGATGCCAAAGGCAGAAGCTATAGACATAACAACTCCAGTTATAAAATATGGGGAAGCCAGATAGTCCTCAATCGAACTTTTAGCTACGTTGAAGAAAACCGGGAAGAAGGCAATAAACACCTCTCCTATTACGCCAAGTGCTTCGGCAAACATTCCCCATCCACCGAACAAAAGAATAAAAACTAATGCTGCTATAATACTTGTTGCTGATCTTTTCATATATGCCTTTCTTAATTGAATGTATTTTGACAGAATCTTATTGCTCTTGCTATATCGTTATCGGAAAAGTAGGTTTTTGACAACTTATCTTTCCATTCTTTGTTAGATGCGATAAGATTTTTAATCGATGCCACTGAAACTTGCTCTCCTGCGTTTATCAAATCGCACATTGCCATATCGATGGTAGCGAACAACTCGAGATCGGTGGTTTTAGTGTATTTGAACGTCGAAACGAGCCAATTGATATCGTCGGTCATTTCCCATTTCTCAATGTACTCAAGAGCCGATTCTATATTTTCACCTTTTGAGAAGGTGGTGCCTTTCGGCCCTTGCTTTTTCTCAACATACTTACTACGAACTGCAATAGGTTCACCACCCTTATAGCGAACTTCGTCGGCATAAGGTCCCGCGGCCTTTTTCTTAAATGAAGAGGTGTCGGCTTCTTGTTTTCGTCGCAGAAGATATAAAAGCTTCTGCACCTTTTTTCTGCCGAGGGGTAACGTATCGGCATAAAATGCGTTTACAATAGCTGCTATTACAACTGCATCATCAAACTGATGGTTGTGGCGTGGCTTCGATACAACCTCAATAGGCTTGTTATCTGCGCTTGCTGAAACAAGTCTAATTTTTCCTGTTAGCAGTTGCTGCATCATACCTTGCTTAACATGGCGGGTTTTGTTTAGTTTCCGCTTTAATGCTTCAATTTCATTATCCATATCGGAGAGAATAGAGGCAATTGCAGTTTGTTCATCTTTGTTAGGCAATCTTATGATTGTTTCTGCAAAGTTGTTTTTTGACAAGTTATATCTTGTTGCTCCCTGCGCCAAAACACTCATTATTTTTCTTCCAATCTCACTATTCAAATAATAGGATAAGAACAATGGATTATGGTTGCTATCCGTCAATCTAAAACCAAAGCAAAAACTGTTAAGATAGGTGTTATCAAGGTCTTCATCTAAAACAGCACACATACCTACTTCTTCAGGAGTTTCAGAAGATGTATTGAAAAACAAATCTCCCTTTTTAACAGCATTCTGAGATTCGTTTTCTCTGACATCAACAGGGGCTAGTATTGATGTGTCAATTTTCACATTCGATAAAACATTTAGGAATGTTATATATCGTGCTTTTCCAAAATCAAAATCCTTCTTGCTCTTGCCAAATAGACCGCTATAAAACTCCCCCATTTTACCTATAGTGAAATCTTTCCACTCCCCAGTAAATCCGGGCAAGCGTTTTTTACCTATGAGCAGTTCCTGCATTGCACCTTGCTTGATGGCTTTTTTCTTCGCAATCAGTTTTTCAAGAGAGGAGATCATGCTATCCACATCCAAAAGTGCCTCGGCAATTTGGTTTTGTTCTTGTAATTTTGGGAAAGCACAGGAAAAGTTTTTAATGATTGTAAGATTTAATCCTCCTCTGCCGCCATCACCAGAAGACAATTCACGCAACTCTTCGTATCTGCTCAATAAATTTTGATACAGGTATTCCGAGTCATGTTCTTTTGACGGAAAAATTGCAGCAATGGATTGATTTGTGCATAACTCTACATAATTTATGGCAACTGTTCCTCTAGTCTTTCCTTGACCCGCCAATCCGACTAGCACACAATTCTTTGGTATCATATGTGTACTGGAGTTGTTATAACCAACTTCCGTTATTCTACCAAGTACGTTATGAATCCTTCTGTTATTTAATTCTCCAGAACTCATCCAAAGAATTTCGCCATTCCAATATTCAGTATGAGCGGTGCTTGGAGTTCCTCCAGCGGTTGCATCCGTGAAATCGCCAATTTTCCTTATATCCCAATCTTCCGGAATCAAGCCCACTTCCGTTTGCTTATATCCTTGCTTTACCATACAAATCCCATCCTCTCAAGATGTGCTTTGACTTTTGCTTCATAAGTATTTACATCGCTTTCAAGGTTCGGCAGAGTATCCTCGTATCTTTCGGCAAGTTCTGCAATGCGACCTGCAATTTCATGCGATGTGGTTACGTAGAGTTCCTTGATTCCCTTAAATATGGTATAGTACCACTTACGATTGATAAGAAGCTCCTTGATTTCGTCGATAGTAAGATCTTCATACTTCGCTTTGCATGCTTCATCAAGGGCGGCATTCAACTCTTTAACTATCTTATTATAATCCTTTGCCTTGTCGCAAAGCTCGATGTACTCGCAAAGAATCGAATGCTCTTCGCTTTTAGGAGCTGATTTTTTCAGCTCTTTAAGTTTTGCCTTAACCGCTTTTTCATCTACAGCAGCCTTATCGTTTAAGCAATCGGCGAGAATGCCGTCTTCTGCTGTGTATTCTTCTTCCAACTCCTCAATGCGTGCTTCTGTTGCTTCAGCGATAGCTTGTGCATCGTTTATCTTTTGACGCTCCTCAGCAAAGAACGCCGCTTCTATCAAAGCTTTGGGTATGAGCTTGCCTTCCCACCCTTTGTACTTTCTCTTTTCCTTCTTGGTCTTTTTGTCCTCGGAAATCTCGTAAATATCCTCGGTTTCACGACCTGCCTCATATCCGTCCTGGACAAGCACGTAAACGTCATCAGCCATTACTTCCTGCCAATAGGAAAGGAGCACCTGATATACGTCATACTTGTCTACAAGCTCGATATCAGCATATTTTGCGATGAGGATTTCTGAAAGCTCTACAATGTATTTTTTGATCTCTACGAACTCATCTATATTACGTAAACCTTTGTCCACATCGTTTGTCCATGCGTCAAATGCCATATCAATGCGTTCAGAGTATGCTGAGAACTCATCATCTGCATAAACGGTGATACGAACTTCGTCCTTGGGAACGTTAAGCTGATAATAACCCTCGCGTAACGGGGAGAAGAGCTTTTCCTTAAGCTTCGGGAAAAGACTCCAATACTTCTCCATAGAATCAACATCAATAGCGGGGATTCCACCATGCAGATGTGCATCTATATCCTGGAGATCTTCGGGTATTGAGCTATCTATGTAGCGAGGGATATTAAGATTGTAATCGTTCTTAATCTTTATCTCGTCGTTGGGTACAAAACGAGCATACTTTGGATCGGTTGTGATCTGTTCGTTAAACGTGGTTACGATCTTGTAAATGTCCTGCTCACGAAGACGGTTCTTGTTTCCATCCTTAACAAATCCGCGACTTGCATCGATCATAAAGATGCCTTCGCGCTCGTCGGCATCCTCTTTATCGATAACTATGATACACGCAGGTATACCTGTGCCATAGAAAAGGTTGGCGGGAAGACCTATAATGCCTTTGATATAACCCTTGTCAATAATGGTTCTGCGTATCGTTGCTTCAGCATTTCCTCTGAACAAAACTCCGTGAGGAAGAATAACGGCTGCTTTTCCGGTTTGCTTTAAGGATTTAAGAATATGAAGCATCCATGCGAAGTCGCCGTTCTTTTCGGGAGGTCTGTCTCCGTATCCGTCAAATCTACCGAACTCTTTAAGGCCATCTGTCCAGTTCTTGAGTGAGAAGGGCGGGTTTGCAACAATGAAATCGAAGCGACGAAGCACGTCGTTGTCGTGTTCATCTCTATATTTAGGATCAGCGAAGGTGTTTCCTGCATAAATCTCGCCGGTTGCTTTGTTATGGAGAACGAGGTTCATCTTCGCAAGGCCTGCGGTTGTAATTTCCTTCTCCTGACCATAAATTGCAACGTCAATAGGTGCTTCATCGGCTGCGCGGATAAGGAGTGAGCCCGAACCGCACGCAGGGTCGTAGACGGATGTGTCGGGATCGTCAACCTTATCGATACCTATAACCTTAGCAAGAATACGGGAAACCTCGGCAGGAGTGTAGAACTGTCCTTTGCTCTTGCCGCTTTCGGTTGCAAAGTTGCGCATGAGATATTCGTAGGCATCACCGAGAATGTCATCGCCGTTCGCTTTGTTATTTTTAAAGTCAAACTCGGGGCGCTGGAAAATACCGATAAGTCCGGTAAGCTTGTCTACCATTTCCTGACCTTTGCCAAGCTTAGATTCATCGTTGAAGTGGGCATTGTCTATAACTCCATGAAGCTGATTGCTACCTGCTTCTGCAAGTTTAGCAATAACTTTATCCATTTCCTCGCCAATATTAGGGTTATTTTTAAGTGCTACGATATCATCAAAGCTACCACCTTCGGGAACGGTGATATCTGCATATTTAACACCCTTAAACTTATCTGTTACATACTTTACGAACAGAAGGGTAAGGATGTAATCCTTGTACTGCGAAGCATCCATACCTCCGCGAAGTTTATCGCAGCTTGCCCACAGCGAGCTATATAATTCATTCTTTTTGATTGCCATAATTGTTTTCCTTATCTATCAACCATCTTTTTATGCTCGCACATATCTTTTAGCACTTCCGCGGCCGATCGGTTTGATCAGTCCTTCGGCACACATTTCTTTAACTATGTTATATGCTCTTGTCTTTTTTACATTCACTAGTTCCATAATTTGCTGTTCGGTAACAAAACCGTTTTTGCCAATAAAGTCAAGTATGGTTTGCTTTTGCGGGGATATTGCAAGGATTGCAGGGAATTGTAAGTTTGATACCTTCGCACCATTCATATTGGGAAGAATGATTTTAAAGGTATTCGAGGTAACCTCAATTCGAGGTTGAATGGAGCAATCAGCATAGAGATTATATATTTTTCTTATACCTGTTCCATATGACTCAATAAGATGCAAGCGATGGAATATATCAGCAAGATTTTTATTTCTCGGCTGAGAAATACCGCTACGGATATCATCAGGGGAAAGTCCGGGAAGAAGTCCGCCTATGGAGATAAATTCCATTTCATTATCGTTAATGTTTATAATGACACTGCCGCTAAAGCTATAATCTCTGTGAACGAGGGCATTGAGTAATGCCTCTCGAAGAGCCGCATCCGGGTAATCTGCCTTTTCTATTCTTTCAAGCCCCTGGAAGATTGCAACCTTTTTGTTGCACAAGGTTAAATACGAATAGGTATCGTCAAGCTGCTTGAATATTGAGCCACCGAACTCCTTGCTATCCCTAAACTCGGTGTTCGCATCATCTCCAAACACAGCAACCTTGGTCGTGTGGGAGCACTGATCCGAGATAATAAGGGCAAGATTGGTGTATAGCTCCTCGGTGGGATGTGTGACACCTAATGCTCTATACTTATTTTCGGCGAACTCAATACCATATTTTTTGAACGCCGATTTTGCATTCTCGAAGGTTAAGTCTTGATTCATAGAACGCATAGCCTCAAAATTGTCGCCATCCGACTCTTTTATCATCGCACGTATCTGTTCGGGAGATGCGGGAGCAGTGGATGTACCTTGTCTGACAAATACACCGCTGGGCTTAAGTCCCTTTGACTTTAAATAGTAAGGCTTACACGAGCCCTCGCCGACCGAAATTTTAACAACCTTGTTCTCCTGAATTGTATATCGCACGAACATGGTAACGTCAGGCATTATCGCATCACGGATTCCGTTTGTGATGCGGGTATAATTCTCATCAACGTTATCTATTCCGACAGCCTCTCCGTCATTGTTAATTCCAATATAGATGACGCCACCATCGGTGTTAGCGAAAGCAATTACCTCCTTGTATAAATCCTCGGTAAATTGCAGTTTGAATTCAATATTTTCAGTTTCGAAGTTCATAACCCGATACCTCCACATAATAATCTAAACATATTATATACGCACGATAGTACGCTTGTCAAGTGAATTTTCAGTATTTTTTCACTTTTTATTCACTCTATTCACACTTTTTCAGCGAAAAGCAGCAGGCTGATTGCTATTAAAGATCAAGGTTCGACTTTCGTTAAGCTTGCTCCACCAAGAAAAGTCAAAAGCAGATCCTTGTGGTTTGATTTTGGCTTTTTCTTTTGGGTCGTCTGGGACTCGAAGGGGAGCGGTAGTGAATGACAGCCTAAACGGCTGTCAGAGCCGTGACTGACTGAGCGCGCAGTTCGCGCGAGAGTCGCAGTCCTAGATGGTCCACCAACAAAAGAGAGATAGCCCTTGTGAGCTATCTCTCTTTTCGTTTTATTCTAAATCAAAAATTTCCTCGTAGTCTGCCGAGAGTATCTCCTTTAGGAGCACTATTTCATCGGGGTAGAGGTGACGTTGCCCAACCTCAATTTTTGCAACAGCGCTCCTCGTTATATCGCATCCCTTTGTTTGAAGCCTTGCTGCGACCTGCTCCTGTGTTAGCCCCGCCCTCTCGCGAAGCCTACGTATATTGCTTCCTATTTTTCTTTCTACTGTGGCGTTCATATCTTACCTCGCACCTATTTGAGAACAAACTCTTGACATCATTATACTCGCGTGGTAAAATATATTTGCACTTATATAGGTGCAATACAAAAATGAAAGGCAATTATTGTGAAGGAATTAGGCGTTATTAAGGAAATAGACTCATTAGGTAGACTACATATTCCGAAAGACATCCGAAAACGGCTTGGCTTTGGTAATACGGTTGAATTAGTTATAACCGATGATGGATTATTGATTAAGATTATTGAATACACACTCGTTAGACTAGATATTAATGACGGAAGCAGTCAAAATAAGTAGTTACCCGTGTAAAATTATCGGCATTTTATAGAGCTTGGTGTATTGTATATCACCAAGAAATATGCTATAATGGCTTTAGATTAAATATCGCCACCACGAGGTGAGATAGGAGAAGATATGAGATTTCGTCCACTTGTTGATAAAATGTATTTTCTTATTACAGTGCCGACGCTGGTATTCCTCGCGGTCGCTACTGCCCTCGTCTTTATATATCCTGCGCTCATATCAAGTATTCTTATCATACTTGCGGATTGCTTCACACTCTACTTTTTCATAACACCGCTGTTTGGCTATGTGGAGCTTCGCGAGAGAGTGGTATATATAAAATTCGGACTTATACAAAAGAAAGAAATCCCTTATGAGAAAATCCGTGGAGTTAGGAAGGAGAGGCGGTTTTATGCCGACTCGATGGTCTCGCTAAAGTGCGCTTTGGAGCACATAAACATAAAGTACAATAGGTTTGATGTCACTACGGTCAGCGTGGTGGATAATGACATACTGATTAGAATGCTCAAGGAGCGTATAGGGCAAATATGAAAGAAGTGGAAAAATACGAGGGGTGTATCTGCCCTATAGATACAAGAATTCTCAAGGCCGATGAGTATTGCTTTTCGGTCTTGACGCGTATTTTAGGGGGCGAGTGCGAACTCACGATAACCGACGGCAAAAGACTAATTGTCTGCTATTACGCGCACCCCTATCCCGTCTGGGTTTGGCTACCCGATGACGCGAGCGAGGTAGAGCTTGGACGTGCGTATGAGATAGTGCGTGATAACCTAGGCTTCTCGTCGGGACACCGCTTCAATATAAAGTACGTCCACGCGGATTACTTTATTAGACGGGCAGAGCAGGATGGTAGTAGCCTATCCATATCGGCAAATATGCACGCATACACCTGTGATAAGCCAATCCCGCCAAGTCGTAGTGCAAATAGTCATCTGCGCAAAGCCACTACGAGCGATCTCGACTTGGTCGTGAGGTTAATCGACGAGTTTCACCGCGAGGCGAGCATAGATAAGACGAATATGCAGACTTACCGCAAAAAGGCAAAGTCACTGATAGATGACGGTTGCTTCTACCTGCTTATAGACAAGTCGGGTGAGGTCGCGGCGTGCTGTACCCTCACTCTATTCGATGGACAGGCGGCAATCGGCTCGGTTTACACCATACCAAATAAACGCAGGCTCGGTCACGCTGCCAGAATGGTATACGAGGTAACGCGCCTAGCGCAAGCGAGTGGCAGGTCGCCCGTACTATACACCGATGCCGACTATTCAGCATCAAATGCCTGCTATATCGGTGTCGGGTACAAGAGGATGGGCTCGCTCTGTACTATATCCTAGGCGACAATCTATATTCCCCCAATGTAGCCCAATCCTACAATAGGTGAGCTCAAGCCACGTTACTATGCTTATATAAAATATAGGAGCGACTGCGTATGCAATCGCTCCTTTTATTGTAGAGGGCAACCCCAAAGGCAATTATTAGACGTAGAAAGTCAAAGCAGATATTATTCAAGCGAAACAGAGAACACCGCCTCATCGCCCTCGTCAGCGTGACGCGTCATTGCGCTCTCGGCCATTCTAATAGATGGGATATTCTCGCGTTTTACTCTCGCTCGTACGCGCTTAAGCCCAATACTCCTCGCAATGTTAAGCGAGGCGATTAACACCTCTTTTCCTAGCCCATGCCCCTGGTATTCGGAGAGCAGGCGTATAGCAAGCATTGCCGAGCCGAAATAATCAAAGTCGAAAAGCACCGCCTCGCCAATGAGCGACCCGTCACCCTCGCTAAGTCGCACCGCGAGAGTTAGAGCGATACCACGCCTAAACTCAACCTCGGCAACACGCACAAAATACTCTGCATCGGCATACGGTGCATCCTCCTTGTAGTCATAACCCCAATAGCGGTTTACCTCCTCGTCACGACATAGGCGCGCGTATGACACGGCATCACCGGGTAACAACTCACCGAGGCTAATCCGAGCATACGAGCTGTTTGGAATACCCTCCAGCATATCACACTCTGAGAGCACCGACACAACAAAGCCGTCCTCGTCCTCGTCGTACGCCCTAGCCTCGATGTGCGGGAAGATTTCACCCAGCCGACCTAGTTCATCGCGCGGAGCATCGGTAAAGAATAGCGGTATCATCTCGCGCCTCGTGTACTCGGATACCGCTATAAGTGCCGAGGATACATTTGCATCCTCACATACCTGAATGGGATATACGAATGAGTATCTGCCATCATCATAAATGCGCGTCAAAAGACAACCCGTGACATCCGAGAGAGCAATCTCCACGCCCTCCGAAACCAACTCCATAAATGAAGAGAGTATTTCGCCAACATATTTCGCGTCACCTAGCCTTTCGCCTAGGTCACACGACAGATTATCAAGGTTATCCTCACTAAGAATCTTAAAACTAATCATTATATATCCTCCCCATCAGCTGCCTGCACATCGAAATTAATCTCTACTAAAAACATATCCCCGTGCTCCTCGGCAGCGAAGCCTACACCGAGCATCTGTGAGAGCTTATTACAGGTCTTAAGGCCTATACCGTTAGACTCGGCACTATCCCGGTTTTCTTTGATTTTATTAGTAAGTCTAAGGCTGAATTTATCACCACTCGGCATAGCAATAATTGACACGGGGTGGGACTTGTCGGCATATTTCAGGATATTTGATATCAGGTTTTCAAATATTCGCATCATCTGCGAGGGGTCGGTGGATATTTCGGCATCGACCTCGCCTATATCAAACTCGACGGTATACCCCTGCTCCCTAAGAAGAAGAACATACTCTGAGAGCATCTGGTCGAATAGCATATGCACGCCATACCTCTCCATCTTCACATCCGCAGCACCCGTACCGAACAGAAGAAAGTAGGCAAAAAGGTCATCCGAGAGTTTCTTCAACCTTAGTGCTGTCTTCTCGGATGCTCCGACATACTCGGTCATAACTCTGTCCTCTGTGGCGCGCTCTTTCATCATTCCGAGATAGCCGAGAAGCACAGTTAGAGGCGTTCTTATATCGTGAGACATCGAGGTTATTAACTCTGCGTTAGCGTCCATAACCGCGCGCTCACTCTCAACGCTCTCAAGTATCGAAGTACGCATATTTTCAACATTTCGCGACAGGTCAGCAATCTCGTCATATCCCTCTATGCCCACCGAGTGTTGCATATCACCGTCCGCAACCACGCTCACCGACCTGGCAAGCCTGCTAATTCTCTCGGTCACACCGTGAAATCGAAGCATTATTATTATAAAGAGCACAATAACAGCTGACACTATGGCAGCAATATTTATGATATCGTAATATAGGTACTCGGTGTAGTCCGCCATATTGACAACGAGCACCTTGTCATCAGAAGTATTGATAATGTGTGCGTCATTTGCCTCGGCGTACTCTATAAGCTCCTCTCGCGTCGGAAAGCGGACGGTTATACCGGAACCGGAGCCTGTATTTTCGCCATTTTCAGCACCTCCCCCTGTGGTGGTGTCACCTCCCTCAACATTATCGTCGGAGGGTGACTGCTCAGGTGGCTTCTCCTCGGGGGCACCCGAGTCAAAGAATAGCTGGTCATCCTTATATACCATCAGATAGACATATCTGTTACCCCTCGCCCAGGATGCAAAGGCTGCGGCATCCTCGCCTGTCAGCGAGTTGGCTACAACATACTGTTGCAGGGCATCGACATAGTATTCCTCGCGCTCTGTCCTGTTCTCCTCGGATAGGTAAACCTCGTTGATTACGTATGTACCGACCATCTCGACAAGGAAGTACACAAGCACAGCGAACACAAGTCCAAAGGTGATTGTAAGCGCCATCGTAGTCTTAAGCGAGAGGAGCTTCTCTCGTGCCTTTTCTCTCTTAGTCAATCTGATACCCCTTTCCCCATACGGTGCGTATTATCTTCGGCGAGGACGGATTATCCTCAAGCCTGCGTCTTAGGTTAAGTATATGAACGGTCACATTATTGCTAGAGGACGGTAGCGGTATCTCACCCCACGCCGCCTCATAGAGTTCCTCAGGTGAGACCGTCCTGCCCCTATTCTTCACAAGGTAGATAAGCACATCTATCTCCTTGTCACGCAAATCGAGCGTTATTCCATTCTTGGCTACTGTGCGCGTGTCCACATTCACGAGAACACCGCTCTCAAGCCTCTCGGCGCCGGATAGCTTAGCATCCTTTGCACCATAGGAGTTATATCGGCGTGTCAGAGCATCAACCTTCATTAATAGTTCCTTTGTAGAGAATGGCTTGACGATATAGTCGTCACCGCCCGCAGAATATGCGCTCTCCTTATCCGAGTCGAATGAACGCGCGGTCAAAAAAAGGACGGGCACAGAGGAAAAACGACGAATTTCAGTCGTCGCCTCAATACCCGACAGCCTCGGCATCATTATATCCATAACACATAAATCAATAGTGGCATCCGACTTAACAGCCTCGATAGCAGCGGCACCGTCCTTTACCAGAACGACCTCGTATCCCACGTTTTCAAGAACGAGCTTCAAGACGCGCCTTATATCCTTTTCATCATCAGCAACAAGTATACGCATAGAACCTCCAAAGGTAGGATTTGTTTTTTATTTGTGATACTATTATATCACAAATAAATTTTATATGCAATAGGATATATTCGGCACTTATAATAGCGAAAAGGCGGTGGGCAATACCCATCCGCCATATAGGTCTTACCCCATACTAGGTTTTTAATTTTATTTTGCGTCAGGCTCGAAGTCCTCTTTTTTCTTTCTGAATATGAGACGTCCCATAGCGCGAGCATCAAAGGGGATAAGCGGATAGAGGTAGTGATATTTCCCGGTTACCGAGCGATTGGTGGCTACCAGCAGTATGAACAGCACAGACCCAAGCAGCAGCCCCCACGCGCCAAAGCCGAACACAAACAGGAGCGTTAACACTCTGACGAATTTTATAGCGTAGCCTAACTCGGCATTCTGTTGTGCGAAGTTGGCTAGGGCGACAAATGCCATATACAGTATGACATCCTCGCACACCCAGCCGACAGAAACGGCAAAATCACCAAGAATTAGAGCGCCTATGACGGATAGTGAGTTGGATAGCATATCCGGTGTATTCATCGAGGCTATCTTAAGTCCGTCTATCGCCACCTCGACAAGCAAAAGTTGCATAATAATCGGTAGCGCACCCGGCTCGTCGGGAACAAGAAAGGCGAGGGCAGGGGGCAGTATCGCCGAGTTTTCTACCGCTAGATACCATAAGGGTGTCACCACCATAGAAAGGAGCAGTATAACAGTGCGTACAATCCTAAGATATGTGCCTGTCAGAGGCGGGAAGTAGTAGTCATCGGTCTGCTGAAGATAGTCGAAGATAGAGGTCGGCAGTATCATAGCCTGGGGTGAGGTGTCGCATATCACTATCACCGACCCCTCCATAATCTGTGCCGAGGCGGTGTCGGGACGCTCTGTTGTGCGTATTTTGGGAAACGGATTTCCCCATCCTTGTCTAATTAAACTCTCTGCAAGCGACTGATAACCGAGGGTCAAGGACTTCGGGCGAATTGAGCTAAGCCGTGATTTTATATCGGAAACAAGCTTATTATCGGCAACCCCATCCATATAGCAGACCGCTATATCTGTACGAGAGGATGAGCCTATCGTCATATGCTCTACGCGTAGTCTCGGGTCGCGTATTCTGCGCCTGATAAGCGCGGTATTCATGACAAGTGTCTCAACAAATCCATCACGCGCGCCCTGCATAACCCTATCAGAGTCAGGCTCTGCGACAGACCGCGCAGGATATGTCCTCGCATCCACCAGCACCGCCTCGGACGAAAAACTATCAGCAAGAATTGCTGTCTGACCGGACAAAACGGCGGTTACAACCCTGTCGATATCATCAACCCTATCGACCTCAACATAAGGCATTGTACGTATTACATCCTCGGCTGTGCCGAGTTCGTTTTTAGAAAGAAATTGTTGCATTATGCGCTGAAGCTCGGCATCCTTAACGAAGCCGTCAATATAAAACATAGTCAACTCGCGCCCACCGACCGTGAGGTGGCGCTCAATAGAGTCAAAGTTCTTATCAACACAGAGCGCCTCGCGTATTTTCACAACATTATCAATATATCTTTCTGACAGTCTCATTTTCCCCACCTCTTTTTAGTGCATTTTTCCACGTTATAGGGAAAAATATACAAAAACAACAAGAAAAGCGGTCAAAAGCTAAAAACATCAACCGCTTAAATGATAAAAATGAAGATTAGCAAAAGAATGGGGGAGATTTTTTAACAAAACATCTCCGCTTAATGACATAAAAACGCAGGTGTGTTATGATTAATAATTCCAACTAATGAAAAAACATTGGTTATGCAAACTGTTTTTTACATTTTAAGGCTTTTTCGCCTCTCTTTTTCCTATCCTACGCATAGGGGCATCAAGTGGAAGCGAGAGCGAGTTTTCATAGGCGGATATAACATCATCCATTTCTTTTTCACTCTCCAAGGAGAATATAAAGTGGGTATAATTAAACCTTTTAACATCCCTTTTACTGTCGCCGATATAGGTCACCGCAGAGTTGAATATTACATTTCGGTGTTGCCACTCTCGCATAATGGGGAATGAGTAGCCTCTCCTATCGGTAAGGGCGGTTTTACCACAATTCTTGCATCCGAAGTTCCCCTTGATGAAGCACCTCTCGGTTAGCATCAGGGGAATTCTACCGTATATAATCTCTCGTCCGTCGATAGCCTCTGCATCGCGCATATTTAACTCGGGCGAGAGCATAGGAATAGCTTCGCATAGGTTATAAAGCAACTCGCAAGCATAGGAATTGCATACATTTAGTCTGAAGTCTAGGGAGATATTAAAGCCGTATTGCTTAGAGAGCGGAATATGTCCCAGATTTCCCACTAGGACATCGGTTACACCACGAGCCTTAGCCGAGGCAAGCATATCAGAGACTATGGCAATCTCGTCCTCCATAATCACAGGCGGTAGTGCTACGCCTACACTCGGAATAACGCACTCATTAAGCATACAGAGCGGTATAAATATCTTATCAAAGTAATCGGTAGCACGCCTCGAGCGATTGAGCGCATCGACATTATACACCATTGCGGTGCGTTTATAGCCATTTTTAGGTGGGAAACTCGACACGGGTGGTAGGGTATAGTCTGAAACGGCGCGTTCTCTTACCTCATAAGCGAGCGCAGCACTTCTTCTTAGCGCGTTAATCGCACCCGGCGAGAGGTTAATCCCATCATCGAGATGCAGATCTATGTCAAGTGGGTCGAGGGATAGATATGTGTTGCCCATCTTGGCAAGCCTTGTGAGCACCGTCTCTCGTGAGAGTGGGGCATTCCTAGCAACATCGGGCACATCACCATACACCGTAACGGCACCCTGCGACAAGCTCTCATCCTTTGGCATAATGGTCATTTTCGAGGGCTTGTCGAGGCAAAGCTCAACCTCGGCGCGCACGGATATGCGGTCGGGGGTATATGTGCCAAGCTCACTACCACGACTTGCTTCCTTATCTGCCTCGCTCCTTATTCCCGTCATACCGTTTTCCAACAGCCCGCGGAAATAACCGTCGGTAAAGCCACCACGCGAGAATATGCGAGCGAGTGCCTCGTCCTCACGCCTATTAGATGACCTGTGCTGATCGAGCAGACGGCGATAGGTCGATGTGACGATGTATACATAGTCCGCCGACTTCATACGCCCCTCAATTTTCAAGGATGCTACACCGCTATCAATAAGCTCATTTATATGGTGAGCGAGCGACATATCGCGTAGAGAAAGCGGATATTTATCGCCACAGTATGGCAGACGGCAGGGCTGTGCGCACTCGCCACGATTACCGCTTCTGCCACCGACCATCGAGGAAAATAGGCACTGCCCGGAGTGCGATACGCAGAGCGCACCGTGTAGAAAAACCTCGCACTCAATACTGCACGTCTCTGTAACACGACGGATATTCTCGCCGCTTAACTCACGGGCCAAAACGATACGACTGACACCGAGCGACGCGGCAGTGTCGGCACCGAGCGAATTGTGAACCGACATCTGTGTTGAGCCATGCAGCTCGAGGTCGGGAAGCACCTCTCTTAATAGCTTTATAAGTCCGAGATCTGCAATGATGAGGGCATCCACGCCAATTCTGTAAAGCTCGCGCGCAAAATCCACCGCAGGGGCGATCTCGGTGTCATAAAGCAGTGTATTAAGCGTAACATAGAGCCTGACGCCATGTAAATGGCAGTATGCAACCGCACGGGTTAGTTCCTCTATATCGAAATTCTTGGCATATGCACGCGCACTATACAGCTTGCCGCCAACATAAACGGCATCAGCACCTGCGCGCACCGCGGCAACTAGGCATTCCATATCCCCCGCGGGAGCAAGCAGCTCCGGCAGCGCATCCCCTCTTCTCATATCATACCTCTGCTAATCTTTACAATTTTACTATTTCATTGTAGCAAATTCGAGGTTAAATGTCAATATAATTAGCCGATGGTATTCCATCGGCTATACAATTAATATAGAAGCTCGCACCCATCGGCGCGCTACTTGCGCTAGGGTTGTCAGCACGCCTAACTACGCTTTACCCAACGAGGTGGTCTACTCGCACAGGAGAACCGGTGAGCGCACTCTATGTCTAGCCCAACGAAGCCGGCTACTCACTGAGAAGAAATAGTGGGCGCATCTGTGCTGTGGCGAGGGGGGAGAAGTCCTCAATCCTTTTTACACATTCGGGTATCAGGCGAAAGTCGGCAACAAGCGAATGCGGTTTGCCCACGGTGTCATCCTGGCGCATCGGGACAAGATACACCGACTTGCGCATTAGTGCCCTTGAGATGTTAGCGAGGTTTGATGACATCGCATCATTTGTCGCTATTGCAAGCAGGGTAGGGCGATCGGCGCGCAGATGCGCCTTTATCGCCATTGTGGCGGCTGTGTCGGTAATCCCTGCCGTCATCTTGGCTAGGGTGTTGCCTGTGCAAGGCGCAACAACAAGGAGATCGAGCGGCTCTTTTGGCCCTAGTGGCTCGGCATCCTTTATGGTATGTATAACGCTCCTGCCACACACCTCCTCGACCTGTCTTGAAAATTCCTCGGCAGGGATGAAGCGCGTGTCGGTATAATAGGCATTCTCGCTCATAATAGGCACAACCTCATACCCCATATTAATAAGCCCCATCAGCGCCTTAAGGCTATGTGAAAAGGTGCAATGCGAGGCGGTTATACAATAGCCAATCTTCTTAAATCTCATTTTAGAGCCTCCGATATAAAGTTTTCACCACCCAAGAGATAGCGTCTTACCGAGTTAAACCACACATGCCCCGCGCTATGCGGAAAACGCCTGGCAGGCAGTGACGGATATTTCTCGACAGTGCCAATACCCGGGAAATTAACCCCCGACGCCAAATCTATAACGCGCAGCGAGGACGGAAACATCCCCCCCTCTGTGGTATCAAATATCTGTGCGGGCGCAGTATTTATAAGTAGGTCAAGCGAGCCAAGCTCGGTATCTGCGAGGCTCATCTTCGCCTCAACGCCGCACTCGCATAGCTCAAGGCGCACGCCCTCACGAGAGGTAAACACCGTGATTTGTGACCCGAGATACATAAGCATACGCGTCAGCTGCTTACCTATCCTGCCATAGCCTACTATACCTATTTTCATATCCGAGGGAGAGCGCGTCTCCGTGGTGAGAATAACGCCGAGAGTGCCGAGGGCGGTCAACACCGCATTCTCCAAGAGGAACTCCTCGTCATATAGACTGTCACAAACAACGCTACCCACAAGATGCAACTCATCACGCACATTCTGCGGTATGCCATATCCAACAACAAGAGTGCTAGCATCTGCGCCCGCGACAGCCTCAAAAACCGTCACATCCGAGCCACCGATATGCACACCATCTCTCGATGTCGGTATGGGAAGAATAATTATCCTTTCAAATCTTCTTGTGAGAGGACACCTGGTCAGCATCCTCTCACAGATGTCGGAGCGCACACTGCGCTCATAAGCCTTTATAGTCATTTTAGCCTCAAAAACTTGGTAGTTTAGTTTTCCTCTCCAAACTCACACCCGGAGGTAGAGGAAGAGAAGACGGACATCATTTTATCCTTTGCCTTCATTATAAGACTTTTGGCATTATTTGCTACACTGACAGCACCCACCACAGTAAGCGCACCTATTGCGATAACTAAGCACGGATGCCACCCTCTTGGTTCTTTTTTCTTAAAAAACATTTCTTTATCCTCCCTTTGGTATTTTGAACCGAGGGAGGTGTTTTTATACAGAAAGGGGAGATGATACCGGTATTTTAGGGCTTTTACACTAACAAGATTGTGGGCATCTGCACCTCGCGACGCTTTATACAAAAATGAGTAGAGTTTCAGTCAAGTTTGCTTTATAGAAAAGGTCGCAGAGCATAACACTCTGCGACCTCTCTCATTTACTAATATGAAATTACAACACAATAGGGGTGTATATATCACTGCCAACAGGCTCTGATACTACCTTGGTAACATCAGCCATATCCAGCATTTTCTCTAGCGCATAGAGATAGATTGCATTCTCGTGGTAGTACTGCTCGCCTTGCAGATTTATAACAGTCTGTCTGTGCTCGGCAAGCTTTGCCTCATACTCGGCATCCGATGCGAAATCCTCTCGGTTACAGGAAACCTTAAGAAGATACTCTCCCAAAACCTCATCAATAATGTCGTTATATATTTTTTCGTATTCCTCGGAACTCGGCGTGAAGCCCTCGCGCTTAAGGACATAATAGAATACAAGCTTCTCGGTCACAGCGCGAATTGCAGTGTTTCGCAGATGCTCTCGCCAATCATCCCCGGCCTCAAGTCCGAGGTAGGTTAGTGCATAGCCGTCTATATCACCTGTGCCGTTATTCTGCTCCGATGTGGCATATCCCGCCTCTATCTCCGATACATAATCCTCGTAATAGGCTAGCACCTCACGCTCAGGTATCCATCTTTTTTCTGCCTTTTCGAGATAGACCTCCCACATTTTTTCCTCTACCGCCTCGTCGATAATCAGCTTGTTAGCGGCAACAACCTCCGAGCGCACATAGTCGCGGAATTTGTCATATATGGTAGTGCTGGTATCCTCGGCGTACTCGTTAAGCTGCTCTAAGGTCATACCTATACGCTCCTTAATAAAGTCCTCGTTCACCGTGGGCACATCATAGAGCGTCATCTCGCGCACATAAAGGTCAAAATACACAACCTTGCCTGCCAGCTCCTCCGAAGCATAATTTATAGGGAAGCGGGCGGTAACGGTCAGGGGATTATCCCCCTTATCATAGATAGCATTAACCTTCATCTTGGTATAATAGGTCTTCTTGCCATCGACATTCTTGGTAAAGGTCTCCTTTATCTCGCCAATTTCGCGGCCAATGATAAAGTCGGTGAAGCCCTCGCCAAACAGCTTCTCACACTCCTCGCTACCAATATGAACGGTTATAGTAATCGGGGTTGTGCTATCAGCGTCTGCCACATCATCCTCAAACGGGAAGTAGGTAAAGGATATCAGGTCACCCGGTGCTACCGCTCGATCCTTAATAATCGTGAGCTTCGAGTAGTCGCTCGGATTTTTACCGATAAGGCCGAGCGCAAATCCGGGTATCATCTCGCCCTTGCCACTACCGCTCGAGGTGTATCCAATCTTACACGGATCACCTACATCATTCAGCGAGCCTGTGTATTGGTGTATATTAGAGCCACCGTTGAAGTAGGAGATGCTACCATCGTCATTCTTCATATATCCTAGGTAGAATAGGCTGGTATCGTCACCAACACCGAGCACGTCACCTGCCCTAAGGCTGGTCATCGTCTTACCCTCATAATCCGGGTCAAACGTCCTGAAGTTGTAGAGTATCTTAATCAACGCATCGTCAATCGCAAGGTCATCGACAGGGTCAAGCTTCACGCTGAGGGCTATGTTTTTATAGTCCTCCTCGGATATGTATACATACCTTGATATATCATCATTATCATAGTCTATCTCGTGCCCCATAATAGCACTGTATATCGCCATAGCAATAATACCCGCGATAACAACAGCTATAAGGACGATCGCCACTATCTTGATTATCTTCGCTTGCTTCTTACGGCGTGCCTCCCACTCTGCCTCAATCTCGCGTCTTGTGCGAGGTCTGGAAACACTCACGGGTGCCTTTTTCGTCGATCTATTAGGTCTCCCGGCACCGTCTGTGCCTGCTCCGCCATTTCTTTTCTTTTTTGCCATTATCTCTTCCTTAAGTATATATTATATGCGCGCGTGCCTAGAATGGTTTCTCACCGGGGTCAGCAGTACCAAAGCTGTCGGCATAGGCGGTCGCTAGGCGGTCGCATCTCTCGTTATACTCGTGGCCTGCGTGACCCTTAACCCATACGAAGTCGACGGTGTGCGTCTTGCATAGCTCATACAGCCTCTGCCATAGGTCGGGGTTCTTTAATTCGTCCTTACCGCGCCTCCAACCGTGCTCGCGCCAATTCTCCACCCAGCCGAGTGTAAAGGCATCGATAACATACTTTGAGTCTGAGGTGAGGGTAACGTGGCAGGACTCCTTTAACGCCTCAAGAGCTGATATTGCGCCAAGAAGCTCCATGCGGTTGTTGGTCGTCATTGGCTCGCCACCGGACAGCTCGCGCTCGTATTTGCCCCACACCAGGATAGCACCCCAGCCACCGGGCCCCGGATTACCGCGGCATGCTCCGTCTGTATATATAAAAACATCCTTCATATTAATCTCCCGACATCATAGATAAGAAAAGGACTGCCCTATTTGGTTATGAACAGTCCTCTTCCATTATGGTGTCTGTGGCTCTGCCACAAGTCAATTATTACTTTTTCTCGTTGAAGGTGTACTGGATGCGTACATAGTCAAGAAGATTGTCGTCGGTCTCCTCGTTCTCCTCGAGCAGGTAGTTAAGAACCTTGTTGAGCTGAAGAGCGGTCATATAATACTCGGACTTAACCTCATTGCCATAACCAAGGCTATACTGAAGGAGGAAGTAGTTGTATGTCTTCTTGAATGCGTCGATATCAGCCTCTGTCACCTTAACATCATCACCGTAGAGTGCAGCAAGTCTATAAACGATGATAGCATCCTTTACCGACTGCTCTGCCTCAGCACCAAGTGCGTTGTAGATGTCCTGCATGGTAGCATCCTTACCAAGGCCAAGACCGTTTGTAGTATCCTCTCTTAGGAACTTGTAGAAGTCACCGGCATACTTGGTGTAGTTGCTGGTAGAGGAGTTAAAGTCACCCTCGTAGAAGGAATACTTATAGTTGTTAAGAACGCGCTTGTAGGCCTCGTCAACTGCGGCTCTCGGAAGAATCCACCAGCCCTTATCGTCCTTCTTGAACTCAGAGAGCTTCTCAACAGTAGCGTAGATCTCCTTAGCAAGGTTCTTCTTGATGGCACTCTTGTAGGTATTCTCAAGGCCCTCGTATACACTCTCGTTATACTGCTCCTTGATAACAGCCTCAATGCCCTTATCGTCACCTTCCTTAGTGCAAGCAAGTATATCTGCTATCTTATCGTTTACATCCTTCTCAGCGCCCTCTTTAGCCTTCTTTGCGGTCTCAAGGTTGGTAGAGGCGGTAGACTGAGCGTCTAACTGCTCCTTGGTCGGGGTCTCGTTCTTAGCTTCTTTATCCTTTACAACCTTATCGGCCTTATCAAAGGCAGTCTGCTTCTCATCGAAATCGGTCTCTGCCTCAGCAAGGTCGGCATAAAAGTCAACAAGCTCCTTAACAAGCTCGGCAATCTTCTTATCGCCCTTCTTGTAATCCTTGTCGTGGAAGACATCGAGAGTACCTGCATACTCCTCGCTCTTCTCGTCATCGTCTATCTTGCCGTTCTCGTTGGCATCCTTCTCCTCCTTGATAACGCCATCGCCATCAACATCGTTGGGTGCCTTGATTGCGTCACCAATAAGAGTGTCAAGGATAACCTTAGCGGATACATCATCCTTATCATCAGCAACCTTAATAAAGCCAATGGGGAAGATGTGATAGGTAAGCTCGACATCCTTGAGGTCCTGACTCTTACCGTATACATCGGTCTCGGTCTTGGTTGCGGTATAGGTCTTGTCGGTAACAGTGATACCACTCTCTCCATACTCGTTAACACCGGACTTGATTACCCAGTCTACAACAACGTTGGTATACTCGACCTTCTCGGCATCATCGCCCTCCTTATCAATAGTGCCATCACCATTGATATCGCGATAGATGTCGAAGGACTTCTTCTCACCGGCAACATTAAGTCCAACGAGCTTGTCAAGGATAGTGGCCTCAACGCCATCTGCGGGTGCAGCTGCGGGGAGGGTAACTATCATATTGGTAACGGTGTTGGTAACCTTGTTTGTACCGCCCTTGCCATCCGGCTCGGTATAAGCCTCCTTATAGGAAACCGCTACCATATTGCCAAGATCAGCCTTGGTAGTTGTGGTGCTGTCGACGGTGTATACATTGTTCTCTGTAAGCTCAACATCCTTAATCGCCTCTGCAATCTTCTTGTTGAGGTCCTCAAGACTCGAGAGCCCGAGCTGGAGGCTAGTGGGCGAGCCTGCATTCATCTTCTTAGAGAATACTACAATCTCCTTGCCGTCCTTGGTATAGGTTGCATAGTAGCAGTAGTAGTAAAGGTCATAGACACCGGGCTTACCCTCGGTAACCTTGTCATCACTCTCCACCTCTTTTGCAAGACTCGAGAAGATGGTGTCCCAAACCTTATCCCAGCGCTTCGCCTCATCGGTGCCGAAGTCAGCATCGTCAATCTTGAGAGCGGATAGCGCCTTCTTGAACTCATCCTCGTCAAATGACACATACTGAGTCATATCATTAGCCGCATAGTTGTATGCACAACCTGCGAGGCTCAGCACTGTCATAACGAGAACAAGGATTAAGCTGATAATTCTTGTCTTCATACTGTTTTTCCTTTATTTTACTATTTTTTATTATTAATATATTTGTGTCGCATATCATTATAACATACTCTTGTTAAAAATGCAAATACTTTTTTATAAAATATTTCGCAAAATATACGCAGTATGCAAATTTGAATATATCAGCCACCATTCACCTCATCGGGATACGGTATCTCGAAGTCGATATCCTCGGCATTTAGAAGAGTGAGATGAGCATATACAATCCTCTTAAATGCCTGTGCTGATAGGTAAAAATCAGACACGGGTGCCGTCTTAACCGCTCCGGAGCCGTCAACCTGATATAGTCTAACCATAATCTTACGGTCGGTAGCGCGGTAAAACTCATACACATAGTAGTAGGGGGAGGCATTCTTACCCGTGGTCTTTACCTTGATCGACATAAGTTTTTCTGTCGCGAGAGCCGCCGCCTGCTCCTCCTCTGTAAGAGTGCCGGTGTACATCATATTCTCAAGAACTCTAACCGTAAGGATAAAGTTAGATACACCGACGGTCTCAATAGAGTTGTTCGGCAGGTAAAGCTCCTTACCGCCACCCATTACCTCGTTATAAAGCTCTGATACGGATATCTCGTTTGTACCGAGCCTATCCAGAAGCTTCGCAAGCTCGGTGGTAGGCATAGCACCCTCGTGCTGAAGCACATCAACCCAGAACTTAAGCTGGGGAGTCGTGGAGGTAGATATGCCCTCTTTGTATTCATCGTGCACAACAAGCTTACCGTTCTTGTCCTTGCCGACATACACATACTTGCCGGTTATATCGAATGAATACTTACCATAGACATCATCCATATTTAAGTCTACTTCATACGTGTCTATGTTGATAGCATCCATAAGGAATAGGTACTTTCTCGCCCAGAACTCGGTGAAGGAATGGTTTAGAAACTCGAGCTTATCGCCATCAACCTCCGCCACAAGGTTGTACATATCCGAGCCAACATATCTCTTACCCGTCTCGGGGTCCTCACGGCTGACATACAGCGTAAAGGCTAGGGTGCTCTGCCAAGCGTAGTCGGACAATTCATCCTCGGATGCGGTGCCTTCAACCTCGTTCTTATCATATATTCCGCGAGGCACCTCGAAGAATATCTTGTAGTCGTAGAGATTGTACTTGAGCATCATCTCGTGGTCTAGGCCTATCGCAACAACATCGTCATCGAAATTGAAGTTGTAGAGACCTACTGCCACCGTATCGCCGGCAAGTCCATCGGCACTGGTCGCGGTCTCGCCGATACCACCGAGCACCTTAACAACGCTCTCGGCAACATTTGCGTTAAGACCGTATAATTCATACTTGCTATCCATCGTATTCTCGAAGAATGACTCGCCATAGAACGGGTCACGCTCCGATGCGTTAGCAAACTTAAAGGATACGACAAGCTCGGACTTAACAAAGTGCCTGATGGTGTTAATCTTACGGATATCAAAGTCGCGCAGCATCTCATAGTCGCGCACCGTCTCATAAATAGTGGTATTCATCGCGGTGGCAACACCCTTGCCAAGCAGGACATCATACAGTGCGCCCCAGGACTCGTTATCCTTTATATCCTTCATAGCGCGAGTAACAAGAACAGGCTCCTGCTCCTTGCCATTGACCACCTTATAATACTTAAAGAGAACTGTTGTTTCATCGGTAATTTTGCTGACGGTAGCACCGTTCTTATCGTATATACCGACAATGCTCGATAAGACGAGCGCGTCCCTAACATACTCCGACTTTACGAAGCCGTGCTTCATAGCCGAGGCGGTTCCGGTGTATTCTACGCTAAAGGTTATGGGCGACGGAAGCGTTCCAACAGTCGATGCGCGAAGCATCTCAAGCGCGTCAGCAGGTATGCCGAGTGCCGACAAATCAAGCACCGCGTGACGATTAATGGTATTCACCTGTGTGCCATCAATCTTATAGGAATATGTCACACGAACAAGGTTGTTAGCACCAACGGTAGCACCCGCTATGGTTATCTCCTCGGTATCACCGATTATCGCCTCGATAGCGGTTATTGTGTATTCGTATTCCTTGACAGAATGGGTAATATCAAACTCTATCGGCGACGGAAGCGGCCCAACCTTAGAGGCGCGAAGAGCAGAACGAACATCGCTTGGCAGCTCGTTCGAATTAACCGCTATAACATCGGTTACTGTCTCGCCGGACGGCACGCCATCGACCGAATAGGTGTACTTAATGCGTATTTTAGAGGTGGAGCCGATAGAGGTTCCCACGGTTGTATTTTCTATGGTTGTGCTACCGCTCGGATAGTTGGTTATCGCCTCAATCTCGCTTATCGAGTAGGTGTACTTAACCTCTCTTGCACCCGAGTAGTCGATAATCATATTCGACGAATCATAAATCGACTTAATATATGTCAGCGCAAGCTCGCCTGCACCATAATCACCAACATTCTTTCCCACAAGAAGCGTCATAAGACGCTTATAGTTTATATTGCTCTTATCACTAAGGTCAAAATCCAGCGAGATATTTTCCTTAGTAAGATAGCCGCCTGTTGAGGGGTCAGGGGTGTATTCCAGAGATTCCTTGATGGGTGTGGTAACATCCGACCAGGTAATCACATTTGCATCGTCAATAACCGCGCCCTCTTTATAAACGGTGTTCATCCACTCCTTAAACTCGGTGGTTAGCAGGGGGCCGTATGCCGAGTCCTCGGCAAGTCCCTTAGATACCAGCATACCGTTAACAAAGGAATGGAAGCCGGCAAGGGCGTAATCGTAGTAGTTACTGGAGGTATAATAGATACAGTCTCTGCCATCGACGCGATAATAGTAGCCAACGCCATTTAACGCCTTGCCGCCGATTATGATGTGATGGAAGCCACCGTTTCCTGTGAGCTTATTATCCTTATCCCTCTCACCCCACTCAAAGGATACGCGCTCCTCTTTTTCACCGAAGCCATACTTTTCGAGCATAACCTGCTTCTTAGCAAGGCTCTCAGCATCTGTGCCTGTCGGTAGGTCAATGCGTGTATTAAAATAGGGAGTACCAAGAGCAGAGCAGAGATAGGACAGCTTATAAATCGTGCCGTATCCGTCGTTCTTCTCCAGGGCGTACAGCTCCTCATATGACATGCTGTTCTCAGCGTCAAGGATGGGGGGCGTGTAAGGAATTAGCTCTTCCTTACCGGTCGGGTCGGTGTAGAGAAGCCAGAACGGACCATTACCGTCATTCATACGGATAAGGTCATAACTGCCGTTTTTATTGTCCACATAGATGTGCAATATCTCGGACTCCTCAAGCTGTGGATATGCTATCGCGGAGTTGAGATATATTGCCTCGCCGAGTTCCTCACGGACATCGGGCGGATTTTTCGTACTATCATTTGAGTTAAGACTCGCTGCTATTGCAGTTATGATAAAGTACGCCGCAAGAAGAAGCACGAACGAGGAGGCAAGGACAATCATTGTTATATGCGCGCCGGATAGGCGCCTTTTTTCTACCTTTTTCAAGCCATCCTCCTTATAGATTTCTTCTCTTGATGAACATTACAAGGCACATAACGAGTGCCATCGTTGGTAGCGCTGCTGCAAGAATGGTAAATATCACCTGCTGCGTCGTGCCAAAGGCATAGTTTACCTTAACAACCTGTTTGGTAGCGGGGTCATAAACCTTGTTTGTAGTCGCGCTGAGCGTTGTGCTAACCAGCTGCTTACCACCATAGCTCGGGGAGTTTAGCGAAGTACCGCCGAGGTCGATGGATGCGTATCTATCCGTACGTGATATGTTGCTAATAAGGGAGGAAAGCACATTATAGTTTGCATAGGATGAATTAGCGAGCATGTTATTCGACAAGAAGTCCTCGCTATTCGATGCAAAGACATAGGAATAGGTAGTCTCGGCAGTCGATGTATCAAGACAGGTTCTGGTTGTCATAGCCGCAAGAGACTTGAAGCCCTTATCCGATGCAAAGACAGTAGAGGTCGCATCCTTATACGCGACCGCATTATCGGTTGTGCCGATAAAGCTCGAATATATTCTCTGCGTATTGTGGCCACCCGGCTCGGTTATCGTGCTATCCGGGTTGAGGTTGTAGACATATCCCGAGTTTGTGAAGAGCATCCTCGGT
This sequence comes from Eubacteriales bacterium, assembly GCA_045655565.1. Classification (GTDB taxonomy): domain Bacteria; phylum Bacillota; class Clostridia; order Oscillospirales; family CAG-272; genus UBA1740. The sequence goes on along the minus strand of JAZOPN010000062.1, from coordinate 12,092 downwards.
GAGGAGGCAAGATTGGCATACTCATAGTAGTACGCGCCTCCGACAGAGTCTATATCGTACACACCCCAAAGAGCGGTACCATTCTCATCTATGCCGACAGGGGAGTTGGTCTCATCCTTTACCACGCCATCGCCAAAGACGATGTTCCACTCCTTTAGATAGTCCTCAAGCACGGGAAGTTTAACATCGTATGCCTTGTTCACGATTATCGCGCCGGAGTGACTAGCAAGAAATCTGTCGATTTTTTCAAGCTCGGAGCGGTAGTAGAAGCTGCTTAGCGAGTTCTCGTCATAGACGAAGTCGGTCTTGGGGTTATTTACTATAATCAGGGCGCAATCGCTCGGCACCTCATTTATCTCGGGGTCAGAGAGGTCGATTGTCTTGATTTCAAGTCCACGCTCGGTGATAAGGTCGTATAGCGAACTATATTTCCGGCTCATCTCGCTGTCGGGGTTGTTTATATCGAAATACTCCTCACCGTGACCACTCGTGAAGTAGACCGAAGGTGCGTCCTTTGCGGTTATAGAAGCTAGTATCGACGCCATTCTGTATTCACCGTTGTAGGAAAAGGAGTTTTCTGTCCAGAATGTCGTTAGGTCGGCTATCATATATCTGCCGTCATATGATACTATCATATCCGTCGCACGGATTTCCTGTCTCGAAGCGGTACAATACTGTGCGACAAGCGCAGGGTTGCCCACGGCGTCCACCGTCTCAACCGTTATAGCGTTGCCAAATCTGTTGCGAAGCTGGAGCGCCATAAAGTACGACGGTCGCAAAACGCTCGATCCGACGAGGACATCGGGGTCGGCGCAGAAAAGTATCCTTACATTGATATCCCTCTCAACGCCACCCTCCTTACCATCTAGGACATCCGAGCAGTATTCTACCATCTTTCCTGTGAGAGAGTAAAGCCCCTCGGGTGTTAGGTCAACGAACATCTGCCCCTCTCTAGCGAAATAGGTTAAGAGTAGATTTAACGCAAATATGAGAATAATAGCAATGACAGTAATAAATGTTATTATTTTTGTTCGAGAGGTCTTTCCCGAAAAAATACTGTTTTTCATATTACCTATTCTTTCTCCTTATAATCATAACAGCTCCGAAAATAGCAATCGCTACCGGTATAAGAAGCAGTATGACTGTATATACAATTGAGGTTCTCTGTGTGAGATTCTCAACAATTCCTGCATCGAACATTACGCTGTTCGTGCCATATATGCCAAGTGAAGAATTAAATGCCTCCTCGAATAGAGAATACATAAATTCCTTGTTAGTATAGCCGTTAGCAGACAAGAGGTCTGCGTTTGTGAGCAGGACTGAGGGAAGCACGAACACAGCCGCGCTCTCGCCACTCTCGCGTGTTAGCTCGGCTACCGCCGCCACAGCGAAGCTGCCGCGCTCGACAGTCTTGCCATCACGCATAGCCACAGCCTCGGGCGTAGTCACTAGCAGAGGCTCTGCTGTGCCACCGAGGGTGAGCCTACCGCTCTTAGAGGTAAGGACATATCCTCTGTCGGACGCTACGAGCTTGTCTATTATCCTGTCGGCAAGTCCGCCATCCTCTACCGCACCGGTGGATGTAACGAAAGTCATATTGTCAAGCGAGATGGAAGCACCCGCGTCAACTACAACATCGTGCGCGTAGCCGTAGTCACCGTCATCACCCATAATTGTAATTCCGCACTCGGTGAGGAAGCCCTCAAGTGTCGAGAGTCTGCCTGCGTATGGGTCGATGGCAACATATAAGCTACCGCCACGGTCAAGGAATTTCTCTATCTTCTCTATCTCGCCAAGCGCCTTTGTCGGGTCGGCACTCGACTCAAAGTCTGAGGTTGGATTGGATATAATGAGCGCCGCGACATCATCCTCGCCAAGCTTGCTGCTCGCATCGGGGGAGCGCAGGTCTATGGTCTCTACATAATATCCGGCACAGCTGAGCATTGTTACCATTGCTATATCGGCGGTCTCACCGTGACCCTCGGTCATATATGCCACACTGTGCTTCGGCGTAAGCACCCACGCAAGCATAGCGCCGAACACCTCCTCGCCAATATAGGCGAAGGGCTTGCCCGAGCTATCAAGGGTGTAGAAGTCTGCATAACCCGCTGTGGTAGCCACATCGGTAACGACCTTGTAATTCTCCGCCTCATTCTCGCCTGTCGAGAATATCACAGAGTTGGAGCGCAGATAGTTCTCCTCGCCCCTAAGGTCGGTAAGATATTTAGATAGGTCGACGATGTTCCCCGCCTCATCCTGCTGGGTCAGTATATTTACGAAGCGTATATCTATAATTCCGTATTTCTCGGCATACGCCTTTGCCGTCCTGAGGACATACATACCCGTCGCGTGTACCTCTATGTTTTCCCGAGTGTTGCAGAAAGTGACGGTTATCCTCTCGTCTCGCGCCTCCGCCTCTCTCATAACCTCGCCTAGGGCATCGGTTATGTCGGTATCAATATCATCGGGCACATACAGATACAAGCCAAACGAGGTTGTAAGCGTGTACATCACTATATTAAATATGACAATTACGGCAACGACCAGCGCAACAATCGCGCCAACGTTAAACCCTCGCGACTTCAAGAAGTCGCCTGTCTTTTTTGCAAATTTATTCATTCTGCTAAATTCCTTTTGAATTTATGAAAAGCACCCTGCCCCCGGCAGATGCCAAATAACGCCACTAACAAGCATTCAATCGGCAAATATAGCCAAAAATTATCAACTAAAGCGACGACGGTAGTAGACGAGGATCGTCGCTCCTCCAAATATCCCCGCTACCGAAATGTAATAGAACAGCGAGGCGAAATCGAAGTAGCCTGCGACGAAGGTCTGGAACCTCGTAAATATCGAAACGGCATCAAGGATGTATCTTAGGAAGTAGGACGAGGGGAGAAGCTGACTTATTAGTCCTATACCTAGGAAGCCTATGATTATTGCTATTGTGCCTATGGCAGCAGAAAGCTGGTTCTCTGTCAGGGCGGACACGAATAGTCCTATCGCGATGAATACAAGACCAACAAGCAGGTGCGCTATTGTACTGCCGATAAGCTCGGCAAACTGAAGCTGAGTGTAGGGGATAAGCAAAAGGAAGTAAAGCGAGGTGACTACCGCAGCGCCCGCGAATACCACATAGGACGCAAGGAGCTTACCAAACACCATCGCAGGGATGGATATGGGCGCGGTAAGTATCAGTTGCTCGGTCTTGGTCTTTCGCTCCTCGCTAAAGGACTTCATCGTAAGAAGAGGAAGTGCTATCGCGGAGAAGAGGAGCATAGCCGTGAAGAATATTGTCGTGTCCGAGGACATCGCGAAGAGGGTAGAATAGGCGAATACTACCGCCGCAAATGCTAGGTACACAACCAGGAATACATAGCCTATCACTCCCGTGAAATAGGAGCGCAGTTCTCTTTTGAATATTGCCAGCATTTTATACCTCCTTAATGAGCGCGGCGCCTGGCAGGAGCCTTTACGCCGGGGTCTGTGGGTGTGTTGTTGGAGCGGTCGACAAGCCTGATGAATACCGTCTCCAGGTCTGTGCCATACGGCTCAAGACCTATCATCGGCCAGTTGCGAGTCGCACACATATTGAAGAGGGCGCGTCTGACATCTGCACCGCCGGCGCTCTCGATTATATGGATATACGCCTCGCCATCTCGCTCACCCGTGGTGTCAACAGACTTCACGCCCGAGAGTCTCGATATAGCCTGCGAGACCTCTTTCGCAGGGCCGCAAATCTTCGCACGGTGACGGTAGCCGTCCTCAATTGTGCGTACGATATTCTCTGTGCGCTCGTCGGCAATAATCTTGCCCTTATTCATTATGATTACTCGCTCGCACACCGCCTGTACCTCTGCGAGGATATGGGTTGAAAGAATGACGGTATGACGCTTCGCAAGGGTACGCATAAGGTTTCTAACCGCTATAATCTGCTTAGGGTCGAGGCCTACTGTCGGCTCGTCAAAGATAACCACCTTAGGGTCGCCAATGAGCGCCTCCGCTATACCTACGCGCTGTTTATTACCCTTAGAGAGGTTGGCAATAAGCCTGTCCTTAACCTCTGTCAGCTGGGTCACTGCAATAATCTCCTTTATGTGCGCTTCTCTATCGAGGGTGCAGGACTTAAGCTCATATACGAAATTCAGGAACTCCATAACCGTCATCTCGGGGTAGAGGGGAGGCTGCTCGGGGAGAAAGCCTATGAGCTTCTTAGCCTCGATGGGGTCATCCCTGAGATTTATACCACCGACATACACGCTACCCGAGGTACAGGACAAATATCCTGTGAGGATATTCATAGCGGTACTCTTACCGGCGCCATTCGGGCCGAGAAGACCAACTATCTCTCCCTCGCCTATCTCGAACGAGATGTCATTAACTGCGTAGGTGTTGCCAAATCTTTTCACAAGGTTTTCAACTTTTACCATCGTTCATCTTGGGTGACACGCACCCTATCCTTTCGGTTTTTATGTCTTTTACGGGGCGAAACTTCGCGATATTCCACCACACGCTACATTCTGCCATTTTAGTATTGTAGCATATAATTATAAATAAATTATTAACAAATGTTTATAAAATAAAATATTATTTTGTACCGGGTGTAAATATGACATCTTGACAAACACAGAAAAAGGTAGTACAATACTGTTAATCAATGATTTTTCATAAGGACAGATTATATGGCAGACCAGAATGGAAGAAAAATAGTTTTGTCGGGCGTTCAGCCCTCGGGAAACCTTACGATAGGCAACTACCTCGGTGCTATCAAGAATTTCTCGCGTTTCTCAGAGGATTATAAGACGTTTTATTGCGTTGCAGATCTGCACGCTATCACTGTTAGGCAGGTGCCGGCAGAGCTACGCCGCAGAACATACGAAACGCTCGCGCTGTATATTGCGTGCGGACTCGACCCCACAAAAAATACAGTCTTCGTGCAGTCGCAGGTTCCACAACACGCGGAGCTTGGCTGGATACTCAATTGCTATACTATGTTTGGCGAGCTGTCGAGAATGACACAATTCAAGGACAAGAGCGCAAAGAACGCGGAGAATATCAACGCAGGTCTTTTCACATACCCGACCCTTATGGCGGCGGACATACTTCTATACCAGACCGACCTCGTGCCTGTTGGTATCGACCAGAAACAGCACCTGGAGTTAGCGAGGGACATCGCGCTCCGCTTCAACCAGGTGTATAGCGAGACGTTCGTTGTGCCGGAGGGCTTTATTCCGCAGGACACAATGAAGATAATGTCTCTCGCAGAGCCAACAGCAAAGATGTCAAAGTCCGACCCCAACCAGAATGCGGTGGTTTATATCCTCGACAACAAGGACGAGGTTATGCGTAAATTCCGTCGTGCAGTAACCGACTCGGATACCCATGTGCGCTTTGCAGATGATAAGCCCGGTGTATCTAACCTCATGACAATATATCGCGCATTCACAGGCAAGAGCTTCGATGAGATTGAGCGCGAGTTCGACGGTCTTGGCTATGGCGACTTCAAGACCGCGGTTGGAGAGGCGTGTGCAGACGGTCTAGCATCTGTGCGTGATGAATTTGCCAGGCTGATTGCCGACAAGGCTTACCTTGAGGGTATTATGAAGTCGGGAGCTGAGGAGGCGTCCTATTATGCTAGGCGCACGATGTCCAGGGTACGGCGCAAAATCGGCTTTGTCGGCTAACTTTGCGCGGGGATAATTGGTGAGATCAGAAAAGGTGAAATTAAATTCATTTACTTATATTCACTCTCTACAAAGCCGTGTGCTTTAAGCCCTAAGTATCTAATGTTGAAATCCCAAGTTGGAAATATTTCAAAGTCTCCGAAAAACTTAACACGCCTAGGGCGTTAAAGCAAAAAGCTCGCAATTTTGCGAGCTTTTTGTCTTGTTCGGTTATGCCAAAGATTCGAAGCCGGGGCAAAGAAGGTTTGAGCAGAAATTGTCGCTCTGCACCCCGAAGGCGTATACACATACGTCGAGAGGAGGCAGACGGCAATAGAACAAAAAACAAATTCAATCGAGGAAAACCCACAAGGTTTTCGACCTTAAACACATCCGGCGCAGGGTGAATGGTTCACGACAAATATTACATAATAATATTTCTGTTTTTTGTTCGGTTATGCCAAAGATTCGAAGCCCCATTACTTGTTTTTGAAATATTGATACAAATAGCACGGTATCATTCCGTTGTAAAGCTTCTTCACCTTGTCGGCTTCCTTGCCGTATAGACGCTCAAAGCCCGTGTGACTGGTAATAACATAGACCTGCCAGGGAGATAGGCTACGGAAGTGTCTGCCTATGTCGCGATACAGCAGCTCGACCTCGGACAGCTGTCCAAGCCTCTCTCCGTAGGGTGGGTTTGTGACAATGGTTGCGCGCCTACCCGGTGCGCCAATATGCCTTGCGTCCTTGTTGAAAATCCTAAGAGAATTTAACACACCTGCCCGGTAAGCGTTGTTTTTCGCTAGCTCAAGGGCATTATCATCTATATCGGTGGCGAATGCGGTGAAATCGGACTTCACAATGCTCTCGCGAGCCTCATCACGCGCGTCCTGCCAGAGGCTTTCCTTGATAAATGGGAAGCGTTCCGCGGCAAAATGTCTTTTCATACCCGGCGCGATATTGCGCATAAGCATAGCTGCCTCAATAGCAATAGTGCCACTGCCACACATAGGGTCCCAGAGCAGTACATCCTCGCGTGGTCTGGATATTTTGGCAATAGCAGCGGCTAGCGTCTCGCGTATGGGGGCGGCATTCGCCTCTTTTCTATATCCTCTCTTGTGTAGGGTCTCGCCCGAGGTGTCTATCATTAGGGTTGCCTCATCGTTTAGGATAAAGAATTCAACCTGATACTTTACACCATCCTCGGGAAATATGGATATTCCATAGTTGGCGGACAGGCTCTTGACAATCGCCTTTTTGATTATCGCCTGGCAATCGGGAATAGAGTGCAGTGCCGACTTAATCGAGTGCCCCTTGACGGGGAATGCGTCATCGCGCCCGATGAAATTAGACCAAGGAAGCGCTCGAGTGCCCTCAAACAGCTCCTCAAAGCTCTCGGCACGAAACGAGCCGACCTTGATTAGCACGCGCTCAGCATAGCGCAGAAATATATTAGATAGGGCTATCGCCTCTTCGTCCCCGAGAAAGGTGACGCGACCGTTTATAGTAGATATTCTCTCGTAGCCGAGGGCATCTATTTCCTCGCCCAAAAGATGCTCAAGTCCGAAAAGGCAGGTAGCAACAAGTTGTAGTTTCATCTTAGGTCCTTTTTAGTGTTTTTGTAAACTATTGTTTGATATATTGTTTATTTTTGCTATATTTTAGGGCTGTGTCTAGGTGAAACAGCCCTTGCTTTATTACTTTTCTGCGAGATACTTCTCGAATATTACCGTATCATATCCGTCACTTATTGCGCGTGCCTCTTCCTCCTCGCTCCTGACCGTCCAAGCAAAGAGTGGCGTGGAGTGGATACGGCGAATTAGTCGTAGTATGCGGTGCTTGCTACAACCCTTTTCATATGCTATGAAGTCCGGACGCACAAGAAAGTTAAAGAGTAGATTTTCAAGCAGGAAATAAAGAAGTTTGCCCTTAAATCTATCCTCTTTGTGATATGGCATAGAGAGGATGCCGCGAGGTATTGTGGGCATAAGCTTTGCCACGGTGCGGAGTGCTAGGGGGTTAAAGGACTCAATGATGTAGTCACCGTGGTATTCCTTTATAACCTCGGCAAGCTTCTCAGCTATCCCGCTCTCTCCGGGCTCCATCTTAATCTCGATAAGAAGGGGTACTGTGCCGTCAATGAGTTCGAGCACCTGTCTAAAGGTGGGGATGCCCTCGCCTGTCGAGGCAAGACTTAGGCGTGAAAGTTCCTCGGCGGTGAAGTCTATTACGCGCCCGTCAACGCCACAAACGCGGTTTAATGTCGGATCGTGGAATACAACGAGTTCGCCATCCCCCGATAGCCTGACATCGAGTTCTATGCCATAGCCCGACTCCTTTGCTGCGCGGAAAGCCGACATAGAATTCTCCGCCCTGCCACCGTCATGAAGTCCGCGGTGGGCAAATTTTACGGTAGTATATTTTTCCACGCCACACTTGCGCGTGCCAGGCTTAATCATCCAGAAGAATATGCCGACGCAAACAAGAAAAAGCAGGAGCGCACTAACTAAAGCTATAAGTGCAATCTGTAATGGTGTCATATGTGCCTCACCTAATCATCTATACCGCCAAGAGCCTCGAGAGCGCCTGTCTTCTCTGCCTTTGCGTCACCGTGCTTAACAAAGAACATAGTGAGGAACGATAGCGCAACAAATATCGTACCAAAAGCGAAGAATACTATACGCATACCCTGCCCCGGTACAATGAGATCTACAAGATCATAGAGTGAGCCTGAGAGAATAGGAGCAACTATCTGAGCCGCCATAGAAGCGGTGTAATAGTAGCCTGTGTACTTACCTACATCACCACCGCGAGCAAGCTCAACAACCATGGGGAATGAGTTAACATTGATGGTCGCCCAACCCATACCTGCAAGAATGAATACAGGGTACATTATGAACTCAGGGGTGGTGGGGGTGATGAAGTTGCCGATAAGGAACGCTGTCGCAAGCATTGTGATACCTGCTAGGATAGTCCTTCTTCTACCGAGCTTTGATGCAACGATACCGACAGGAATGTAGGACACGATTGCTGCCGCCTGAGCAATAATCAGGGTGAGGTTGAAGTCGAAGCCGAGGACATTGGTTGCGTAAACCGAATATTTACTCGTGATAGAGTTATAGCCAATGTACCAGAGCGCAACCGAGGCGAGAATGAGAATAAGAGAGATAAACTCAGGACGGCTAAGAGAACGCTTCTCTGTACCCTCCACGGTCTTCTCGGCACTTTCCTCAAGTCCAAGCCTAACAGACTCCTCCTCCATCTCGTCCGCCCACTTTCTCTCTCTTACAGAGAAGAGGAACACAATTAGACCAATCGCCATAAGGCTGGTGACGGCTATTACATAGGTGGTGTAGGACATATATGGGTTCTTCGATGTGCCGAACACCATACCGAGAATAAGCACTATGATACCGCCCGCAGCACCCATCAAATTGATGATAGCGTTACCCTTAGAGCGCAGGGGCTTGATGGTGACATCAGGCATCAGTGCAACGGCAGGGGAGCGGAATGTAGCCATAGCGAGAAGAACAACGAGAAGTGTCGCGATAAAGCCAACAAGCCCAAGAGGGTTAGCAAGGGTCAACTCGAGGGTGAGCTGAACAAGCTTAGCCTTGTATGCCTCGTCGGTCAGTGCGCCCTGGGGATTAGCCTCAACAACCTCGGTTATAACACGGGCGAGGTAGAAGTTGTCCACGAGGGTAAGCGCGATAAATGCTACTATTGCTACTATTGTTCCAAATAAAATAAACGGCGTGCGTCGTCCGTACTTGGTATTAACCTTATCCGATAGAGCACCGAATATGGGTAGGAGGAACACTGCCAGAACATTATCCACCGACATAACTACTCCCGACGCGCTCTGAGCCAAGCCGAAGTGATTCGTCAAAATGAGCGGTACTATCGCATCGTAGGCCTGCCAAAACGCGCTAATAAGGAAAAACGCGAAGCCTACAAGAATAGTTCTCTTGTAATTGAGTTTCATTAATTTTCTCCTTTTTGTTTTTCGCTAATAATGTTTTAATATTTTGCCCATATAAGAGAATTTTAACATATATTAGTAAATTTGTCAACCTAGAGAGATGACGGGCACTTGGGAATGAGCAATGCCGGCATATATTAAGCGTGGCTAGGGTATTTTTTCTTGGCGGTGTTGACTTTTAGGATAGGAAGTTGTAAAATCTATATAAGAAAACGACGAAGTGGAGGTGCGTATGCAGATAACAGAGTATAGATATGGCAAAGTGTCACCGTTGATGTCAAAGAGCGTATGCGCCCTAGGCTTTTTCGATGGTGTTCATCTCGGACACAGGCACCTGATAGGTGAGGCGGTCAAAATTGCAAGAGCGCGAGGTTTTCTCTCTGTGGTATTCACATTCCCGACCGAGGATATGAGGCTAAAGAGCCGCGAGGCGCGCCTATATACGACCGAAGAGAAAATAAGGATATTTGATGCCCTCGGAGTTGATATAACGGTGGTTGCCGACTTTGGCTCGGTATCGAGCCTTAGCGAGGTGGAGTTTATCCGCGATGTGTTATGTCGCGACCTCGGATGTGTTGTCGCGGTGTCAGGGGAGGACTTCCGCTTCGGCAAAGGTGCAACGGGCGACAGCGATACACTGTCTAGGATTATGAAGTCCTCGGGCGGCGAGGCTGTGGCCATAGAAATGGAGCATATTACGCTCGATGACGGTACCCGTGTCGAGATTTCATCATCCTTGATACGCGCATTTTTGGCAAACGGACAATGCGATCGTGCCACAGCGCTTCTCGGTGAAAAGTACCATATACGCGCCGTTGTTGACCACGGTCTGGGGCTTGGAAAGAGCCTTGGTTTCCCGACCTTGAATACCGATATACCAACAGATAGCCCACTCGGTCGCGGTGTGTATATGACCGAGGTAGAGATTGATGGCGTAAGGTATCCCGCGCTAACAAATATTGGCACCTGTCCTACAATTATGGAAAGACAGATGCACGCGGAGACCTATATAATAGGGTATGATGGCGACCTATATGATAGAGAGGTGACAATATACTTCACCGAGTATATAAGAGCTGAGAGAACATTTGAAACAAAAGACGCCCTCATAGACGAGGTAATGAAAAATATAGACGAGGTAAAAAGAAGATATGGCAGGTAATTGGACGAAGCTGACGGTCACGGGTAGGACAGAGGATCTTGACGATATAGTAGCGGTAATGAGTATGCTCGATAACGGTCTGATGATAGAGGATTATTCCGACTTTACGCTAAACGGAATGTATGGCGACCTAGTTGACGAGAGTATATTAAATGCGGATAAGGACAGGGTAAAGGTGTCGATATTTGTGCCTGAGGAGAAAAACCTCGCAGAGTATAAGTCGCACCTAGACGCGCGTTTTCCCTCGCTCGGAATACCGGTCGAGATTACCACAGAGGGCATGAACGAAGAGGACTGGAGCGAGAGCTGGAAGCAGTATTACAAGCCGATACCCCTTGGCCGTGTAACGATAGTCCCCGCCTGGGAGAAGTATGAGGCGAGAGAGGACGAGGTCATAATCAAAATGGACCCCGGTATGGCATTCGGAACAGGCACACACGAGACCACAAGGCTGGTTATGCGTATTATGCAGGACGAGATTAAGGGTGGCGAAAGGGTGCTGGATGTCGGCACGGGTAGCGGCATACTGTCGATTTGCGCCTCGAAGCTTGGTGCAAAGGAGTGCTTTGCCTATGATATCGACCCCGTAGCTGTAAAGGTGGCAAGAGAGAATGCCGAGCGCGATGGCTGCACCAATATCACGGTTGGCACATCCGATCTATTACACGGCATCGACCGCAAGGAAAGGTACGATTTCGCAGTGGCGAACATTGTAGCCGATATAATCATAAGAATGATGCCCGACATTGAGGACTGCCTAAAGCCAGGCGCGCCCCTCATTCTATCAGGTATCATCTCCGAGTATCGCGACAAGGTGGCGGACTGCGCCCTCTCTCTCGGCTACGAGATAGTGCGCGAGGAAAAGGAAAATGATTGGGTAGCTATGATGGTAAGAAAATAGTATTTTGACTATTATAGTTTGCATATTCTTGATAGTTTTAACGAAGAAACAAGGGCGAGCAGAATAACTGCTCGCCCTTGTTTCTTCTCCCTTGTTTTCAATCCCCGAAAGTGAAACCGAGGCACTGTATATACAATGCCTCGGTGTTTTATTGATTATGCCAAAATACCAAAGCCACGGCAAGGGGATTTTGAGTAGAAATTGTCGTTCTTTGCCCCGAAGGCGTATTTACATACGTCGAGCTTGGGTGAAGAACAGCAATAGAACAAGTCCGCTTGTTCGGTTATACCAAAATGCCAAAGCCACGGCAAAGGGATTTTGAGTAGAAATTGTCGTTCTTTGCCCCGAAGGCGTATTTACATACGTCGAGCTTGGGTGAAGAACAGC
>JAZOPN010000061.1:0-16983 GCA_045655565.1 Eubacteriales bacterium | reverse complement strand
CGCAACTTCGCCTCTGCAAGTCTGCGGCTCGTTTCGCTCCTTGCTTTGGGCTTTTTGCTTCGTGAAAACGATTATTAATCGTTTTACCTCGCAAACTACCGACCTTGCAACATCTCGAAAAATATTTAGTTATAATCTTATTCGCGTCTTGGAGCTTATGCACCCCATCCGCGCGCCCTCACGGGCTGAACACGCCGTCGCATAGTCGCGCAACTTCGCCTCTGCAAGTCTGCGGCTCGTTTCGCTCCTTGCTTTGGGCTTTTTGCTTCGTGAAAACGATTATTAATCGTTTTACCTCGCAAACTACCGACCTTGCAACATCTCGAATTAAGAAGGGACTGATATGCTCAGTCCCTTGGTGCTCCTGCGGGAACTCGAATCCCGGACACCCTGATTAAAAGTCAGGTGCTCTACCGACTGAGCTACAGGGGCATAAGCACTTTTCAAGCCTTAATATGATACCACATAATGAAGCAGTTGTCAAGTGATTTATATAAAAAAACTATTGATGTCCGAGAAAAGTGGTGTAATCCACTTAAACCGACAAAAATCTCCGCACCGAGTTAGTGCGGAGACGAAATATTATTTACTTTTCTTCGTACCCGATGATGTCGGCGAAAATAGGTAAGCAAGCCCTGCGAAAATAAGCGCAAACAGGAAGAGCGCAATGCATAGCACCCATTCCATGACAGCGTCGGGTATAAGGGGATTAGTGAACAGATACATTCCAAAGGATATGAGCGCAACCCCGATGATGAAGCGCGACATCTTATCCTGAGGTTTTCTAACCGACAGTGCAGCGCTATACATACCTATCACCATAACCACACCGCGTAGCCAAAGAACAATGCCAACGGTTTGGCACACTCCACCCACTCTAAGAGGGGTGAATTGCTCAACGAGTAGCTCCGCGATAATTAGCACTATCGCAATAAATTCTATGACAGCCAGCACAAATATCAAGCCCCTTGTGCGATTAAGTTTATCAATCATAAAGACGATAAGATAACCAAGCAGTGTAGCGGCAAGAAGTGCGTTTAGAACGATGCTGACAATTCCGAATGTCGGTAGCATAGCGATACCGAGAGCGAGCGAAACCACAGCACAAATCAAATCAAACCAGAAGTTTTTATATATTCTCTGCATACTAAGTAGCCTCTAAAGATCGTATTACTATTACAATTCTAGCACTAAAGCTATGGAAAATCAATAGATATTATGTTAAAAAAGTAAAAAGGGTAGAGTGCGAAACTCTACCCAAGTTCATTATTTAAGTACGAACTTACAGAAGCTCTTCTTGCCGCGCTTGATAAGCACACCGGCGGCGAGCTGCTCGCGAGTTATTGTCGCCTTAACATCGGTTACCTTCTCTCCCTCGACAGATACGCCACCCTGCTCGATTGCACGTCTGCCCTCAGAGCGCGAGGGAACCATCTTGCCAAGAACAAGCAGACTGTTTACATCTATCCTGTCATCGACAAGGCTAGCCGGATCAACCTCAACAGAGGGAGTGAGTGCGGCATCACCTGCACCAAAGAGTGCCTTAGAAGCGGCTCTTGCACGCTCTGCTTCTTCCTCACCGTGGATAAGCTTGGTAAGCTCATATGCGAGGATATCCTTAGCTACATTGAGCTGCGCACCCCCCCAGGTATCCATCTTGTCAACCTCCTCAAGCGGGAGGAATGTGAGCATTCTAATGCACTTAAGCACATCGGCATCACCGACATTTCTCCAGTACTGGTAGAAGTCGTAGGGAGTAGTCTTTTTGGGGTCAAGCCATACCGCGCCATTCGCAGTCTTACCCATCTTCTTACCCTCGGAGTTGAGGAGTAGGTTAATGGTCATCGCATACGCATCCTTGCCGAGCTTTCTTCTGATAAGCTCAGTACCACCGAGCATATTGCTCCACTGGTCATCACCGCCGAACTGCATATTACAGCCGTAGTGCTGGAACAGATGATAGAAGTCGTAGGACTGCATAATCATATAGTTGAACTCAAGGAAGGAAAGGCCCTTTTCCATTCTCTGCTTGTAGCACTCTGCCGAGAGCATACGGTTAACAGAGAAGTGCGCACCAACCTCGCGAAGAAGCTCAACGTAGTTGAGGTCGAGAAGCCAATCGGCGTTGTTAACCATAATAGCCTTGCCCTCACCGAACTCGATAAATCTCTCCATCTGATGGCGGAAGCACTCACAGTTGTGGTCGATTGTCTCCTTAGTCATCATCGAACGCATATCGGTTCTGCCCGAGGGGTCACCGATATGACCTGTACCACCACCGATTAGCACGATGGGCTTATTTCCGGCCATCTGTAATCTCTTCATAAGGCATAGTGCCATAAAGTGACCTACATGCAGGCTATCAGCAGTCGGGTCGAAGCCGATGTAGAATGTTGCCTTTCCGTTGTTGATTAGATCTCTGATCTCTGCCTCGTCTGTAACCTGTGCTATCAGGCCACGAGCGACAAGCTCTTCGTAAATTTGCATTTTTACCTCCGTATATATACACATTTTTATAAGCAATAAAAAAGCCCTCGGGAAAACCCAAGGACGAAAAGAAAACTTTACGTGGTACCACCTTGCTTCACTCGATAAATCAAGTCTCATTCGCTGTAACGGGCTGACCCGTCGTAGCCTACGCACCCTCTTGGGCTTCGGTACGCACTCAGGGATGTATTCGCATATATACCTCACGCGCCTCTCATCATACGGCAACTTTCTGTCATTGGTAATACAGGCTACTTGCTCCCATCATCGCTTTAGACAGCAGTATTGTATCATAAATATAGAAGAATGTCAAGCACCGTGGCGAAAATCTTTTATCTTCGCCACGGCATACAAGTTAAATCCTTTCTACCTTGTAGATTATGGTATTGGTATATACCTCGCCCGCATCTATGAAGCCTACGCCACGCGCCACACAGTTCGGCTCAATCTGTGGCTCAATGCAGAACGAAGACATACGCGTCTGCTTTACTCCTCCGCGCAGTGGCGGTTCGGTCAATTTATTGTTTGCGAGCACATAGAATTGGAAGCCTGGCTGGTCTGTGTATGCCGAGAGCTTTAGTTCCTTGCCCCATACCTCGGCGCAAAGACCAAGACTCTTCTCACCATACTCAATAAATATCTCCGGCTTCACAACAAAGTTGTGGTCATAGCCAATTGGGATTAGCTTCATACCCTCTGCTATGGTTTTCGGGGTTCTGAAATCGAAAGCACCTCCTGCAACCGAAACTCTCCTGCCTGTTGGAAGCCTAGCCTCCGACACCTCGCTGTATTCATCGGCATATATGCGTACCCTGTGCTCCTCAACCGAATTTACAAAACTGTCGAGGTTAAAGAAGCCGTGAGTCGTTATCATAATAGGCGTCTTGTTATTCGGCACAGCGGTGTATTCAACAGCCAGCGAATCACCCGAGAGGCTAAACTTAGCCTCGATTTTAACCTCGCCGGGGAAGCCCGATTGTCCGTCGGGCGATGTGTACCCAAGACGCACAAAATCAGCCCCATAATCTATCACATCCCACGGCTTATCGTGGTAGGCATCGTTTCCACCGTGTAGGCAGTGCCCATCATTATTCTTGGTTAGCTCATATAACACACCGTCCATCTCGAAACTCGCTCCCACGATCCTGTTGCATACGCGTCCAACAGTAGCACCGTGATAGGAGGAACAGTCGAGATATTCCTCGAGAGTATCGAAACCACCGATTATCTCTTTGCCGTAAGGCATAAAAGAGGCTATGGTCGCCCCAAGGCTAATTATTTCTGCACTCGCGCACTCACTCTCTAGCCTGAATTTGTATATTTCCTCACGAGAAGGCATAGTACCAAATAGTGTTTTAATCATATTTCTCGCTCCTAAAGAAATTTCAACTGTATTCTACCATATCAAAATGGGATTGTAAAGTAAAAGGAAATATTGATTAATAAAATATCCAATTTTGTTGACATCAACATATACCTATGGTATAATTCTTGTGATGTTAATTTCCACGGTTATGTAAATTAACCGTGTTGCCAAATGGCACCACGACGAAAGCCAAGGGGCTTTCGCACACTTCTTGAAATTTCCTCGTTCTCGCTTGTACAAGTATAGACTCGAACTTCGTTCATTAAAATTTGAAAAAAGGCAGTAACTATAAAATAGGTGGTAAAATGAAAAAAATCGCACTTGTAATAAACGGTAGAGGTGGCGTCGGTAAGGATACGCTTTGTGACCTCGCGGCGAAGCATTTTCGCGTTTATAATATTTCGAGCGTAGACCCCATTAAGGATATCGCACGCATCTGCGGTTGGGACGGCTCCAAAGATGATAAGTCCCGTAGATTTCTTTCCGACCTGAAGGCTCTGACGGTCGGCTACAACAATTATCCGACTGTGTGGGCAAAGGAACGCTATCTTAGGTTTTTACAGTCCGATTATGAGATAATGTTCCTACATATCCGCGAGCCTGAGGAGATTGTCAAGTTTATTGAGACTACCGGTGGTGCGGCAAAGACGCTTTTAATCCGTGGCGGCACCAGAATGACCAAGTCGTCCTATGGCAATGCCTCGGATGATGGGGTAGAGAATTACACATACGACTATTATTTTACCAATGACAAGTCTCTTGAGGAGGCGGAGCGCGATTTCTGCGCACTTCTTGAGAGCATAATGGATAATACTCTTTATTGAGTACGCCCTGCTGTCAAGTAGCATAAGCGTGAACCTGCTCTTACCTAAAAAATGAGTAGTTTTTCTCTAGAATGAGATGATGTGGGGCAGGGCTTTTCCTGACCTGTTTGTTTTTGACGAGGAAAATATTTCTTTGAAATATGAGTGTGCCTTGCTTGAATTTAATAAGAAAATATGATATAATATATTAGTCATAGGCTATTGCACATTCACAAAAGGAAGTATTATTATGGTGATTACTAATTCTATTAAATATGTCGGTGTTAATGACCACAGAGATAAAATGTTTGAGGGGCAGTATAACGTACCTAACGGTATGGCGTATAACTCTTATGTAATACTCGACGAGAAAATCGCGGTGATGGACACCGTAGATATCGCGTTTGTTGATGAGTGGCTTGAAAAAGTGAAGTCGGTACTCGGTGATAGAACACCCGATTACCTCGTGGTTCAGCATATGGAGCCC
Source organism: Eubacteriales bacterium (assembly GCA_045655565.1). GTDB lineage: Bacteria > Bacillota > Clostridia > Oscillospirales > CAG-272 > UBA1740. The sequence goes on along the minus strand of JAZOPN010000061.1, from coordinate 11,840 downwards.
GACCATTCTTCGGGTATAATGCAGTTTCTTAAGGTATATCCCACAGCCGTTGTTGTATCTTCGCAGAAGTCATTTGTTATGATGAAGCAGTTCTTCGGTGTGGATTTCTCGGAAAACAGGCTTGTTGTTGGAGAGGGAAGCACCCTTTCTCTCGGCGAGCGTACACTAACATTCGTCACCGCGCCGATGGTGCATTGGCCTGAGGTTATAGTTACTTATGATGATAAGGATAAGGTGCTGTTTTCTGCCGACGCATTCGGTAAGTTTGGTGCTCTCGATGTTGAGGAGGACTGGGCGTGCGAGGCAAGACGCTATTATATCGGTATAGTGGGTAAGTATGGTGCACAGGCGCAGGCACTCTTAAAGAAGGCATCAAAACTCAATATTGAGAAAATCTGCCCACTTCACGGCCCTGTCCTAACCGATAATCTCGACTATTATACAGGTCTATACGACACCTGGTCATCCTATCGCCCTGAGGAAGAGGGAGTAGTAATAGCATACACATCGGTCTACGGAAACACAAAGCGCGCGGTGGAGGAACTTGCTGACATTCTTCGCGATAGAGGATATACTAAGGTTGTCCTAAACGACCTCGCAGAGTGCGATATGGCAGAAGCGGTAGAGGATGCTTTTAGATACAGCACACTCGTTCTTGCTACAACGACATACAATGGAGATGTATTCCCGTTTATGCGTGAGTTTATAAACCACCTCACAGAGCGCGGATATCGCAATAGAAGAGTAGCATTCATAGAGAATGGCTCTTGGGCACCAACCGCCGCAAAGGTTATGCGCGGTATGCTTGATGGCTCGCGCGATATAACCTACCTCGAGGCAGGGGTAAAGATCCTATCTGCCCTGGATGATAGATCAAAAATAGAGATTAAGACACTTGCTGATCAAATAATAAAATAATAAATCTTTATTAAAGGAGATAATCTATGGAAAACAAGTTCTATGTGTGTGAGCGTTGCGGTAATATCATTGGTATGATACATGCATCGGGAGTTTCTGTTGTATGCTGCGGACAGAAGATGACACAGCTTGTCCCCGGCACCGTTGATGCCAGCCGTGAGAAGCATATTCCGGTTGTTGAAGTGACAGACGGCGCAGTAAAGGTTGTTGTCGGCTCGGTTCTTCATCCTATGAGTGAGGAACATAATATCTCTTGGGTATATCTTGAGACGGATAAGGGCGGTCAGCGCAAGTGTCTGACACCCGGCTCAGAGCCTGTTGTTAGTTTTGCGCTTGGTGATGAGAAGCCTGTTGCGGTTTATGCATACTGCAATCTACACGGTCTATGGAAAACCGAGATATAGCCCTGCCCGTGTCGTGTTATAGACTATTATCTGCTTTTGATATGTAAACAATGACTTACATAAAATAAAATGAGAGCGATGCCTCGCTCTCATTTTGTTTTATAGTAGTATGCAGACGAGCCCGCTCGCCCCCTCGTTTATTATTTTCTCAAGTGTTTGAGCAAGTCTCTCGCGAGACTCGTCGGGCATATGCGAAAGTTTCGCATTCATACCGTCCTTGACCAAGTCATACAGTGATTTGCCGAACATATTAGACTCCCAAATTCTATCGGGATCGCTTTCATATTCCTGAATAAGGTATTTTACAACCTCTGCCGCCTGATCCTCTGTGCCTACCATCGGGCAGAGGTCTGCTCGGATTCCGGTCTTTATCATATGCACACTTTCTGCGTGAGCGGAAATTTTAACACCCCATCCACCGGCTGTTCTGACAAGCTTCGGTTCCTCAAGTGTAATATCCTCCGGTCTTGGCATAACGATACCGTATCCACGGTCTTCTACCTCTTCAAGAGCCTTTGATATACGCTCATATTTTTCCTTTATACGCGCCATCTCGCCAACGAGTGTGAAAAGTTTTCTCTTATTCCCAAGATCAAGTCCTGTTATCTCGCCAAGCGTCTTAAAGAATTCTTCGTCTGATATCGGCATATCCAACTCACCAACGCCCTCACCTGCATCTATCCTACTTACGGCGACTGCTTCACTAGACATTTTCTCAATGTCTCCGAGTTTAGCTACGCCCGATGCAAATGTCCTAACCCTTGTGAGCAGCTCTCCTCGCATTGGGTGGTTATCTGGTAGCGCACAAGTCCAATCGGGCATCTTGAATTCTAAGCGTCTAACAGGGAACTCTCCTAGCACAAGAGCCAGTATCCCTTGAATATCCTCGGGAGAGAGGTCTGGGCAACTAACTAACGCCACAGGCACACAATATTTTTCCTCTAATTCCTCGGCAAGTGCGCGCGCCTCCTTGCTCCTAGGGTTAGCGGAGTTCAAAACTATTGCAAACGGTTTGCCGAGCGCGCATAACTCCTTGGCAACTCGCTCTTCTGCATCTATGTAGTTTTCCCTTGGTATATCACCAATTGAGCCGTCGGTTGTGACTAGTATACCGATAGTAGAATGCTCTCCGATTACCTTGCTTGTTCCTATTTCCGCTGCCTCGGAGAATGGAATAGCTTCCTCACGCCAGGGTGTCCGTATCATCCTCGGCGCACCATCCTCCTCGTTACCCAGCGCACCCGCAACCATATATCCGACACAATCTATCATCTTGACATTAAATTCAGTACCACCGCCGACCGAAATTTTCACCGACTCATCCGGCACGAACTTTGGCTCGGTTGTCATAACCGTGCGTCCGCCTGCCGATTGCGGCATCTCGTCGAGTGTGCGTTCTCTATCGTGATCATCCTCAATATTAGGTAGGACAACACAATCTAAAAAACGCCTGATAAATGTAGATTTACCGGTTCTTACAGGCCCGACCACGCCTATGTAGATATCTCCGCCCGTTCTCTTTGCGATATCCTCGTATATAGAACTATTACCCATCATAATCCCCCTGAAAATCAATAATCTTTGTACAACTATATGCTATCGAAGCGGGGTTTATTCATTTTAATGTTATAGATAATATTGAGAACGGCACCATTGGGCGAGCGGGTTTTGTTGAGAATTATCGTTCTGCCCCCCGAAGGTGTATAAGGTAGACAAGCAACGTCATTCTAGACTGCTCCAAGCCTGCCTATTTAGCACTTTCGGCAATTATAGCACCTGCAAAGGCATAGGTTTTCAACATTGATTATCTCCTTAGACAATAAAAAACGAGATAGAATTTGCAGTATAGGTTGCAATCTCTACCTCGTTTTATTAGGTTATGTCAAAATATGAGATCCCATAAATGTCTATGCCTTACCAGCAGAGCCAAACAGCTTGATCTTTTCTCTTACAGTGTCCTTGATAGCCTCCGTGCCGGGAGAGAGAAGTTTTCTGGGATCAAAGCCCTTGCCCTCAAGGTCGCGCCCAGCCTCAATATATGCGCGAGTTGCCGCAGCAAATGAAAGCTGGCATTCGGTATTTACATTTATCTTAGATACTCCGAGGCTTATTGCAGTTTTAATCATATCCTCGGGGATGCCTGTACCACCGTGGAGTACAAGTGGCATATCACCAACCGTCTCGCTAATCTTAGCAAGCACATCAAAGTTGAGTCCGGCCCAATTAGCAGGGTACTTTCCGTGTATGTTTCCGATGCCGGCAGCGAGCATAGTTACTCCGAGATCTGCTATCATCTTACACTCATCGGGATCGGCAACCTCGCCTCCGCCTACGACTCCATCTTCCTCTCCGCCAATTGATCCAACCTCGGCCTCAAGAGAGATACCCTTAGCATTGCATATCGCAACAAGTTCGCGGGTCTTAGCAATATTCTCATTGATGGGGTACTTCGAACCGTCAAACATGACCGAAGAGAAGCCCGCCTCAATGCACTTGTGTGCGTGCTCATACGAGCCGTGGTCGAGGTGAAGTGCGACGGGAACTGTAATAGCCAGATACTCTATCATTCCTTCTATCATACCAACGATAGTCTTATAACCGCACATATACTTTCCCGCGCCCTCGGATACGCCGAGAATAACAGGAGACTTCATCTCCTCTGCTACTAGCAGTATTGCCTTAGCCCACTCAAGATTGTTTATGTTGAACTGACCGACTGCATAATGACCGGCCTTAGCCGCAAGCAGCATTTCATTTGCTGAAACTAGCATTTGTTTTTCTCCATTCGATTTTTTAGTATTATTATACCTCAACTTACAGAGAAAATCAATAGCCACAGAAGAAAAATGCGCAACAAACTAAGAAAAAGTCGTATTTTGAACGAGTAATGAAAAGCGTGCCTAAAATATTTCTAAAATTATATATTTTCTGATACCCTATGCAAAAGAATAAATATTTTTCTATATCCCCTTGAATTTTTCTAATTAATAGTGTATAATCTTAATATCAATAGCAAAGACGGAAGAAAATGTGCATTTCTACCATTCAGAGAGCCTGCGGTCGGTGCGAGCAGGTTGGTATTTTGTCCTTTCCGCTTCCCGAGCATTCGGCGATGAGTCGAGGGGTAGCCCCTTACAGCAAAGAGAGTGGGGAACAGTTCCCCAAATTGGGTGGTACCACGGAGCTTTTCGTCCCATATCGGATGAGAGCTTTTTTTGTTTATAATATTACCTATATAAGGAGAAGAACATGATTGACATTAAGTTCTTGAGAGAAAACCCCGATGTTGTAAGAGAGAACATCAGAAAGAAGTTCCAGGATACTAAGCTTCCTCTTGTTGATGAAGTAATTGCTCTTGATGAGGAGCTTCGCGCTACTAAGCGTCGTGCGGACGAGCTTCGCGCTAACAGAAATAAGGTGTCTAAGTCTATCGGTGCTCTTATGGCACAGAAGAGATTTGATGAGGCTGAGGCGGCTAAGAAGCTTGTTGGTGAGCAGGCACAAGAGCTTGCACAGTGCGAGGCGCGCGAGGCAGAACTAGAGGAAAAGGTAAAGGGAATAATGATGATTATCCCCAATATTATAGATCCCTCTGTTCCGATTGGTAAGGATGACTCGGAGAATGTCGAGGTTGAGCGTTATGGCGATCCTGTCGTTCCCGACTTCGATATTCCTTATCATACGGATATCATGGAGACATTTGCAGGTATAGACCTTGATAGCGCGAGAAAGGTTGCGGGTAACGGCTTCTATTACCTTATGGGTGATATTGCACGACTTCATTCCGCGGTTATATCCTACGCTCGCGACTTTATGATTGACCGTGGCTTCACCTATTGCATACCGCCTTATATGATTCGCTCCGGTGTTGTTACAGGCGTTATGTCCTTTGCCGAAATGGATGCTATGATGTATAAGATAGAGGGCGAGGACCTCTTCCTAATCGGTACATCCGAGCACTCTATGATAGGTAAGTTTATCGTCACTATCACCCCCGAGGCTAAGCTTCCATATACCCTCACATCTTATTCGCCCTGCTTCCGTAAGGAAAAGGGCGCACACGGTATAGAGGAGAGGGGTGTATATCGTATCCACCAGTTTGAGAAGCAGGAAATGATAGTTGTATGTAAGCCCGAGGACTCACCTATGTGGTTTGATAGACTTTGGCAGAACACCGTTGATATGTTCCGTACACTTGACATCCCTGTTCGTACTCTTGAGTGCTGCTCGGGTGACCTTGCTGACCTTAAGGTTAAGTCTATTGATGTTGAGGCTTGGTCGCCGAGGCAGAAGAAGTACTTTGAGGTAGGCTCTTGCTCGAACCTCGGTGAGGCGCAGGCTAGACGCCTTAAAATCAGAGTAAAGGGCGAGGACGGAAAGACCTATCTTGCACACACCCTTAACAACACTGTTGTTGCCCCCCCCAGAATGCTTATCGCATTCCTTGAGAATAACCTCAATGCTGACGGTACAGTCAACATTCCCGTTGCGCTTCGTCCTTATATGGGCGGCAAGGATAAGATTATCCCCGGCGGTAGGTGAGATATGGAGAAGAGGTCGGTTCTTATCATTGCCGGCCCCAGCGGTGTAGGCAAGACCGCGGTTGCTAAGGCTATAATAGCCCACAACCCTAGGTTTACATTACTTAGGTCGGCCACCACGCGAGCAAAGCGTGGCGATGCACACGATGATGAATACCTCTATTGTACAGAAGAAGAGTTCGGCGAGCTTATCAAGAGTGGTAAGATGCTTGAGCATATGGTCTATGACGGATGTATGTACGGCACGCCCCATTCCGAGGTTGAGAGAGCACACAGAGAGGGAAAGATACCGCTTCTTGTCCTCGACCTAAATGGCGTTGATGCCCTTTACCATCATTCGCTCTGCCATACTTGCGCTATATACCTCTATGCCTCGGGAGATACTGTTAACACACGCCTTGCAGGCCGTGGTGGCTCCACCCCCGATAAGGTTGCTTCGCGCAAGGAACGTAACCGTGAGGACTATATCAGGCTTCCATCGCTCACGAAGTGCTTCTTTGCCCTAATACCCAACGATACCACGATAGAGGACTGTCGTGACAGCGTAATCTCGGCTTTTCGCGAGTTCGAGGCTGGCGCACCTCATCACGCCGATGTCGAGGAGATAATCTCTAGAATAACAAAATAACATAAAAAGGGCTGTCTCATTAGGATCGTACCCTAAATGAAAGTCTTCGCTATACAAAAATGACAGAGAACATAAAATATTCTCTGTCTTTTTTGTTGGTAGATAACATATTCTTTTTAAGTTACAAAACTATCCTTAAGGGTACGAAGCATTTGCGTCAGCCCTTTTCTGTTTAATCGAATGTATATATCTTTCTCGGAAATATCTGAAGCCCCTTAGCCGAGCTATGACATCTAATCAAATGTATGCTCGCTGTCCGAATACTTCATCTTTATCTCGGACTTAATATCATTTGTGAAGTAGAAAGAGTAGAAGATGTATGCGATACAGACAACAAGTATCAAGGTTCCAAACCAAGGAACAGCCGAAGTAACAATGGTAGGCATAGTAACATCATTAGGGTCTGTGAAAATCAAGGATGGAGAGCCGATAAAGAATGTGTTTAGTGTCTTTAGTAGGGATATGAGAAGCGGGCAAAGCGCGAATATTATAGTCTTGATATTGATTGTACGCCTGTATTCCATATCCTGCGTGCGTAGGGCATCAATATCTGTGTCGCTTCCCGTGTTCTCCTTTAGAAAACGCAGAAGCAAAATTGCAAAGGGAATTGTAATTATCCCCATACACACCGTCTCTAGCGAGGCAAATACTTCGCTCGGGATATATGCTATCTTTGCCCCTTCACCAAAGAGGTCGGAATACGAATATTCCGAGAGAAACTTCTTTGTGAAAATGGTGTTTAGTATGTTGAATACGGTATATCCTGCACTGCCGATGTATATAGGCAGTGCTATTTTATTTTTGCCGAAGAGTTTTAGCGTAACAAAGACCAGCACAACCGCATATACAAACCTAGGAAGAATTGTTAGACCATCATTCAGTGAATTTGTCATATCATAGTTTGAGCCTGTGAAGCAAATGTCTAAGGTCAAGAGAGATGTGATAAACAAAACGGTGAGTGTTGATAACTTTACGCGTATATTACGAGTATATTCATAGCTCGCAAGTCTATCATTGTCGACAATAGAATATACAGCATCGGTAAGCCCCATACCGCAAGCTATCGACTTCATATAACCGCGCGCTAGCATCAGCGTGAAAATGCCGAATATAAGAACAGTAAGAAGCGACATGACCTCAAGTGTTGGATACAGAGAGCGGAGCGCTACAATCAGTGTGTCTGTATCGAATGTCAAAAGGCAAAATTCGGGGATAATATTAAGCGCACCCTTGACACTTACAAAGACGAAAGCGCACGCGCGGAGAAAATCGGTATGTACTCTAATACCCATCACACGGTATGGTGAGATGAATTCATTTGCATCGCTTCTCTCGCCTACATAAAACAGTGCCAAAAATGCATTAGATAATGCGGGGTAGAGCACAATCAACTCGAGCACTACAAAGATTAGCGTCATTAGCGGAACAATATCTCGTCCGGATGACATTACCGAAAACATCATTACCATCGCGGGTAGCTTGATTAGGGTTATCAGACCAAGCTTTAAGCAACCCTCGCGTACCTCGGCGAAGTATGGGGCAAGGTTAGCAAACTTATTCGCCATAGTCGCAATTATGAAATACGCAATAAAATCAGGGAAAATATCAACAGTGGTGAAGTTGGGATTAGCGAGTATTATGAGCGAGATGAATATCAAGACCGAGCCTAAACTGCTCCCACCGACCTTTTTCTTTTCGCTAGGCTCTAACCCTTCTTGAAACTTGTTTTCAATCATTTTTTGCCCCTCCTGCTTCGTCTTGCCTCAATTCTACGCCTGTATTCCTCTTCCTCGCGCTTGCGCTTTTCCTCACGCCTGCGCCTGAACTCATTTATAAATCCAAACCTTGACGGCTTCGGCGCGCTGTCTAAATCCTCGGGTAGACAGATGTGCATATAGCAACTGTAAATGATTGTTAGGTTGACAATAGGAAGAAGCAAAAGACCTATTATAACCACGACATAAAATATCATTATCGCCTCGCGCGGGAGTAGCGGTGTTAGCATACTTGACTCAAAAAGTATGTCGAGGATATAGAGGATCATTGTCCAAATAATCATAGTACGGCACTTTAGCGGTAAGCCATCAACCTCCAGCGACTTCGCTATATCGCCCATGGCGCGTAGTAAAAGCACTGTTAAAAGGCATATAATCACCGCGCGTATGATTGAGAATAGGCTTACCATTGTGGTTATCAAGTCAGCGGGGGAGAACATATTCATAAGACCGAGTGGCAACTCAATAAGACCGAATACGGAAAAAAGAATTGACGCATAAAGAGGTCTCTTAAAATAGGCACTAACAGATGATAACTTGTAAAGAGCATATAACATTACCAAGCCTGCGATTACATCTGTGAATTGGTAATATGTGATATTCAAAAGTAAAAAGTACCCGAAAAACAAAGTACCGAAGCCCATTTTCCTTCCTCCAAATATTCTTTACTGCTGTACTCTTGCGCCACAGCAGTGCTTGTATTTTTTACCGCTACCGCAGGGGCAACGATCATTTCTGCCGATCTTCTTTTCCTGCTTTACGACAGGCTTACGCTTAATGGGTGTTGCACCGTGGCTTGCAACTGTTGGCTCTGCCACCTGCACACGCTCCTCGCTCTTTCTTGCCGGGACTACCGTAAGTATCTGCCTTACAGTATCCTCTTTAATATCATCTATCATCTGGTCGAACATATCACCGCTCTCCAGACGATACATGGCAACAGGGTCTCTCTGTGCATAGGCATTAAGTCCGATATATTCCCTTAGCGAGTCCATAGCCTCAAGGTGATCCATCCACTTTCGGTCAACATTCTCGAGGAGTATACGCTTTTCAACCTCGCGCATAACTCCGGTTTTGACATCGGATAGCGAATCAAAGAGAGAATCCTTGCCGTGATAGATTGCCAGTGCCTCGTCGATAAGCCTCTCGCGTAGGGACTCTTTTTCCTCGTGAGTTAGTACATATCCGCGCTCAAGATTAAATGTGAGCATTCCGCGATAGTGACTTATGAACTCATCAACCTTGTATTCCTCCGGGTTATTCATGCCAAAGCAGAAGTCGAAGGTCGATGCGACAGAGGAGCGTATCATATCCTCAATCTTTGTGGCTATACTATCGCTTGTCAGAACCTCGTGACGCTGTTCATAGATGATATTTCTCTGCTGGTTCATTACATCATCATAGGTGAGGACATTTCTTCTTCGCTCGAAGTTATTGCTCTCAATACGCTTTTGCGCGTTTTCGATAGTACCCGAGAGAATTTTAGCATCTATCGGTGTGTCCTCGTCAAGACCCAGAGCGGCTATTAGCCCCGACACTCTATCACTTCCAAACAACCTCATCAGGTCATCCTCAAGGGATAGGAAAAATCTAGATTCACCCGGGTCACCCTGTCGACCGCTACGACCACGCAACTGGTTATCAATTCTACGGCTTTCGTGCCTCTCTGTGCCAAGTATATAGAGTCCGCCCGCATCGCGCACCTTTTCTGCCACGGGTAAAAGCTCGGCTCTGTATTTCGCGATTAACTCACTAAACTTAGTCCTCGCCTCCAGTATTTCTTCATCACCTGTGTCGGATGTTCCGCTAGCCTCGGAGATAAGCAACTCGGTGAAGCCGAGCTTACGCATATCACGCTTTGCCAAGAACTCGGGGTTGCCGCCGAGCATAATATCCGTTCCTCGTCCCGCCATATTGGTCGAGATGGTTACAGCACCATACGAGCCTGCCTGCGCGACAATCTCTGCCTCTCGCTCGTGATGCTTAGCGTTTAATACATTGTGGGGAATACCGGCGCGCTTTAGTATCGCGGACAGCTCCTCCGACTTGTCTATCGACACGGTGCCGACGAGTACGGGCTGTCCCTTTTCGTGGCACTCACGAATTTGCGCGACAATCGCCCTAAATTTACCCGCCCTCGTTCGATATACCGCATCATTCCGGTCGAGCCTTATCATAGGTCTGTTTGTCGGCACCTCTACTACATCAAGAGCGTAGATGTCCTTAAACTCGTTTTCCTCGGTGAGTGCAGTACCCGTCATACCCGAGAGCTTAGAATACATTCTAAAGTAGTTCTGGAATGTTATAGTCGCGATAGTGCGTGTCTCTCTCTGTACCTCGACGCGCTCCTTTGCCTCGATAGCCTGATGCAGACCATCGCTATATCTTCTACCCGGCATAAGACGACCGGTAAAGGTATCTACTATTATAACCGAGTTATCCTTAACAATATAGTCGGTGTCAACATGCATAACACCGTGTGCGCGGATAGCGGTATTCACGTGGTGATATATAGATGCGTTTTCGGGGTCGGAGAGGTTTTCTATTCCGAAGAATTTCTCCGCCTTTTCAATACCGTGTGCGGTTAGTACCGCGGTACGAGCCTTCTCGTCTACGATGAAGTCCTCCGAATATGCATCGAGGTCCTCGCGCTTATCCATCTCTTTGATTATGTGGCGCGTCATCTTACGCACAAGCTCATCTGCACGCTCGTATAGCTCGGTAGATTTTGAGGACTGCCCCGAAATGATAAGAGGAGTTCTCGCCTCATCAATAAGTATCGAGTCAACCTCGTCGACAATGGCAAAGTTATGTCCGCGCTGTACCATTCGCTCCTTGTAGACCACCATATTATCGCGCAGGTAATCGAAGCCTAACTCATTGTTGGTACAATAGGTTATATCAGCGTTGTAAGCCTCGCGCTTTTCCTCCGGGCTCTGTCCGTGAACAATAAGACCTGTGGTAAGTCCGAGATAGGCATATACGCGCCCCATCTCCTCGCTATCTCGCCTCGCAAGATAATCATTGACGGTAACGATATGCACTCCCTTGCCGCTAAGTGCGTTAAGGTATGCGGGTAGGGTAGCGACAAGCGTCTTACCCTCACCGGTCTTCATCTCGGCGATTCTTCCCTGGTGCAGAAGTATTCCGCCCATCAACTGTACGCGGAAAGGACGTTTGCCGAGCACGCGCTCGTCTGCCTCTCTCACGAGGGCAAATGCCTCGGGCAGAATATCATCGAGCGTCTTGCCGGCCACGAGGTCGGCCTTTAACTTATCGGTATATCCGCGCACCTCATCATCGGATAGCGCGTGAAACTCATCCGACAGTGCCTCAATCTCGTCAACTATCGGTATAATCTTCTTTATCTGCTTTTCACTATAAGTGCCGAACAGCCAATCAAATAATCCCATCTTTTGTTCCTTTCGGGATAGTGTATTTGTGTGGGGGAAGGACAGGTGTTATAGCCGAAGAGAGCCGAACTAATAAGTCTTTTGTCGTCAAATTTCAGCGTCTTTTGTTGCACCAAGTCTTGTAAAGTCATACTTAACTTCGCCTCGTTACAGCAAAATCC
>JAZOPN010000060.1:0-7382 GCA_045655565.1 Eubacteriales bacterium | reverse complement strand
GCTTGGGCTTGTTGCAGGCCTTGCGCTCCTTCGGCGCGGAGAGTGTTATACCTACTCATCTTGCGAGGCATCCTCCACTATGATATTGAGTTCAACCGGCGTATTGTCTATATCAGTGCTTTCCTCAATCGGCTTCTCTCTGTCCCAGTATCTGTTTACCTAGCCATATAGCCATAGTAGCCGACTCTTGCGCTAGTCTAAACTGCGTTCTGCGTAGTGACATTTTGCCGTCATTTCTGCCTTTTTTAATGCACTCCGAAAAAATAGGCTCGTTGTGTTCACTGTGTAGAGTTTCGACCGTGCACCTTAAGCACCCTGCAATCTCTTCTTCGGTTGCTCCGAGTGATGCCATAGCCTCTATGACGGTTATGCCGGTTGCGTTCAGCTTCATCTTCGGTCTGCCTCTTCCACCACCTTTGACCTTATCGAAGCAGGAGGCAGGCTCGTATGTATCAAGTATTTCATCCATATTCTACCTCCTTATGGGTATAAGAAAAGCACCCTAGCCGTTAAGCTAGAGTGCTTGCGTTATCGAATTTTAGTACCACATCACTGTCGATGTTTCAGGTAATGGCGTCTGCTCACGCAATTCTAAAAGACGCTTTATCGCGAAATTAGCGTATGCTTGCTCGGGAAACAGTATCGCGCCGGGGAAGTTTGAGTGCACCTCCTCCACCACATCTCCTGTTATCGCATTTATAGATATGTATCCACAGTCATCAGTACCTTCTGGATAGTAATTGCAGGAGATTGTTTCTCCGACTTTTTTTATTCTCTTTAGAACTACCATTATCATTTCCCCTTCCTTTTTTGTCTAATCATTAAGTCATAATTGAATTTTCGGCTTGCTAATAGGTGCGCCTCTGCCTGGCTTAAGCCTTGAGCTGTTAGCTCTATTTCCGCGAGTTCGTGCTGTAATAACACGATGTCCTCAGGCTCGATTTTTCCTTCTATCAACCGTTGCCACGAGTGTGCCATATAACAACTCGGGTCAAATCTAGAACGACCTGTCTCCAAATCGTGTTCATCAATGAAGATATAGTCTTTTATCCGTTTAATATCATCCTCTGAAAAGCCTGTGTTCCTCGCAATGGATGGAACATCGTCTTTTCTTTTACGGATGCTTTCATAATATCGGTTGGCATGTGCTTGACCTCTTTCACTATTAGGGTCTATGGCGCCACTTATCGCACCACTTGTTTCGTCTTTATTTCCTTTAGCAGTGTGGTCATATCCATTGTCATCAATAACATCACTCGGTTCTACAACCGTAGGCTCTTCGTCCTCTACAAACTCGATTCCGTTCTCCTTTAGAGCATCCCAAGCATCCTTGGGAGTAGCATCATCGGGCAAGTCTATTCCGTATTTCTTGCAAAGGCCAAAAGGCAGTCTGTTATTTGCCATAATTATATCATACTCCCGGGGATAAAGTCAATAGTAAAAGCACCCACCTTTGAAATCATCTCGGGAGGGTGCTTGGGCTTGTTGCAGGCCTTGCGCTCCTTTGGCGCGGAGAGTGTTATACCTGCTCATCTTGCGACAGCACTTAATTATTCGAAAGGAGGTGATATGTACATCAATGACAACATCGACCTTTGGTAGCATAGGGCAGGCTCGAACTGCCAACCTCTTGGGTATGAACCAAGCGAGCTTCCTGTTGCTCCACTATGCGAGACAAATCGAGAGGCGGTGTGCAGAACAGCAAGCGGAGATGTCTTGCCGCCCACCTCTCGACAATACCATTATAACACATTTTCTTTCCTATTTTTTCTTATTTTTTCCTATTTCTTCTTATCTTTCAAATTTTCACCCATCGTAGCCCTCATTTTGGAACTTTCTTGGAACTTTTCGATATTGACAACCTCTTGACAACCTAATGACAACCTCGCCAAAAATCGGGCTTAAAATGCCTGACTACGTTTTGACCTTTTTTTGACCCTCTAAATACCTATATCAACCTATGTGAAACAAGGTGAAACGAGGGCGAGAGAATAAAGAAAAAACCTTGAAAACACTGGGAAAATCAGCATTTTCAAGGCTTCTTAACTTTGGCAGGGGCAGAAGGACTTGAACCCACGACCCATGGTTTTGGAGACCAGTACTCTACCAACTGAGCTATACCCCTACAAACAAGCAATATTATACTCGATATATATAGATTTGTCAAGTGATTTTTGAAATTATTTGTAAAAATGAGAATAAGGGGTAAATCAGCAGCTAATATTGTGCAAGATACTAAATATTATTCGAGTTATTGCAATGCCTTTCGTTTGGCAATGTAAATAGTTATTTGCTTAATATGTAATTGCAATTCTTACAACTGATAACGAAATTTTAAGTATGGCTTTATTTATTAGCACGGGACGTGTTTAAGTATCGTGTTGGATGAGGAATGCTGTTTTTTTCGACTGCCAATATTTATGATAATAACTCTAGCGTTATCTAGTGCTATGTTGCTCAAGTCCATTCTAGCAGATTTCACTATGTACGATAAGTTTGAGCCTTGCGTCAGCATCACATCCTGCGAACTATACGACGTATGCAAATTACCTACGATTTATTCGGTAGCAAAAGGCAACTCACATAATATAAATGACATAACTATGCTTATCAAATATCACTTCTGATTCTCGTCGATGCCGGGTGTTTTTTCTCTCTTTAGTCGTGTGACACCGATGCTAATAATAACAATTACCCGTTTTTATACAATCAAGACAAACAAGAATTTATTTGTAGCACAGCCTTGTCGGAAAGTTGATTTTCATATGTGCATGCTGTATTTTCTGTTTGTTTATTTTTGCGAAAAGTGATAAATTAGGTTGCAATTTGGAAAACGGTTTGCTATAATTATCATATATTTTTGCGCTATTTCACAAGTGCGATTACTTTATACAATAAAGTTTCTTCACTCATTAGTTAGAAAGGAGATCTTGCAATGTACGAATTACAGAGAGCAAGCATTCTAAAGCGTATCACCGCTTTTATTCTCGACTTTATACTTATGACTATTGCAGTTACCGGCTTTGCGTTTCTTCTTTCTGCGATTACCGGCTACCAAACGCATGTAGACAACTTCAATGCAAAGTACGCATACTACGAAGAGACATATTCTGTCGATTTCGATATGCCTAAGGAGGACTTTGACAAGCTTCCCGAGGGTGAGCAGGAGCGCATCAATGGCGTACACAAGCTCTTTGAGGATGATATTGATGTAATCTACGCATACAATATGATGTTTAACCTAATACTGATAATTTCCACCTTTAGCATTCTTCTTTCGTATCTTCTGCTTGAATTCTTAGTGCCTATGCTCTTCAAGAACGGTCAGACGATAGGCAAGAAGATATTTGCCATCGGTGTTATCCACATAAACGGGGTAAAAATCGACGGTGTCGCGCTGTTCTCGCGCACAGTGCTAGGAAAATACACAATAGAGACGATGATTCCTATCATCATTTTCACGACTATGGTGTTCGGCGGTAGCGGATTTGTAGGATTATTGGTGTTAGGTCTTATTCTTTTACTTGAGATTTTCGTTTTCTTCAAGGAGAAGAACAACACCCCGATACACGATGTCCTAGGTCACACTGTGGTGGTCGATATGACAACACAGCTAATCTTCAACACCGTAGATGAATCAAATGTATATAAGGCTAAGTTGCACGCCGAGAAGGCGGCAGAGGCCGATTATTAATTGCTTTTGATGGATTATAAATCATAAAAATATTTATCTCACAGAAAGGGATTTTCTATGAAGGTTGTACTTGATCATTTGACAAAAATCTTCCCCAGCCGTAACAAGAAATCTAACGAAGAAGTTGTTGCGGTAAGCGATTTTACCTTTGAGATACCTGATGGTAAGCTCATCGGTCTTCTCGGCCCATCGGGTTGTGGAAAGAGTACTACTCTTTACATGATCTCGGGTCTTCAGAAGCCCTCCAGTGGTCGCATCTTCTTCGGCGAGGACGATGTAACAGAGCTCTCGCCCGAGAACAGAGGTGTAGGCCTGGTGTTTCAGAACTACGCGCTTTACCCCCATATGACGGTAAAGCAGAACATACTCTTCCCCCTGCAGAACCTACGTGGTGCAGACAAGCTAACAAAGGAGGATATGGTTGAGAGAGCGTATGAGGCGGCAAGGCTCGTACAGATCGACGAGCTTATGGAGAGGAAGCCCAGCGAGCTCTCCGGCGGTCAGCAGCAGAGAGTTGCTATCGCGCGCGCACTTGTAAAGATGCCTCGCGTACTTCTTCTCGATGAACCGCTTTCTAACCTTGATGCGCGTCTTCGTCTTCAGACAAGAGAAGAGATCAAGAGAATTCAGCGAGAAACCGGTATTACCACCATCTTCGTAACTCACGACCAGGAGGAGGCTATGAGCATCTCCGACCTTATCGTTGTTATGAAACTCGGTGTAGTACAGCAGATCGGCAAGCCCCAGGAAGTTTATGACAATCCTACTAACCTCTTCGTTGCTAAGTTCCTTGGTACACCCCCTGTAAATGTGTTCGAGGGTTATGTACTTGACGGCAAGCTCTACCTCGGTGGCGATGTTACCGACATCGTAGAGATAGAGCAGGTCGAGCGCGAGGTCGTGGAAGAGGACGGTACGCTTAAGACGGTTGTCGAGGATGTTGAAACTGTTGTTGGTAGGAACTATGACGGTGGCGCATATATCCTTTCTGTTCCCGGCGCAAGAGATGGCGAGGTACACATTGGCATTCGTCCCGAGGGCTTCATTCCTCACAGGCTTGGCAAGTTTAAGGCTAGACTTTCGAATGTAGAGGTTATGGGCCGTGATGTAAGCGTTGTTTGCACACACCCTGCAAGCGAGAATCCCATAGCACGCGCTATCGTCGATGCTGATAACAAGATAGATTCCGAAAGCGAGTATGTATCCTTCAACCTTAAGCCTCACAAGGTATTCCTCTTTGATAAGGAAACCGAGGAGAGAATTTATTTCGAGCTAGAGTAAAATGGTTGATAGCAACCAGCAATGGAAAGCCCGGTTGTATCTCTCACCTGCATTATTTCTCCTCGCAGTTTTCACTGCTTGTCCAAGCACAGGTGGTTTATGCCATCGTCATTAGTTATTAGTATTCTCATAGCCAGCCCTCATGTGTTGCCTTGTATTCACTAAGTATGCTATCGGCCTCGCCGACGAGTGCCATCGCCTCATCACGCGAGTAGACGGTAGAGCCTGCGGCACAGGCGTGTCCACCACCGCGATACTTCTCGGCGAGCTCATTTATAGTGACAAAACGAGAGCGCAATCTGACACGGGTGCTACCATCGCCATTTTCTATAAATACTATCCAGATAAGGCTACCCTTGATCCGATCCATATAGTCAACGGCGACACCTGCCCCCTCTGATGTGAGGTCGAAGTCCTTCTGCAGAGCCTCGTCAATATAGAGATATGCAACTCCGTTATCGGTTATCTTCATATTCTCATAGACATAGGACTCGAACTTATAGCTCTCGAAGTCGCGCATATAGAGATTGGCATATAGACGCTCGATATCAATACCGAAGTCAAGGAGCATACCTGCATAGCGCATAGTATCGCCACACACAGAGTTAAAGCGGAAACGACCCGAGTCGGTTACCATACCGAGGTAGATATAGGTTGCAGCGGCGGTATTCAGCTTCAGCCGGTCGCGGAATGTGTAGTAAAACTCCGCTACAAGCTCGCAGGCAGAGGACTTCTCCTCGTCTACAAGATTTATATCACCATAGTTCTCAATCGGGATATGGTGGTCTATTTTTATCACCTTTTTGCAGAGCGAATACTTTCTGTTCGCGATGCGCTCTGCTGTCGCGGTATCAATGACAATGCCGAGGGCTGTGCGGTAGAAATCATCATCCACGTCCTCGTCCTCATCGCCTAGGAATGATAGGTAATCCGATCGGTCGGGGTTAATGAGCCTTATATCCTTCTCGGGGAAGGAGAGGCGAAGCATATCGCGAAAGCCCATAGTAGAGCCTACTGCGTCACCGTCTGGGCGCTTATGACGGAATATTATTATTCTGTCGGCGGATTTAATCTCATCCAGCACCGAATTCATTATCTCAATATTCATTATCTGTTTTCCTCCAAAATTCTATCTAGGTCGGCAAGCATACTCATTGCCTCCTCGCGCGATTTTACGGTTGCGCCGCTTGCCTTTTCGTGGCCACCGCCACCGTATTTTACGGCTATTTTGTTGATGTTATAGAGGCTGGAGCGAAGCTCGCAGAGTATTCCCTCCTCTGTTTCCGTGAAATTAACCCATATATCAACGCCCTTAATCTCCGACATAGTTCCTACCATACCGCGAGAGATGGTAAAGGTATCGACACCAAGTGCTGTAACCTCATCCTTAGTGGTATATATGTATGCAACACCCGCCTCGGTAAACTGTATTTTCATTACAAATGATGCTCTTAGGCGAATGCTCTCAAAGTTATCCGAGTAGAGTGCGCGATACATATCGATGGTACTGAAATCCTCTTCCATTAGGCGTGCGGCGAGGGTGTGTGTTTTATATGTGGTGGAGTCGTAGCGAAATCTACCTGAGTCGGTAACCATACCGGTATATAGAGCCTTAGCCGAACTTGGTGAGAGGCTAAGTCCGGATTCCATAGCAAATGCTGTAATAAGGCCGCAACAGCTCTCAAAGCCGGTATCTGTCACTTCAACATCGGCAATCTTCTCGACAAATATGTGATGGTCAAGTCTGGCAGTTCTCTTCGCCGTGATGTATCTCTCATCACTAATCAGCGCTTTAGCAGATGTGTCAAGTATGATTGCTAGAGCATCCTTATATTCCTCATCGGCTATCTCATCCATAACAGAGCCATCCATAAAGGCATATCTACCCGCGGCGTCACCAACTATATATACGGTTTTACCTGGGAAGTTATCAAGAATTATATACTTTAGTCCTATCTGGCTACCGAGAGCATCACCGTCGGGCTTCTTATGGCGATGGATAATTATTTTATCGTGCGACTTAATCTCGCTTAATATATTCTCAAACATTTTATTACTCCTATGCTCTTATCATTATATTATATCACATAATATATATAATTGCAAGCGCGAGTGGCGAGAAGAGCCAAAAATGTAAATTCTCAAAGTAAATGCAACAGTCGCACGAGCGGTTGCATTAAGTATGAACAACGCTGGTATTTAGTTTGAGAATTTACAGGTGCTGAGTCATTAAGAATTCAGCGAAATGAAGACTTTTTGCAAATATTGAATATAGATGCTGAATTCTTAGTGCGAAGCGTCTTTCGGGGCTAGCTTGATTTAGAGCAGAAATCGTTGGCTAACGAGCGATAGGCGTATAATAATACGACGAGCGAGGAAACGACGATAGAAAAAGAGCATTAAATAA
>JAZOPN010000059.1:0-8601 GCA_045655565.1 Eubacteriales bacterium | reverse complement strand
CTCGTCACGGGCTTAAGGGGTGGAATAATCTCTGTCAGGGGCACGCGCTTGTTAGCCACCTTTACAGTCCCTATCTCAACTCCGCGTGCAGTGTCTACGATTACCCTCTGTCCTAACTCAAAGCTGAAGTCTGCGGGGGAGAAGTAGTACACCTTTCCCGCCTCTCTAAAGTTTATGCCGACAATCTCGACATACTCTATTGAGGGGTCATCTACCGGCTCGGGCCTCGGTGTCTGCTCAATCTCCGGGGGAACAAGAAGCTCCTCTTCTACTACATCTTCTTCTACTAGGGGTGTGTCCTTGGGTGCCTTTTCGCGCTGGTGCTTACCACCGTGGCGTCTTGGTCTATGTCGTCTTTTGTTATTGTTTTCTGCCATTTTCTTTTCCTTTTACGCCGTCCGTATCCTCGATGCGAGCGAGGCGACGAGCATCGTTATATTCGCATTTTTTGTGTTGTCCGAGTGTGCCTCGAGAATAATATCGTATATCCTATTCAGCCTTGCCTGCCCAATCCTATCGGATAGCTCAATTGCTTCCTCACGCGTGGTGAAGTAGGATGGCTCGATGCTCTCGTTATAATGAAGTGCTATGCTGTCCCTAAGTGCCATTATCAGCCACTCTAGCATCTCTGTCAGCTCCTGCCTTTTAGTCGGTAGGGCTGATATCGCACGGTGTAGGTCGGTGAATGGCGTGCTCTTGGGTAGACATCTCATAATACCGAGGGTAATCTCTCTATCCTCGGCAAGCTCCTCGCGCCTGCCCGGGGTGATTAACTCCATAGCAAGTCCAATTCTGCCATCCGATGACATAAGCGCGAGCCTAAAGCCCGCAGGGTCGGAGGAAGCAACCCTCGCCGCCTCAGGTACATTGCTCCTTAGATATTCCTCTATCTTTTCGAATGAGAAACGCTCCATGGCTATATACTGCGCTCGGCTCTTGATCGTGGTGAGTATCTTGTCAGTGCCACAGGCGAGAAGCATAATTACAACGCCCCGTGGCGGCTCTTCCAGAACAATTAGGAGCGCATTTTGCGCCTCCGGCGTCAGCCTTTCGGCATCCCTGATTATATACACCTTCTTATCGGCCTCGGTTGCCGAGAGAAACATATCCTGCCTAAACTCTTTAACCTCATCTACACCGATCGTTGCCTTGCCATCAGCCCTTGCGAGCGTGTGTATATCTACATGACCCTCGCCGAGTATGTGACGGCAGGAGGAGCAGACGCGACAGGGAAGCGAATATCCCTCGCTGTCCTTATTCTTGCAGTTGAGTGCCGCCGCAAGCTCTAGTGCAAATGTATATTTGCCGGAGCCGCGATGCCCATCTATTAGGAATGCGTGTGGCATCGTATCCGATAATATTGCCGCACCAATACGCGACTTTGTTGCGTCATTACCATATAGACCTGTAAAATAACGCCTCATACGACACCTCCTACTCTTAATTCTTAATAGATATTATCCTCGCGCGATAGAATGAAAGCCTCTCAAAAATACCATTCCACCACTATACATTTTACCACCACAAGCCCTAAAAGTCAATATATTTTTAGGCGGATGTAGTACCAAAAGACAGATTATTATGAAAAAGTAGGCAAACTTTAGTAAAATCTTCTTGTTTTTTCTAAATAATTATGTTATAATACTAAACTGAAATACTATATGCCACGCGACACCGTCGGCTCATTTGCCGATAGAGACGATGCGGCACAAAGGAGTGACATTATGGAAAAATTTTATCTCACCACAGCCATTGCATACGCTTCGCGTAAGCCCCATTTCGGTAACACCTACGAGATTATTATGTCTGACGCTTTCGCTAGGTTCCAGAAGAGAATGGGCAGAGATGTGTTTATGTGCACAGGCACAGATGAGCACGGACAGAAGATAGAGAATCTTGCGCTTGATGCCGGGATTACACCTAAGGAATATGTAGACAAGGTCGCTGGCGAAATTCGCGGTATTTGGGACCTTATGGGCGTTGAGTACGACCACTTTATCCGCACAACCGATGAATACCATACCAAGGCTGTGCGCAAGATATTTAAGAGATTTTATGACCGTGGCGATATATATAAGAGCTTCTATGAGGGATGGTATTGCACCCCCTGTGAGTCGTTCTTCACCGCGACACAGGTTGTTGACGGTAAGTGCCCGGACTGCGCAAGACCCGTCGCACAGGCGAAGGAGGAGGCGTACTTCTTCAAGATGTCGAAGTATGTTGACCGCCTCATACAGCACATAGAGGACAACCCCGGCTTCATCGAGCCTGAGAGCCGTAAGCGCGAGATGGTTAATAACTTCCTTAAGGCCGGACTTCAGGATCTTTGCGTATCGAGAACCTCATTCAAGTGGGGAATTCCTGTCGATTTTGATGACAAGCACATAGTATATGTGTGGCTTGATGCACTTACTAATTATATCACCGCCCTCGGCTATGACCCCGACAAGCGCTTCGAGGAGCAGTCCGAGAAGTTCAAGAAGTGGTGGCCCGCCGATGTGCATATTATCGGTAAGGATATCCTCCGCTTCCATACCATCTATTGGCCTATATTCCTTATGGCACTCGACTTGCCTCTGCCTAAAAAGGTGTTTGGTCACCCCTGGTTTAACTTTGGCAACGATAAGATGTCTAAGTCTAAGGGCAATGTTGTATACGCGGATGAGCTTGCCGAGATATTCGGCGTAGATGCTGTGCGCTATTACGCGCTATCCGAGATGCCATATAATTCTGATGGCTCTATCACCTACGAGAGCGTTATCTCAAGGTATAACAATGACCTCGCTAACAACCTCGGTAACCTGGTTAGCCGTACCCACGCTATGACTAAGAAGTATTTTGGCGGAGTAGTGCCTTCGCCCGTGGTGCGTGAGGCTATTGACGATGAGCTGTATAGTGCTGTTCGCTCGGGTATCGACGCCTCCATCAAGGAGATGGGCGCATACCACGTTGCAGACTCGCTTGAGAGCATATTCACTATGCTTCGTCGCGCTAACAAGTATATAGACGAGACTATGCCGTGGGTGCTTGCTAAGTCCGAGGAAACTAAGCCACGCCTTGCTACCGTAATATATAATCTTCTTGAGGTTATCAGAGTAGCGGCTGTGCTTCTTGTGCCATATATACCCACCACCGCCAAGAATATATTCTCTCAGCTTGGTACAGATAAGACCGAGTTTGCTACTGTCTCCGAGTTTGGAAATCTCGAGTGTGGGAAGCCCCTCGGTGAGGCATTCACCCTCTTCGCTCGTATAGACGAGAAGAAGTTCCTCGAGGATATGGAGGCTAGGCGAATTGCTGCCGAGGATGCGCTCAAGGCTAAGGAAGAACCGCCCCACGAGGCAGAAATCGGCATCGAGACATTTTCCGCGGTTGAGCTTCGCGTAGCCGAGATCATAGCCTGTGAGCCTATTCCTAAGGCTAAGAAGCTACTGAAACTCCAGGTTGACCTAGGCTATGAGAAACGCCAGGTCGTATCCGGTATTGCTAAGTTCTATACTCCCGACCAGCTTGTCGGCAAAAAGGTTGCTCTTGTTACCAATCTTAAGCCCGCTAAACTTTGCGGAGTTGACAGCTTCGGTATGATACTGGCATCAGGCGAGGATGATGTTAAGGTGGTGTTCCTTGACCCTTCCGCTAAGTGTGGAGAGAGGATACACTAATGAGGTATTTCGATTCTCACGCCCATTACTATGATGAGCGCTTCGAGAGCGAAATCACAGAGAGCGTCGACGAGCTTATCGACGCTCTTCTTCGTGATACGGTCTCTTATATTGTAAATGTTGGCACATCGCCCGCGACCTCTCGCCTGGCGGTAGCTCAGGCATCGCGCCACAAGAATATGTACACCGCAATAGGCATACATCCCGCTGACACAAGATTTCTCACTAATATGGAAGCGGAGCTCGCCGAGATAGAGGCACTTATCATTGATAAGAACTCCAAGTGCGTATGCCTCGGTGAGATAGGCCTTGATTATCATTACCCCGATACCGATAAGGATAGGCAGATGCGCTATTTTGTAGCACAGATGCATATGGCACAGAGGCTTGGGATGCCTGTTTGCATACACGATAGGGAAGCGCACGAGGATATTATGACGGTGCTAAGGCAGTTTCCGAATGTCAAGGGAATTCTGCACTCCTACTCTGGTAGTGTCGAGATGGCGCGTGAGCTTATCTCAATGGGCTATATCATATCATTCTCGGGCACTCTCACATTCACTAATGCAAGGCGCCCGAAGGAAGTTGCAGTAACGCTACCACATGACCGTGTACTCATTGAGACCGATGCCCCATACCTTGCCCCGCACCCAAAGCGTGGCACGCTCAACCATTCGGGCAACCTCGTATATACCAATGCCACTCTAGCCGACCTCTGGGGTATCACCTCCGAGGAATGCGCCACAATCACCGAGGCGAACGCCAAGCGCATCTTTGGAATAGAATAGCGTGGAAAAAATAAGCCCTCGTATTCGATAGAGAATATCTCGGCAAAAATGAACGCTCTTGCTTGATAGAGAATAGCGGGCTAAGCACCAAGCGCGTATTCAGCATAAATAAACAAAAGGACAGAGATTAGCGTATTTTCCTTAACGGAGAACGCGGGTCTCTGTCTTTGTATTAAAATAGCTTCACGAAACTCCAATTCCCGATGAAAACATCACGCGGAACATCAATAACTCGTGAATAGGCACTCGTGCTATATCGAAGGATATACCGAGGTAGCATAACTCGGATACCGCCTCAAGCCTCTTTTTTGTACTCTCGATGCTATCCCAAACATATAGTCTTTCACCGTGACCGCGCCCCACCGAGCCGAGAGAGCAGTCGCCATCCGATACCGCGCGAATTTCACCCCTGCCACGCCTCACTATTTCCAAAGCATCGGTTTTGGGTATGTATTTGCCCATACCGTAGGCGAACGGTGATAGGTCGATAAACGCCCTCATACTCTCGTGATTTTCTGAGTAACGCTTGTATTCAGGGCCGTCACCATCTGCAAAGGCGGGGATTTCTTCTCTATGCAATTTATCATAGGTTAGCACTGCGCCATCCGCCAAGTCAGCATAGTCGAGTTCCCCCTCAATATCCCCCTCGACAAAGAGCACGAGGTCGCACTCCATTAGCATTTTCTTTGCCTCGAATGCTAACTCTTTTGCCTCGTCATTAAAGCGGGATATGCCACATAGTGTTATACCGTGATAGTCGTGAGTTTTCGCCATTATTGCTGCGCTGCCTATAAGCTCGCGCCATCCGTCGCGCGATATACTATCCTCGATATAAATGCGCAACAGAGGCAGTTTCCCTGCCGCCCTAACAAGGTTTACCACCCCATCCGTGTCGAATAAAAGGGTAATTGCACCCCCTCGCGCTACCCCTGCCGCTACCGTTACATAACTTAGATAGGGCATAGCCCTGAGTAGCCTTTCCTCGCTACACCCACGGTAAAAGTATCCGTTGCCAATCCCCATGCCCCATAGTGGCTCACCGTACCTTATGGCTATCGGCTGTCCGTCATATAATCGCCCACGACCCATCAGCTCGGGGTTAATTGCCAAAAGGTCGCATTCCCTGACAGAAAACCTTTCGGCTATCCTATGTAGCGTGTCACCGCGCCTTGCCGTTGTCATCCTTGTCGGTATCAGTATAAGCAGCTCTTCTCCAACCATAAGGCGTGCCCTGGTGTCAAGTCCGTTATTCTCTGCTAATTTTATCGGTGAAATACCATAGTCCGCCGCCACACTATATATGCTCTCGTCCTCTTTAACAGTATGTATCTGCATCGCTTTCCCCTTTTATAGTTATCAATACATTTTATGCTCTCGATAGAAGAATGATAACATTAACCGTGTGCGTAATTGGTCGAAGGCTATGGGTCGACATAATATTGTATCAAAATACTTGAAATCCTCGCCTATGTATGTTAAAATATATTAAAAGTAATATCCGAGGTGTTAATTATGAAGATTAAATCCGGTTTTGTAGTACAAAAGGTTGGCGGTAAATATCTCGCTGTTGCAGTAGGAGAGCTTGCGAGCGACTTTAACGCGCTGGTTCGTATGAATGAGACTGGCGTCTTTATGTGGAATAAATTGTCAGAGGCAGACCTTACAAAGGACGAACTTCTTTCCGCCCTGCTCAAGGAGTATGATGTGGATGAGAAGCGCGCACGACATGACATAGACGACTTTGTCGATAAACTCTCTTCGGCAGGACTCTTCAATGAATGAGATAATACAACCCTCGGGCGCCCTAGAAGAGTCGCTTCTTAAGGATGGCGTTTGGGCGTCAAACACCGTAGGTGCTAGTATGCGACCTCTGCTTCGCCACCATAAGGATATGGTGATAATACAGCCCATCACCGATGAGGTTAAGAAGTATGATGTCCTATTGTATCGCAAGCCTAATGGTGCTTACACTCTGCATAGAGTGATAGGTCTTAGACCAAATGAATATCTTATCAGAGGTGACAACACATATTTTCTCGAGCGCGTGCCTCGCGACAAGGTAATAGGCATTATGACCGAGATTAACAGAGGTGGCAAGACGGTGCGTGTCGGTGATACCTCGTATAAGATTTATTCTAGGATTTGGAACTTTATATACCCCATTCGTTGGCTGTTCTACCAAATTCGTCGCGGGCTTATAAGGGTATATAGGTTTATCTTTAAGAGAAAATAAAGGAGGTGAGCGACTTGGCAATAGAGCGCGATAGGCTGGTTTCAATAATTCGTTATATAGCGAAGCTTCTTCGTAGTCTGCAATATGGTGATGCGCTGCCGTCGCTACCGGATAATATAACATATAGGCAGGTCTTTTCCGTGGCAAAGGACCACTCGCTCGCGAGCACTGTGTGGTATGTGCTCGAGGATGAGGTGCGACTCTCGGGGGATGAGGAGCTTATTCGCCGCTTTGAGCGAGAGCGGGATGTCGAGCTTGTGAAGCATATTAAGCAGTCGGCAGAATTCGCTAGTATAACCAAGCTATTCACGGATGCTAAGCTTCCATTCCTGCCAATGAAGGGCTTTCTTATCAAGGAACTATGGGCAAGACCTGAGTATCGCACAATGAGCGATATGGACATATATGTTTCGTCCGAGCATATTGATAGGGCAGGCGAGCTTCTGCTGTCTGTCGGATATAAATTCGGACACGATGGTGCGGTACACCATAATTATGAGAAGCCCCCTTATATCAATGTGGAGCTTCATCACGTAGTCAATAAAGGCTCTGATGCCACATTTTCGGATTGGAGACCTCGCCCGGACAACCCCTATTGGTATGTTATGACCGGAGAGGACACGCTCGCGTTTTTGCTATCCCACATGTATAAGCACTATGTTTCCGGTGGCTGTGGAATTCGAGCTGTTTTTGATATACTTCTTTACCGCGAGAGGTACAAGGATGAGATAGACGAGGATATACTTCGTCAAAAACTGGGAACTAAGGGGCTGGGGTGGTTCTATGATATGATACTTCGCCTTATTGACCGTTGGTTCTTTGGCGAGGTAACGGCAGACGAAGAACTATTAGACTTTGAGTACTATGTACTCACAGGCGGGACGTATGGCAAGGTTGAGAATAGAGTAGAACTCTCTATGAAAAAACAGAGCCGTTTTTCCTATTATCTGCGTCGTGCATTTCCACCGTATTCCGTTATGAAGTATGTGTACCCTTGGCTTAGGCGCGTACCCTTCCTTTTGCCGATAGCCTGGGTAGTTAGGCTTGTTGTTGCGCTCTTCGATGGTAGAATGCTTCGTGAGATGCGCGCGGTAGACGAGGCGAAGAGGAAGGACGAGAGCAAATGAGCCGATATCTAAACTATAAGGACGATATTATCCGTTTTACAAGGGAGCTTATTCGTTTTGACAGCACCGAGAGGGAGGCAGTAGGTGACTATCCTTTTGGCGAGGGCTCTGCCCTGTGCCTTAGGCACTTCCTAGATACCGCGTCCTCGCTCGGATTTGAAACAAAAAATTACGATAACTATATAGGCGAGGTTATTTTTGGCGAGGGAGAGGACTTCGCTATACTTGCTCATCTCGATGTTGTACCACCGGCAGATGGCTGGAGATATGGCCCATTCTCCGCAGAGATGAATGACGATGTCTCGGACGGTGGCACAGTGGGTATGAAGATTTGGGGGCGTGGCGCAATAGATGATAAGACACCTGCCGCAATAATCCTATATATCTTTAAGGCACTACGCGACATAGGATACCGCCCTAAGCGAAAATTTAAGCTTATCCTCGGCTGTAACGAGGAGACAGGCTGGCGATGCATCGAGCACTATAATAAGTGTGCTGTAATGCCACGCGAGGGCTTTACTCCGGATGCCGATTTCCCGGCGATCTACGCCGAGTCCGGCATATATCATTTCAAAGTATTCTTTGATATCGGGGACATTGATATCAAGAGCCTTACCGCCGGCACCGCAATAAATATGGTGCCAATGCACGCTTCCTGCACTCTCTCATCCGGAGAGGTTATAGTGGCGACAGGTCGCTCATATCACGCCTCGCGCCCCGAGCACGGGCAGAATGCGCTGGGCACATTGCTTCTTAAGCTGTCCGAGCGTAGCGAGGATATAAAAGATGCA
>JAZOPN010000058.1:0-24680 GCA_045655565.1 Eubacteriales bacterium | reverse complement strand
ATATTGAATATAGATGCTGAATTCTTAGTGCGAAGCGTCTTTCGGGGCTAGCTTGATTTAGAGCAGAAATCGTTGGCTGATAATCAAGAACACACGCATCTGGAAGCTGGCTTACAAGGGCGGGTGTCGCAGATTGCTCCTCGGCTGCTCGCAGAAGCGAGCGAGGTGCATAGCACCAAGATTTACAATCTTACAGCCGAAGCAGTACGAGGCGTATAATAATACGACGAGCGAGGAAACGACGATAGAAAAAGAGCATTAAATAAAAAGAGGAAATTCACAGAATTTCAACCTTAAAACAGGAAAATATAAAAAGATTAGAGCGAATCTATCGTTTTTTACGATAAATTCGCTCTTTTTAAGGTTTGCCCTAAATGAAGCAGCCCCTTTTTCTTAAATACCGCGGTTGCATAGAACATATCGAATTGCGTTAGCAATATATCGAAAAACAGAAGAGGGATTTATACGGACGCGCTCTATCACCTAGCCAGCTCATATTCTCGCATCGCCTCGTCCACCGCCCTTTGTGTGCTCTCACTAGCCACCGTTAGCGGTAGGCGTATGTCGGGTAGGGACAGCCCGCGCCTCCATAGCGCGTGCTTAATTGGCGTGGGGTTAGTCTCTAGGAATAGCGCATCTATCAGGGGCATAAGCCGTATTTGCATATCTAACGCCTGCTTATGCCTGCCTGCCTTGTATGCCTCGAATATTGACACCATATCCTCGGGATATAGGTTTGACACCACCGAGATTATTCCCTGACCGCCGAGGCTGAGGACGGTATATAACTCACTGTCGTTCCCGGCGTATAACGCAAGGTCAAAAGCGGAGAGGCGGAGCAGTCTATCGAGCGAGCCTGACGCCTCCTTAATTCCGACAATTCGTTCGCACTCGGCAAGTCTTTTCACCGCATCCAGCGAAATATTAACACCCGTCCGCGACGGAACATTGTATAGTATGGCTGGCAGGGTGGTCGAATTAAGTATAGCCTCATAGTGGCGAATTAGCCCCTCGGATGTGCCTTTGTTGTAGTAGGGAGTGACGAGCAACACCCCATCACAGCCTATCTTTTCCGCCCATACAGTGTGCCGTATTGCCACTCGGGTGTCATTTGTCCCTGTCCCGAAAATCAGCCGACAACGCCCACCGACCATCTCACACGCCATCCGAAACAACTCGTACCTCTCCGAGTCCTCGAGCGTTGCCGCCTCACCTGTTGTGCCGCCGATGATTATTGCGCCCACTCGTGCGCGTATCTGCCTTTCTATCAGCACCTCGAGGGCGGAGTAGTCGATTTTTCCATTCGCGAACGGCGTTATAAGTGCTGTGCCAATGCCACTAAATATTGCCTTTTTCATAATGGCCCTCACATATTTATCTCTTTTTATGCTTAAATATTACGCGCGCCCTTGAAATATGGCGCACAATATTGTATAATAAAATAACTTAGTAGTGCGCCCGTTTGTGAATGATTTTGCTTGGCGCACCCATTTCCATTATATTCGAGATGTGCGGATTTTGCGAGGAGACAGTATGGCTGAGGAAAAAATAATAATAAATGAACGCGTAGCTACCGACCTCTCGGTGCAGGATTTCTATTATGACCTACCTGAGGACTTGATAGCACAGTCACCGAGTGATGTGCGTGACGAGTGCAGACTTATGGTGCTTGACCGCGCGAGTGAGGGGATAGAGCATAGGATTTTTAAGGACATTATAGACTACCTACGCCCTGAGGATATCCTCGTTGTCAATTCCTCAAAGGTTATCCCTGCGCGTCTTATCGGTGTGACGGACAAGACAGGCTCCTCGATGGAACTTCTTCTCCTAAAAATGCTTGAGGGCGGTGAGTGGGAGACGCTTGTGCGCCCCGGTAAGAGGGCAAAGCTTGGTGCGTCATTCAGCTTTGGCGATGGACTGCTCCGTGCCACAGTAACAGGTATTGTCGAGGGTGGCAACCGTACAGTGCGCTTCGACTATGACCCGAGGTTTAAGAATATTTATGAGGCACTTGATGCCGTTGGAAATATGCCACTGCCCCCCTATATAACTAAGAAGCTTGAGCGTAATAGCGACTACCAGACGGTATATGCACGCACCAATGGCTCGGCTGCAGCACCTACCGCCGGACTGCACTTCACCGAGGAGCTGCTCGATGCTATACGCAAAAAGGGTGTCGGCTTTGCCGAGGTAACACTCCACGTCGGGCTTGGCACATTCCGCCCTGTAAAGGTGGAGAAGATTGCCGACCACCTGATGCACGCGGAATACTTCACAATAGACGAGAAAACCGCCGGCGAGATAAACGAGCGTCGCGCTCGCGGAGGGAGAATAATTGCCGTTGGCACGACATCTTGTCGTGTCCTTGAGAGTGTAACTGATGAGAACGGCATAGTACACCCCAACGAGGGCAATACCGCAATTTTCATCTACCCCGGCTATAAATTCCGCGCCGTAGATGCCCTAATAACAAACTTCCATCTCCCCGAATCCACCCTAATAATGCTGGTCAGCGCCCTATCAACACGCGACTTCATTATGAAAGCCTACGAAGTGGCGGTAAGAGAGGGGTATCGGTTCTTCTCTTTTGGCGACTGTATGTTCATCCAATAAACCGCCAATTGCTTTGTTGTCGCTCGACTCGCTCAAATCGGCGTAGGTGACTACGACTTCATTTCGCTCGCTCACTTACGCCTCGCACTTGACGATTTCTTGAATGAACGGTTACCGAGTTCGAAACAAGACTTTTTATATAACATTAGCTTCGCAGACGCGATGTTGATTGTATAAATTGCCGTATACTTCGTTGTCGGTCGACTCAAATCCCTCGACATAGGTAACTATGCCATCGGGATTTTCGCGCCCTTACGCCTTGTCTACGACAATTTCTACTAACCAACATTCAGATTTTCTTATATCGCATACATTACGGGGACGCGATGCTGATTGTATAAAATCCGCAATACTGCGTTGTCGGGCGACGCGCTTCGCGGGGACGGGTGTTAAAAAACAAAAAATAACTGATTAACTTAACAAATTTACAAAAGAGGTATATATGGATTTTGTTTGCCCGATTTGTGGCGGTGAATTTCTGCCGTATAGTAACGGCGGTGCTCGTCGGTGCGCTATGGGACATAGCTTCGATAGGGCGCGGACGGGGTATTATAATCTGCTCGTCGGTGCTAGCGGTGGCAACCACGGTGACAATCGCGAGATGGTGCTTGCGAGGCGGGATTTTCTATCGCGTGGGTACTACGAACCACTAAGAGAGCGCGTGTCGCGTGATGTGCTTAAGTCGCTTAGGTCTGGTGGCGTTGTGCTCGATGTCGGGTGTGGCGAGGGCTACTATACCGACCTCGTGGAAAATGATATTCGCGCGCGTGACGGCGAGAGCTGTGTCCTGGCATTTGATATTTCGCGTGATGCTGTGATACAGGTCAAAAAGAAAAATAAGAATATAAACGTCGCGGTAGCGAGTGCATATCATATACCGATTGCCACAGAGTCGGTAGACCTGGCTATGCTCATTTTTTCACCTCTTGCAAGAGAGGAGATACATAGGATATTGCGTCCCGGTGGCAGATTTGTGATGGTGTTCCCGGACAGGCGTCACCTATATGGGCTAAAGTGTGCGTTATATGACACACCCTATGAGAATAAACCGAACGGCACCGAGCTTATGGGATTTAGACTTATATCCGACGAGAAGCTAGAGTATAATATCGAGCTAAAGACAAACGAGGCGGTGCGTTCGCTCTTTATGATGACGCCATATGCGTACAGAACACCGCGCGAGGCAAGAGAGCGTGTTTTTGCACTTGAGAGACTCACGACGGAGGTCTCATTCCGCATTCTTGTATATGAGAAAATATAGCCCCGAGGCGTACGGGTGTAAAAAATAGGTACAAAGGAGTTCAAAATGGATATAACACACGGAAAATATCTTGGTGTTGACTATGGTGACAAGCGAACAGGCCTTGCCGACTGTGATGTGTCGGGAATGATAGCCTCGGGTATCGGCACGATTTCCGAGGGAGGAATGCGTAACACAGCCGTAAAGGTGGCCGAGATAGCGCGCGAGCGCGGTGCGAAAAGGATAATCATAGGTCTGCCGAAAAATATGGACGGAAGCGAGGGCGAGAGGGCGGATATTATACGCGCCTTTGCAGAACTTTTGCGTGCCGAGTGCGATATACCGATAGACTTCTATGACGAGCGTATGACCACTATGATAGCGCATAGGTTTCTCTCGGACAGCGGTACATTTGGTAAAAAGCGTAAGGGTGTTGTAGATACGCTCTCGGCACAGATTATTCTTCAAAATTATCTCGACCGCGAGAGAACACAGGGTAGGTAACCGGCACCCGTGTCGAGTTTATGACTGAAATTTGATTATTTTAGACTTATATTTGTGAGGGAAAATAGATGAATATGGATTTTTTAGGTTCGGCTCTGGGTAACACCACAGAGCGCGAGGAGGTTATACTCTGTAAGTTTGGCGAGGTTGTCTTAAAGGGCGCGAACAGGCAGAATTTTGAGTCGGCTTTGGCTAAGGAAATGCGCAGGCGCGCCTCGCCGTATGGCATTTTCAATATATATGTAAAGCAGAGCACACTATATATCGAGCCAAGGTCCAAAGGGTGCGATATGGACGGTATGTACGAGACTGCTAAGCGCGTTTTCGGTATCGTTGGCGTTACCCGCGCGGCAGTGTGCGAGAAGAATATGGAGTCAATTACCGAGTGCGCGAGAGAGTATCTCCCGAAGAAGCTCGCGGGTTGTCGAACCTTTAAGGTTGATGCTAAGCGCTCGGATAAGAAATTCCCGCTGAAGTCACCCGAAATTTCACGCGAAATAGGCGGTGTTATCCTATCGTGTGTAAGAGGAATAAAGGTCGATGTCCACAACCCCGATGTGACGGTTACAGTGGAGGTGCGCGACGACCACGCATATATCAGAGCAGGACAGGAGCCGGGTGCGGGCGGTCTGCCCCTTCGCTCGTCCGGCAGGGGCCTTCTTCTCCTCTCGGGCGGTATCGACTCGCCTGTCGCCGGTTGTATGATGGCTAAACGCGGAATGGAAATCGAGGCACTTCACTTCGAGTCCTTCCCATATACCTCAGAGCGCGCCAAGGAAAAGGTGCTGACCCTCGCCAAGGAGATGTGTGAGTTCTGCTCGAAAATCCATGTTCATATTATTTCCCTAACCCACATTCAAGAGGAAATACGCGACAGATGCACAGAGGACTACTTTACGCTCATTCTCCGTGTCTTTATGATGCGTTTAGCCGAGAGGTGCGCAAGAGAGTACAAGTGCGGTGCGCTGATTACGGGCGAGAGCCTCGGTCAGGTTGCCTCGCAGACGCTTGGTGCTATCGGCGTCACAGACAGCCAGGTAGCTATCCCCGTATTCCGCCCTTGTATCGGACTTGATAAGGAAGAGATCGTCAGACAGGCTCGTCACTATGGCACATTCGAGACCGCAATTTTGCCCTATGAGGACTGTTGTACCGTATTCACCCCGAGGCACCCAAAGACCCAGCCGAAGCAGGGCGAGGTAATGCGAGAGTTCGAGAAGCTCGACTATCAGGCACTGATGGATGAGGCATACGCCTCTATGTATACCGAGACCGTTACGGTCTATGACGGGTATAAATAATAAGCCTGGAAAGGTGGTAAATACACCGACGGCATATTTCAACCGTAAAACCGTGTATTGACTATAATCTTTAGCATAGGTATTGACAAAATTTTTTTATTATGATAGAATAAATCGAACGCGTGGAATAGTAACAGGGTCGGGCAGTACAGAGAGGGTGCGTTTGGTGCGAGCACCACTGCTACGGCTGTGAAGTCGTCACGCGAGGTATTTTGCCAAATCCGAGAAGAACGGCTCAAAGCCTATTAGACCTCGGCGTGTCCGTCGCGTTAAGATGAGTGAAGAGGGGGCTGATGCCCCGAAGTCGGGTGGTACCGCGTATCTTTACGCCCCGAGGTGTTTTGCCTCGGGGCTTTTTGTTTGCTTCGGAAGAAGGATGCATGGCAGAGCCGTGATGATATGCTCGGCGGCGGTTTTTCGTTAGGAAAACGAGGTGCAAAGCACCAAAAGTTTTTAAGTTTTGCGACGCGAACTAGCATATACACACCTTAGGCTCGGTGGTAGGTTCGCGCTTGGTATGACCGAAAAATAAACATAAAACAGTTAATTAAACCGGCACTGTGTGCCAAGGAGGAAATATGAGAAAAGAGTTGGCAAAGAATTACAATCCCGCTGAATTTGAGGACAGGCTCTACGGTGAGTGGTGTGAGGGTGGATATTTTGCACCCGACCCCGACCCGAAGAAGCCGAAGTTTTCGATAGTTATACCCCCACCCAATGTTACAGGACAGCTGCATATGGGTCACGCCCTAGATCAGACGCTCCAGGACATCCTTGTTCGTACCAAGCGTATGCAGGGCTTCTCGACACTTTGGGTGCCGGGAACCGACCACGCAGGTATCGCGACACAGATTAAGGTTGAGGAGAGCCTCCGTGTTACCGAGGGACTGACAAGATACGACCTTGGTCGCGAGAGGTTCCTTGAGAGAGTTTGGGCGTGGAAGGAGCAGTATGGCAACCGCATCATCAGCCAGCTGAAGAAGCTCGGCTCCTCTTGCGACTGGGCGCACGAGCGATTTACTATGGACGAGGGCTGCTCCCGTGCAGTGCGCGAGGTATTCGTCAACCTATACAACAAGGGGCTTATCTACCGCGGATACAGAATTATCAACTGGTGTCCCCGT
This sequence comes from Eubacteriales bacterium, assembly GCA_045655565.1. Lineage (GTDB taxonomy): Bacteria > Bacillota > Clostridia > Oscillospirales > CAG-272 > UBA1740. Next base: position 17,898 of record JAZOPN010000058.1, on the reverse strand, counting down.
TGCCTCACAGCGCTCTCGGATGCCGAGGTTGAGTATAGCGAGCAGGCAGGCTCGTTCTGGCATATACGCTACCCTGTAAAGGATAGTGACGAGTATGTCACAATAGCCACCACAAGACCCGAGACTATGCTCGGTGATACCGCCGTTGCAGTTCATCCCGAGGACGAGAGATACACCCACCTTGTGGGCAAGACGCTTGTGCTCCCGCTCGTAAACCGCGAGATACCTGTTATTGCCGATGAGTATGTTGAGCGCGATTTCGGTACAGGCTGTGTTAAGATTACCCCTGCGCACGACCCCAACGACTTCGAGGTAGGAAACAGACACAACCTCGAGATTATTAAGGTTATGAACGATGATGCCACCATCTCAGAGGAGTGGGGCGGAAAATACGCAGGTATGGAGAGATACGAGGCGCGCCGTGCCATCGTTGCCGACCTTGAAGAGGGCGGTTACCTCGTTAAGGTAGAGCCTTGCGCGCACAATGTCGGTACCTGCTACCGTTGTAAGACCACCGTTGAGCCTCTTACCTCCGACCAGTGGTTCGTTAAGATGGAGCCACTCGCTAAGCCGGCACTTGAGGCTGTGCTCTCAGGCGAGATTAAGTTCGAGCCGGAAAGGTTCTCGAAGATATACATCAACTGGATGGAGAACTGCCACGACTGGTGCATCTCGCGTCAGCTCTGGTGGGGACACAGAATTCCCGCGTTCTATTGCGACGAGTGCGGACATATGGAGGTCTCTAAGACCAATATTGACACCTGTCCGAAGTGCGGTGGCAGTGTAAGACAGGAGGAGGATGTTCTCGACACCTGGTTTTCCTCGGCACTCTGGCCGTTCTCTACTATGGGCTGGCCCGACAAGACGCCCGACCTCGAGCGTTACTTCCCGACAGATGTGCTTGTTACAGGCTATGACATAATCTTCTTCTGGGTATCGAGAATGATATTCTCATCTCTTGAGCACACAGGCAAGAAGCCCTTTAGCACCGTATTTATCCACGGTCTTGTTAGAGATGCACAGGGTAGGAAGATGTCGAAGTCGCTCGGCAACGGTATTGACCCGCTCGAGATTATCGAGAAGTACGGTGCAGATGCGCTTCGCTTCGCCCTCGCTACCGGTAATGCACCCGGCAACGATATGCGCTTCTCGGATGAGAAGATTGAGGCGGCGAGAAACTTTGCTAACAAGCTGTGGAATGCATCGCGCTTCGTGCTTATGAACCTCACCGAGGATGATGATGAGCTTCTCGCGCCCACCGCCGACTGCGACCTCACGCTTGAGGATAAATGGATACTCTCCCGCCTTAACACCGTCGTTAAGAGCGTTAGAACCAATATTGATAACTTCGAGCTTGGTATCGCGCTCGGTGAGATTTATTCATTCACCTGGGACACATTCTGTGACTGGTATATTGAGATGGCTAAGAGCCGTATCTTCGAGGGGGGCAAGGCGGCTATCACCGCTAAGCGCGTGCTTGTGCGTGTTCTCACAACCATCCTGAAGCTCCTACATCCCTATATGCCGTTCATCACCGAGGAAATCTATCAGGCTATACCCCATACCGACAAGACAATTATGACATCGGCATACCCCGTATATGACGAAGCATCGGACTATAAGAGTGAGGAGGCGGATGTAGAGAGAATAATTACATCTATCACTGCTATTCGCGCTCGTCGCGCAGAGATGAATGTTCCTCCGTCAAGAAAGGCTAAGCTTATCGTTGTCACCAAGTACACCGATAGCTTCAAGAGAGCAGAGAAGATACTCATCAAGCTCGCCTCTGCGAGCGAGGTTATCCTCGCCGATAAGTATGAGGCAGATGATGCTGTGATGATAGCGACAGATGCGGGTAGTATGTATATTCCTCTTGCCGAGGTCATCGACTTCGAGCGTGAGCGCGCACGCCTAAGTGCCGAGATGAAGAAGAATGATGGCGAGATAGAGCGTCTTGAGCGCAAGCTCGCGAATGAGGGCTTTGTCAGCAAGGCACCTGCCGCGGTTATCGAGGGTGAGAGGGCGAAGCTCGCTAAGTATCTTGAAACACGCGAGGCACTAACAGTTGCCCTCGCAAAGCTAGGTTAAGAGATGGCAAAGGATAACGAAAAAATAACGGCAGTATACCGTGGTATATATGAGGACACGCCCGAGATGGCGGTTATCCATATCGAGGAGGGAATGGTCGAGATATCCGAGCGCGCATTCGCCGGGTATAGCCACCTAAGAGAGGTCTACCTGCCTAAGAGCCTTAGGAAAATCTCGGCATCCGCCTTTGCCGACTGTCCAAATCTCTCGCGAGTCGTCCTAAATTTTGGGCTTGTCGAGATAGGTGACGAGGCATTCTCATCCTGCACCTCGCTTAACGGTATTACTGTACCCGACAGCGTGTCGCGCATCGGAGAGGGAGCATTCGAGGGCTGCGTCGGTCTTACTTCTGTCAAGCTCTCGGAAAGCATATATATGATTGGCGCAGGTGCATTCGCCTACTGCTTCAACCTTTCGCATATCGAGATACCGGACAGCTGTGTGCTTATCGAGTTCTCGGCATTCAACTCCTGCTTCAGCCTATCCTCGGTGAAGCTGTCGGCAAATATGACCATAATAGATGACAACCTGTTTGACGGTTGTCGCTCGCTCACCGATGTCGACCTGCCTATAAAGCTTAGAAAGATTGGCAGAGCCGCATTCCAGGGCTGCACATCTCTTGTATCGCTAATTCTGCCGGTAGGACTTGAGGACATCTCGCTTGATGCCTTTGCTATGTGCAAGAGCCTTAGCCGAATAGCGATACCCAAGCACATTAAGAATATCGAGGATGGCGAGATATTCGACTGTTGTGACAACCTCTCGGAGATTTCCTTTGGCGGCAGCGATACCGATTGGGCGCTCCTGACGCGCGGCAATACCCTCACAGTCAAAAGACAGGATGGTAGCATCTCTGTCCCTAAGATTACCATACTAAATATCGAGGAAAATTAACACGGGTGGGCACTTACCACCCGAAAAACCCATAAAAAGAGGTATAATATGAAATATAAGTGCCTGGTTTTAGACCACGATGACACGGTTGTCGCCAGCACCGAGAGCATACACTACCCATCGTTTGTTGAGTATGTCAAGGAGTGGAAGCCACACCTTATTGGCAAATACTCCTTCGAGGAGTATATCCTAAAGAACTTCGACCCCGGCGTCCTGGAGTTTTTCCACGGGGAGCTTGGTCTTACCGATGAGGAGCTTATCGAAGAGGATAAATATTGGCGCGACTTTGTTGCCACTCGCATACCTAAGGCATACCCCGGAATATCCGAGATAATAGCCGACTTTAGGGCGCGTGGCGGTATTGTGGCGGTTGCATCGCATTCCTACGAGGAGTATATTCGTCGCGACTACGCGCACAATTCGTTGCCCACCCCCGATGTGATTTACGGTTGGGATCTGCCCCGCGAGAATAGGAAACCCAGCCCATATACTATACTTGATATATGTAAGAGGTATAACCTTGAGCCATCAGAGGTGCTGGTTGTCGATGACCTGAAGCCCGGATATGATATGGCGAGGGCGGCAGGTGCCGACTTCGCTTGCGCAGGCTGGGGTTATGATGTGCCTGAGATACGCGAGTTTATGAGGAAAAACTGCGACTACTACCTGTCGAGCGTTGACGAGCTTGCCAAAATACTTGAGTAAAGAGGTGCGCTATGGACTTTCAATTAATACTTATGAGCTTTCTTCAGCAGCTTTTGCTTACTGTCGGAATTATAGTTCTTTTCGGATTTATTATCGCGCTCTGCCGTCGCGGCTTTGTGAGCATTGCCGGTAATGTCGGCTACAAGCTCATTATCGCGACCAGCATTGTCGGTACGCCAATTCACGAATTAAGCCACGCCTTGGGTTGCATAATATTCGGTCACAGAATAGATGATATGAAGCTGTTTCAGCTACCGTCACCCGACGGTACGCTCGGATATGTCAGCCATTCCTATAACTCGAAGAACCTCTACCACAAAATCGGTAATTTCTTTATCGGGATAGCACCCATTCTTGGCGGTAGTGCGGTAATTCTTCTTATGACGCGCTTTATGGTGCCTGTGGTTAATGCAGATATTGCGAAGATACTCGGCAGTGTGCATATTTCTGGTGAGTTTCTCTCGTTCTCGACCCTAAGCACTTATGTTGGTGTAGCGTGGGAAATGATACTCGCGATATTCGACCCCAAAAACTTCTCGAACGGCTGGTGGTGGGCATTCATCATCCTCGCCGTTATGATTGCCAGCCATATGGAGCTTAGCCTCGCGGATATAAAGGGGGGCTTCGGCGGATTTGTGGCACTTGCGGTACTGCTTCTTCTTGCCGATGTCGTGCTCGGGCTTATCAGCACAGCCCTGCTCGGCACATTCACCGCCTTCCTAACCTCGTTTGCGGTATCTATCGCAGGCTTCCTTATTATCTCTGCGGTATTCTCGGCAATACTTCTTGCCATAGCCGTGGCACTTAACCTAGTTTTGAAGCTGCTCGGCAGAAGATAAAAACCAAAAACAAAAAGTGGCTCATACGGAGCCACTTTTATATTATATTAAAGGAATGTGCGAAAGTCGCTTGACTTTCGTGGCGGTGTCACTCGCCACCACGGTTAATTTACATTTCGATGGGAAATAACGGCACAAAGATTATAATGAAGTAAGCTCACCTTACTTTATAAGGTTTCCGGCAGAGTCTGCAAGCGTGCCGACGAGCTTCTGTATCGCGCCAAAGGTGTCAAACTCGGCAATAAACTTTAATACGAAGGAGTTGTCGTATATGCCCATAAGTCCGATACCTGCATTGAACGCTGTGATAATCTGGAAGATTGTCTTAGTAAGAAGTGCTATACCAAGAACAAGCGCATATCCTGCCGCCACACCGACCACGCCACCGCCGATGTAGTCGACGATACGGAAGAATGGAATTCTATCCTTTCTAATCTCATTATGTATCCAGCGCACAAATACCCAGGGTATAACGAAACCGATTGCCGAACCGATTATACTCGATATAACCTCAACGCAGGGCTCTGCAATACGCTGTGCCATAGCGCGAATAATCTCTGCCGATGCCTCGGTGTAGGAGCCGAACTCTGCCTCAAGGGATGTCAGACCAACGCCCAGCGCGTCAAGTAGATCAACGAATGCCGTGGGAAGATTATCGAATAGCTCCTTTAGATTATAGCCGTTGGCATTACCCTCAATAAGACCTACAAGGGTGTTATAGACCGCGTTTCCGATAAAGTCGTTGAAGAATGTTGCCTCGAGGAAATTGGTGATGATAGGGCCGATGATACATGCACAGGCAAGAGATAGCCAGGCGTTACCAATCTTCATTACCGCGCGGTTTAGACCGTACTTAGAGAAGAACGCGATAACTAAGAGAAATACTAAAATGAGTAGTATATCAATTACTATTGACATAGTAGCCTCCTTAAACTGCATAATAACGGATACATTATACAATAGTTACGTATAATTTGCAATAGAAAAAGAGAATTTTCCCTAATGCTACTTGCATTTTGTTCGGTTATGTGCTAGAATAGCTCTAGAGTAGAGGCGCGATATCTATAAGTAGCACCAATATTGCTCGGGGGAGCGGGTGTGAAAGGAGCTGTCGCCGAAGTTATAGGCTAACCCCGTCTAGCCTATGGCTGGTTGTATGCAGAATATGTATGCGACTGTCACATTTTGTGGAGAGCTATTCATGTGTGAAGTATTTTGCCGTGGTAGCCCCATGGCATTTTTCTTTGCTGTGGGATAGATCCATTGCGGTACTCGAAAAATATTAAAAAAGGAGCAAAAAATGTTCGTAGGTACATTTTGGGCATTCCTGCCCGCAGTTGTTGCCATAGTTCTTGCGCTCATTACGAAGAAGGTTTACCCCTCGCTGTTCGCGGGTATTCTCGTGGGCGTTCTGTTCTTTACAGAGGGCAACATAATTAACGCATTCTCCTATCTTGTTATGTTAATAGGAGAGAAGCTCGGTGAGAATGGAGGTATCCTAGTATTCCTCGTCGTGCTCGGCATATTCTCAATTCTTCTCGCTAAGACCGGTGGCACCACCGCATACGGTGAGTGGGCGGCAGAGAAGATTACCAGCCGTAAGGGTAGCCTGCTTGCTACCATAGCACTTGGCTGTCTTATCTTCGTCGATGATTACTTCAACTGTCTGACCGTCGGCTCTGTTATGCGCCCCGTGTCGGATAAGCACGGCATCACTCGTGCTAAACTCGCGTATATTATTGACGCGACGGCAGCCCCCGTCTGCATTATAGCACCCATCTCATCTTGGGCGGCGGCAGTCAGCGGCTTCCTCGATGGCGAGAATGCTATTATCACCTTCATTATGACAATTCCCTTTAACCTCTATGCGCTTCTTACCCTTGGTATGATGGTTGCCTTCGTTATTGCTAAGATAGACTTCGGCAAGATGAAGAGAAATCAGGAGATTACCGACGCGACAGGCGACCTGCTCGCCGGCGAGACCGACCTGCCCGCAGAGGACATAGATATCGGTGAGGTAAGACGCGGTAAGGTATGGCATCTTATAGTCCCGGTTGTTATTCTCATCCTTTGCTGTGTTGGCTCTATGATTTATAACGGCTTCTTCTATAACTGGGATACAGGTCTTATGGATACAGAGCTTCAGTCGGCGAATGTTATTGAGGCATTCTCTAACTGTGATGCCGGCATCAGCCTTGGCGTTGGCTCGGTGGTTGCGCTTCTCATAGTATTTGCTATATATCTTATCTCGAAGTCGCTCTCCTTTAATGAGTGCGTAGATAGCCTCTCGCAGGGCGTTAAGTCTATGGTTCCCGCTATGCTTATCCTCGTGTTTGCTTGGACACTTAGCGGTGTTATGGGTGCTAAGGGTGGCTACCTTGATGCGCGTCTGTTTGTTGAGACCAATATGGCGGCTCTTGCAGAGAGCGGACTTACCAGTATGCTTCTTCCTGCGATATTCTTCATTATCGCCTGTGCTATCAGCTTTGCTACCGGTACATCCTGGGGTACATTCGGCATACTTATCCCCGTTGCTACCTCTATCCTCGGCACATCGCTTGAGCCTAGCGTTATCCTTACCATCTCGGCTATCCTTGCCGGCTCGGTATACGGTGACCACGTTTCGCCCATCTCCGACACCACAATTATGGCGTCCTCGGGTGCACAGTGTAACCATATCGACCACGTAAGGACACAGCTTCCCTATGCTAGTCTTTGTGCGGGCATCTCGCTTGTAGCATATATCGTTGCCGGAATTATCGTATCGACAGGTATAGGCTATGGTATATCCGCGCTTGTTACCCTCGGCCTTGGCTTCGTCCTGCTCGCAGGCGTAGTTGTCGCGCTTATCATTATGAAGAAGCGTGGCGAAAAGGTAGTAGTGGCAGAGAAGACCGAAGAGTAATAGCTCTCGGCTATGACTTTACAAGACTTGGTGCAACAAAAGACACTGAAATTTGATGACGAAAGAATTATTAGTCGGCTCTCTTCGGCTATAATATAAACAACCAAAAAGGTGAGGAACACAAAAGTTCCTCGCCTTTTCTCGTGACAACGCTATAAATATATTTTCAACCTTCTTTAGCCTGATTTATCCTGCGACGGGCTTGCACTACCTCGACAGCCTGCGGCGGCACATACTGCTCTTGCCACACTCTGGGCACTTAAGCCACCTTGTCGTTATAGTATGAGCGCCCATAAAATATGCACCGAATGACGGCTTAAATCTAGCTCCACAATGCCTGCACTCATATATACCAATGTTAATATCGAGCACTGTAACTATGGCAATCCCACCGCTAATGACAAGAAACGAAACTACAATTAGGGCTATCCTCTGCCATACTTCCATTTCCAGATGACTTGCCACCATTATCAGGGTAATACCGCTAAGCAGGGTGAGTGCCACGATGAGAGAGCAGAGTATAATATTTCTTTTGTTCTGCCTTTCCTCATCCATTTTTCTTAGGATTTCTTCCTCTTCGCGCTTACGCCGAGCCTCGTCTACTAGCCTCTCGCCGCGCAAAAGCTCTGCCACCGATATATCCAGCACATCGCATAGCGGTATCATCAGGGAGATATCCGGCACGCCTCGCCCTCTTTCCCACTTGCTTACCGCCTTGTCACTGATGTATAGCATATCTGCAAGTGCCTTTTGCGTGAGTGACTTCTTGCGCCTACACTCGGCTATAAAGGCTCCTATTTTTATCTGGTCCATATCCTCACCTCCATAGATTATTATACACAACCCACAGTAAAAATACAATCTACCAACCGTAGACCAAAGGAAAGGGGCAGAACATTTGCTTGCCTCTTATTTGTCAAATAAATTCTACTTATGATACTTCTTTCCCCTAAGGATAGTGAACGAGCGGTATAGTGCCTCGTAGAGGTTTACTCTTATCAGCTGGTGGGGGAATGTGAGCTTGGAAAAGGATAGGCGAATGTCGACTGCGCGTTTTACGCGCTCGGACAGACCGTGGGACGAGCCGATGATTAGTGCGAGCCTGCCGCATCTGTCCTCTGCCTCTCCGACAAGTGCGGCTAGTGCCTCCGAGGTGTAGGCCGTGCCCTCGACACATAGTGCTATTTTATACGCGCCATCGGGGATAAGAGAGAGAATTTTCATAGCTTCGGCATCGAGCGCGCGCTCTATCTCTTTTCTGTCGTCCTCGTTGCGTATGCGCTCCTCTTTAATCTCAATATCCTCGACTTTCGCGTATTGCGAAAGCCTTTTTTTATACTCCGCGACTGCCTCGCGCAGGTAGTTTTCCTTCAGAGTGCCGACGGTGATTATCGTTATTGTCATCTCTTTACCCTCGATAGCTTGGTTAGTCCCAGCCTTAGGGCATCTAGGAGCTTATCTACCTCGCCCTCGGTATTCTCGTATGAGAAGCTTATGCGTATAGAGCAATCCGCCTCGCTCTCGCTCCTGCCGTAGGCGGTTAGTGCGCGTGACGCCCCCTTAGAATGCGATGAGCAGGCAGAGCCGCTAGACACATAAATACCCTCTGATGAGAGGAAGTGAAGCATCGTTTCGCTCTTGATATTCGGTAGGGTGATGTTGAGTATATGGGGTGCGTGGTAGGGCGGCTCTGTAATGCTTATCTCGCGGAGAAATTCGTCGCGCTTTATACCGTCTATCAGCCTGTTGCGCAGAGCCTCGCAGGTGCTTGCCACCTCTGCTATAAGCCTCTGACCGCGGCTTGCCGCCGCGCCAAATGCAATAATGCCCGGCACATTCTCTGTTCCCGAGCGCAGGCCACGCTCCTGACCTCCACCGTGTATAATGGGGGCAATTCCTCCCTCGCGTAGAACTCTCGGTGCTACATATAGCGCACCGACGCCCTTTGGGCCGTGTATCTTGTGGGCTGATACGGTTATCATATCCGCACCCAGCCCCTCGGGGGAAAAGGGTATTTTGAGGTAGCCCTGTGTTGCGTCAACATGGAGATAGGCACCGGGGGCGAGTTTCTTCACCTCTTTAGCTATCTCGGGGATATTATATACAGCGCCCGTTTCGTTGTTGACGAGCATACAGCTGACGAGGATTACATCGCGGTTTAGCTCTTTTCTTAGTGCCTCAAGGTCTACGACGCCACCGACCGTGGGTATATATTTTACCGAGTAGCCCTCAGCCTCAAGCGCGGTTAGCGTCTCTCTTACCGAGGCGTGCTCGCCCAAAGTCGAGATGATTTTTCCACCCTCGAAGCGCGTCTTTGCATAAGCACGACCCCTGATGGCGAGGTTGTTCGCCTCGCTACCCGAGCCTGTGAAGATTATCCTGCCATCCTTGGTGTATAGTGAGGCTAGGAGGGCTGTGCGCGCCCTCTCCATAATATGCTCTGCCTCGACGCCGAATCCGTGTAGGGACGATGGGTTGCCGAAGATGTCGCGCGCCGCTTCGGTATATGCGTCTATTGCCTCGTCGCACATCCTTGTTGTGGCACTGTTGTCAAGGTATATGAATTCTTTTTGAACCATCAGAAGCCAACTTTCTTTAGAATGTCGACCGCCTCGCCGAGGTTTGCATCATAGAGGTCGGGGGTAGCGGTGTATGTATAGACGAAAATATGCTGATCAAAGACATTGCGACTTTCCTTGACAAGTGCCTGGTAGACCTTATATTCTGTGCCACCGAGCGTGTAGCTGTACTCGACGTACGCGCCAATTAGGTAGTCGACGCCAAAGTCAATAACCGTTTTCTCTGTGCGCTCGCTCACATTATCCGCGACGAGCCTTAGCTGCTTAATTCGCGAGTCCCAATAGCCGTCAAAGTTCGGGGCATTGTAGGTTGCCTCGGACATAGTAATGGTTGTGCCGTCCTCGCGGCTCGCGCTGATGAATGACGATGAGAGGGTGGGGAAGTCTGTCTTGTAGGATGCGGGGATATAGAAGTCGTAGCGTGTGAGCGCCTTATTCGACACAAGATAATATCCGTCAACCTCGGTGTACTGTTCCACCGTGGGCTTGTCCTCTCCGCCATCCTTAAATATAAAGTTCGTGATTATGCTGTTCAGCTGCTCCAGGTGGAATGTATAGTAGCTGTCCTCTCCTCTATAGGTCGCGAGGCTTGAGGTGTAGGTCATAATGTAGAAGTCCTCGCCACGGGTAATAAAGAGTTGCATACAGCCCATACTGTACTCACCGTACTTGTAGGTATAGGTAGTCTTGTACGCCTTGTCCGCGCGCGAGTCCTCCTTGCCGAAGTCGCACTCTGTGGGAGCGAGGGTTAGCTCGCACTCAAAGCTCTGTGGCATCTTCGAGAGTTCATTATTTATATATGTAGCATAGGCTACCGCCGCGGTTGTGTCATAGTTCCTTAGTTCCTCGGGTATCTCGGTCTTTACAAGGGTTACCGAGGTTGTGTCGAGGTTGGATACATAGGCGCACTTGATATTGCCCTGGTTTGAAACCGTCCATTCCTCCGGCACATAGAAGTAGTAGCCTACACTGTCCGAGCCATAAGCGAGCTGCATACCCTCGGGTGCATCCGATTGCTTGACGCATCCCGATAGGCTAAAGACAACGCCCAGTGTCATAACAATTACTAATATTAAACTAACCTTTCTTTTCATACAGTCCTCCGCGCACCTATTTCGGTGCTAGCTATTGTATTTTCCTTTTATTAACCTTATGAAGTGCTCACCGCGCTCGGCAAAGTCGCGAAACTCCCCGTACCCCGTTGCCATAGGCGAGAGCAGTACCGCCACATCGGGTGTGCCACCCTCTATCGCATACTCTGCCGCATCATCAAAAGCCTCGAAAAGTCGACACGGGATAGAGCATAATAGGGGAGAGCCTATTAATTCTCTATAATATTCCGCGCCTGCTTCGCCATAGAGAGATATTCTTACAGCATATTTTGCGAGGGTTTGAATTACCGGTGTAATGGATAGTCCCTTACCGCGGCCGCCTATGATTATCGACACTGGTCTATCCAGGGCGGTAAGGGTTGTGCGTGTACGCTCGGGCGTGGTGTCTATTGATGAATTTATGAAGTCGATGCCACACCGCGTATGTATCAACTCCGCCCTATGACGCAGGGATGGCATATTCTCAATAATGCGCCCTATGTCCCCTCTGTCAATCTCGCCAAGACATAGAGAAATCGCGCCAAGCAGATTGGCGAGGTTGTAGCGTAGAAAACGCCTGCCACCGAGCGATGCTATCGGCTCGCCGGAGAGAAGAATATTGTCACCGTCCACGGTTATATAGTTTTTCGCGGTGTAGCTCGTCTTTAGATAATTGCAGTCATACTTGACCGAGTATATCGTGTCGGGGTGCGCCCCACTTAGGTAGTCCCGGCACATCTCGGTGTCGGAAGATACAGCAGAGTAGCCTGCCCTACGGATGAGGGCGAGCTTCGCCTCTTTATATTCCTCTAGCGTACTATGCCAATTCAGGTGATTAGGGCTAAGGCTCGTCAGCACCGCACGCTCTATATCCCCTGTGATATACATAGCCTGAAAACTGGATATTTCGGCAATATACCTCTCGTGGCTCCCGACTTTTGCAAAGGGTGTTCCTATGTTTCCGCATAGACCCGTGTCGAGCTTTTGACCGAGAAGTGCCCTCGCAATAGTCGCGGTCGTGCTCTTTCCGTCCGAGCCTGTCACAAGATATACACCCGCGGTGTCAGAAAGGAACAGCTCGGCATCCGAGGTGAGAATACACCCACGCGCCTCGGCACTTTCCAGTGGCTCTATATCCCGTCTCACAGAGGGCGAGAGAAATAGTATATCCTCGTCGATGTCGTCATATATGTGCCCACCGGCGTAGACACGGTAGGGTTGATACTTCTCTATGAGCGCGCTGTCAATATGCGTATCCTGCCTTAGCGCTATCCGTGCGCGCATAGGGTATAGTGCATCAAGGAGCGCGATATTGCTTATCCCAAGCCCGACGAAGCCGACGCCGACGCGTCGCCCGAGCCTCTTTTCCACTCGCTCTATGTATTCTATAATCTGCATACATAACTCCATTATAATATTATAATTATTATCTCGTCCCAAATCAAGTCCTACTGTCGAAAATTTACAAAAACAAAACAAAGCACTTGAAATTTGACCTGCATATATGATAATATATGACTAAAGAAAAGACTATATTCTAGGTAAGCGAGGGCGAAAGATGAAGATAATAACAATTACGCCAAGCCCGGCTGTGGATTTGCACCTTTTAGCCGAGAGCTTTGTTGCCGGTGAATACAATACTGCGCGAGCTGTGTCACGCGATATAGCAGGAAAGGGCGTGAACCTTTCACGCGCACTCACCGCCTCGGGGATAGATAATCTGGCGGTGGTTTTCCTTGACCCTGAAGACGAGGGCGAGTTTGTCGGTAGCCTCGAGGCTATCGGTATGCGCGTCTTGTCTATTCCAATCTCTGGTGGGGTTAGGCAGAATATCAATATACACCATAGGGGTGGTGAAACTGTCATATCCACCGATGCCCCGAGGGTTGGTGCTGAGCATATCAGGCTTGCAGAAGGAAAACTGCTACCCCTTGTGGATAGCGAGACCTATGTTGTCCTCTCGGGTAGCATATCGTCAAGCTCTGACACCGATGCCATCCTCTCGCTATTATATAGTCTGAAGTCGCGCGGTGCTAGTCTTATTATCGACAGCCGTTCGCTCTCTCTTGAGGAAATTGTCGCCCTACGCCCCCACCTAATCAAGCCAAATGAGGACGAGGCAGAGGCTCTATCGGGTATCCCTGTGACAGGCTCTCTGAGTGCTGAGGGTATCGCTTGTGCCATACGCGATATGGGCTGTGAGGGCGTGCTCCTTACGCTCGGTGGCTCGGGTGCTGTTCTTGCTGATGCGACGGGTGTATATTATACCGATGCACCGCGTGTTGAGGTGCGCTCTACGGTAGGTGCCGGGGACAGCACGATAGCCGGCTATCTCGCCTCGGTAGCACTCGGTGAGGTCGGTCGCGACCGCCTGTGTCGCGCGGTTGCATTCGGCTCTGCCGCCTGCATTGAGGTCGGAACACTCCCACCGCGCCCCGAAGTGATAGAGCAGCTTCTTAGGGAGATGAGGTAAGGGCGCGACGGTGTCGCGTGTCGCTATGTTGTTAATGCAATGCGATACATCATTCGCACAGCGAACATCTTTTCGCCGTAAGGCAACACTTCATTCGCACAGCGAACATCATTTTGCCAATAGACGAAACATCACTAACAAAAAAACTCCCTACCGTCACCGAATTGGTTTGACTGGGTAGGGGGTTATTTTTATTTATGACTGACCTTGTAAGCCGGGTTCTGTACGCCATAGGCGCGACAATCATCTATCTTCACTTGACATTACTGCCAAGTTCAAGCCTTTCGGCTCTGCCACCACGAAAACGGCGGGCAGCCGTCCGACAAGTCGGTGTATCAAGGTGTTGCATCGGATAGGGTTTACAGCCGATCTATGTTACCATAGAAAGTGGTGAGCTCTTACCTCGCCTTTCCATCCTTACCGTAAAAAGTACGGCGGTCTATTTCTGTTGCACTTTCCCGCGGGTTGCCCCGGGCGGACGTTATCCGTTATCCTGCCCTGCGATGCCCGGACTTTCCTCACGATAATACCTTTCGGCACCATATCGCGCGATTGCCCCGGTCAGTCATAAGTATTCTATACTATTTTGAGGTTTTTGTCAAGATGCGCAATTCCCTTGCCTCATATTTCTTCGCTCTTCACTCTCGCTTCGCCCTCGGGGACATTTATAGATAAGTAAATGTATATATAAGCTGTCTTGGTGTAGGGAGCATTGGTAACAGAGAAGCGGTGATCCATAAAGTTAACCGCTACCTCAGCGTTCTTTTTGTGCGCGACTTCAATCGCATCGGTCAAGGCTCGGCAAAATGCGTGGAAGTCAACAGTGCTTTCAAAGGGCTCGGTATATAGGTCGGTGAAGTCAACGACGGTTTTGTCCCCATCAAATATTTTTCCATCACTGATATAGAGTGAGAGCATAAAGCGCGCCTTGCCCCCCTCGTCCTCGGGAAGCTCTGCATCGCGAAGAAAGCCCATCACTTTATCGGATAGACGCTTAACAATTCCCTTGACGAGCGGTGTGCCACGGTAGTCCTCCGCGCGCTCTCTAACGCAGGCATTAAAGCCCTTTTCATACTCCTCTGTAAGCGAATTTAGCCTCTCGCACTTCTTCTTATAGGCGGGGAAGCATACAGGGTAGAGTATGGTAGGCAACAGGCTGAATATCTCAAAGAAGAAGTATATCGGCAGGAATAATGCCGGCAGGTCCTTAGCTAAAACCGCCTTGGGGTCGGAAAGCTTAGCCCTGACAAGCAGGACTATCGAGGCTACAAAGCCGAGCGATACGAGTATCAGACCGCCCCAAAGCCAGGCTGAAGCGCCAAGGCTTAGGCTGAAACAGAACGAGAGGGATAGCACCGTGACTATAATTGTGAGAAGGATAATACCATATACGCCAAAGAGCTTAATTTTGCCGTTGTCGGCTAGGGTTAGGTGAGTGATAATTGTTACCCACAGGGTGGTGACTAAGCCAAGAATGCTTATCGCCATAAATGGTGGTAAGAGAAGAAACAGCACCACCGCAACCGCAACCGATAACAGAATACTGACCACGGTCGACCACACCCCCCATATCGGGTGGTGAGAATACTCATAGAATGTGCCGTCAAATCTCCTATGCTTATTCCATCCCCTCGGCGTATTTCTGTGCCTATAATCGGTGGGAGATATCGGGTATTTTTCTATAAGCTCTTTGATGTTCATATTTTACCTCTTGCCGGTTCCTTCTGTGTCCAGCATATCATATATGCTCCTAGGTGCCTCGTAGCTTGTGTTCGTAACGGTGAAGGTGATGGTCGCCGCGGCTACCGAGCGATTGCCATCCAGCCTTGTTGTATAGGTCGCGCCAAGTGTAAATCTCGCCTTACTTGCGACACTCTTCGCTACATCGTGAGCATCGGATATGAGCGCATCGGCAACCGCCATCGCGATACCCATTGCCTCAACACCTGCACCGGGCGGTGTTATATTTGCCTTAATAAAGTCGAAGCTCTTTTTGCCGATGGATATTGCCTCTAGGTCGACGAGAAGCTCGCACTCGATAGCCGTCTCGGTTATCTTCTCGTCTGTCGTGGGCTTGAAGCTGCGCAGCCACTTTGCGATATCCGTCTCAAAATACTCGGCAGCATTCAGGGTGAATGCGCTCTTCTTAAAGAGTGTTGAAAGCTCCTCTGCCACCTCGCGGAAGCCCTTTTCGTATTCGGCGGTTTTCTTGTCTGCCGCCTTAAGCTCCCCGGCAATCATAACCTTGGCAATAGGCTTCACCGCGATAAGCTCGGCGAGAGTGTATAGGGGGAAGGACCACCTAAGCGTGTCGGGCGTGTCCATATCTCTAACCTTTGCTACTATTATGTTGACGATGATTGCGCCGGCACCAAATGCTAAGGAAACCCATGCCCAAACCGTAGTATCGTGGGTAAATGCCGCGCCAAAGAAGCCGAACATTCCCCAGAACATTAAAGCCATAAAATATACTCCAAATACTATTCCGCGATCCTCGTAGTCGTCTGCTAAAATGAAGCCCATGACACAGAGTGATATGAAGATAGCGAGCCCCAGCACTGCCAGCGAGTATATGCCCCAGAGCAGTGATGCACCAAGCGTGATTAGGGCGAGAAGGAGTATAGATGTGAATATCGCGATTGGGTAGAACCTCGGCTTCTCTATGTAGTGGAACATTAGTGTTTCCTCGTCGGTGTATCCCCAGGTTATCTTTTTACGCAGTTCAGCTCCCACAGCGTCGGGGTATTCTCTGTACTTTAGAACCTTTTCCTTGATGTCCATTCGGCACCTCTTTCCTTAAGCTATCTCACTATGTGAGATGTCATTTCGTTTAACAATAGTGTAATTATACACATTTTATGGTGAAAAGTCAAGCAAAAGAGCCAAAATAGGGGGTAAATGTGGTGATTTTTTTAAGAAAGCCTACAAAATTGATAAAATTTCTACAATCCTATTGTATAATCGGAAAAATTGTGTTATAATTCTCTAGGTAGCTTGGCTACTATTCGCTTGATTACTAAATAAATTTTATATTTTGGAGGAATTTTCAAAATGGCAAATGTAAGAGTTGCTATTAACGGCTTCGGCCGTATCGGTCGTCTCGCTTTCAGACAGATGTTCGGTGCTAAGGGTTATCAGATCGTTGCTATCAACGACCTCACCAGCCCCGAGATGCTCGCTCATCTTCTTAAGTATGACACCGCTCAGGGTCCTTACGCAGGTCACACCGTTACCTTTAAGAACCCCGTAGTTGACGAGAATGGTAAGGTTATCGAGACCGGCTCCATCACCGTTGACGGTAAGGAGATCAAGATCTACGCTGAGAAGGATGCTGCTAAGTGCCCTTGGAAGAAGAACCGCGTTGACGTTGTTCTTGAGTGCACAGGCTTCTACACCTCTCTCGCTAAGTCCGAGGCTCACATTAAGGCAGGCGCTAAGAAGGTTGTTATCTCTGCTCCCGCAGGCTCCGACCTCAAGACTATCGTTTACGGTGTAAACGAGGGTACTCTCACCGCCGATGACAAGATCATCTCCGCTGCATCCTGCACCACTAACTGCCTCGCTCCTATGGCAAAGGCTCTTAATGACTATGCACCTATTCTTTCCGGTATCATGACCACTGTTCACGCATACACCGGTGACCAGATGATCCTCGATGGCCCTCACAGAAAGGGTGATCTCCGCCGTGCTCGCGCTGGCGCACAGAACATAGTTCCTAACTCTACCGGTGCTGCTAAGGCTATCGGTCTTGTTATCCCCGAGCTTAACGGTAAGCTTATCGGCTCTGCACAGAGAGTTCCCACCTGCACAGGCTCTACCACTATCCTTGTTGCGGTTGTTAAGGGTAAGGACATCACCAAGGACGGCATCAACGCTGCAATGCAGGCTGCTGCTACCGACTCCTTCGGCTACAATGTTGACCAGATCGTATCCTCCGACGTTATCGGTATGAGATACGGCTCTCTCTTCGATGCTACCCAGACAATGGTAACCAAGATCGACGACGAGACCTACCAGGTACAGGTAGTTGCTTGGTACGACAACGAGAATTCTTACACCTCTCAGATGGTAAGAACTATCAAGTACTTCGCAGAACTTGCATAATTTCAGCCATATATTTTGGTAAAAGCGAAACCGCGGAATTTTCCGCGGTTTCTTTTTTTGTGTTTTAGCCTCGCCGTATGAAATACGCCTACTGTCAGCAAGAATTAAATTTTCGTAAACTTATCCGCGCCGTTATTGACAAGCGAAGCTTTTTATACTATAATTGAAGGAGCGAATTAAAAAGGCGGTTTTTCTTATGGATATGGAAAGATACGGCGAT
>JAZOPN010000057.1:0-4376 GCA_045655565.1 Eubacteriales bacterium | reverse complement strand
TTATTTAATGCTCTTTTTCTATCGTCGTTTCCTCGCTCGTCGTATTATTATACGCCTATCGCTCGTTAGCCAACGATTTCTGCTCTAAATCAAGCTAGCCCCGAAAGACGCTTCGCACTAAGAATTCAGCATCTATATTCACTATTTGCAAATAGTCTTCATTTCGCTGAATTCTTAATGACTCAGCACCTTTAATAATTTAATTAGTGGCAGATGCACTTCTCGCTATCCTTATCGAAAATGTGAATTCTCGATGTATCGATAGCAACGGTGATGTTGTCACCGGGCTTAGCAGTAGAGCGAGAGGATACTCTTGCAATAATGGTCTGACCCTTAGTAGCATCCTCCATACCCTCGAAGCCGAGGTAGAGGTAAATCTCTGCACCCATAAGCTCTGTAACATCAACACTAACATCAAGGGTGGTGTCAGACATAGTGCTAAGGTACATAGGCTCGTCGTGAATAGCCTCGGGGCGAATACCGAAGATAACATCCTGACCAATGTACTCGCGAAGGTCAGCGTTGTTAGCCTTATCAGCGGGGAGCTTAAGCTCTGCGGTGCCGATAGTAGCATAAAGATCGTTACCCTTCTTAGCAAGCTTACCTGTAAGGAAGTTCATCTGAGGAGTACCGATGAAGCCTGCAACGAAGAGGTTGCAAGGAGTATCATAGAGGTTCTGAGGAGTGTCAACCTGCTGGATAACACCATCCTTCATAACGACGATACGGCTAGCCATTGTCATAGCCTCGACCTGGTCGTGAGTAACGTAGATGAAGGTAGTACCAACCTTCTTATGAAGCTTGGTAAGCTCGGTTCTCATGCTCGCACGAAGCTTAGCATCGAGGTTGGAAAGCGGCTCGTCAAGAAGGAATACCTTGGGGTTACGGACGATAGCACGACCGAGCGCAACTCTCTGCTTCTGACCACCGGAAAGAGCCTTGGGGCGTCTCTCAAGAAGGTGCGCAATATCGAGGATCTTCGCAGCCTCCTCAACGCGTCTCTTGATTTCTTCCTTCGGAACCTTACGAAGCTTAAGACCGAATGCCATGTTGTCAAATACGGTCATATGAGGATACAGAGCGTAGTTCTGGAACACCATCGCGATATCTCTGTCCTTAGGTGCTACATCGTTAACATATCTGTCGCCGATGTAAAGCTCGCCCTCAGAAATCTCCTCAAGACCTGCGATCATACGAAGAGTAGTGGACTTACCACAACCCGAGGGACCAACGAAGATAAGGAACTCCTTATCCTTGATCTCAAGGTTGAAGTCGGATACGGCAGTAACGCCGCCGGGGTACTTCTTGTAAATGTGTCTAAGAGAAAGACCTGCCATTTTGGAAAACTCCTTTATGTAAATAATTTTTCACGATATTATTCTAACAGATTATTACACTTTTCTCAATATGCAAAATTACGATTTTTATCGATCAGTATTGGTGAAAATCAACAAAACAGGTATTAAATCTTTGTGAGTATTACCGTTTTTAGGGCTGTTTCTCTAATTTATTAGAATTTTGCTAAGATTAATAGGGACAAATCGCAGTTGATATGGTGCATTACTTAGCGTGTGCGACTGCCGCCTCGATAATCGGCATAAACTTCTTTACAGAAAGCGACGCGCCGCCGATAAGACCGCCGTCAACATTTTCCTTATCAAGAAGATCCATAGCGTTGCCACCATTCATAGAGCCGCCGTATTGGATAATAAGAGCCTCTGCCGCCTCGTCACCATATAGCCCCGCAACAACCTTTCTGATTGTGCCACAGGTCTCGTCGGCCTGCTCGGGGGTTGCGGTAAGACCTGTGCCTATCGCCCATACCGGCTCGTACGCGATGATAACGCGCGCGAGGTCTTCTCTGCTAACGCCCTCTAGAGCAAGTGTGGTCTGCCTTGTCACAACCTCGTCGGTTATACCACCGAGACGCTCATCCTTAACCTCACCGAGGCAGAGTATGACGGTGAGTCCGGCAGCAAGTGCCGCCTTAGTGCGCTGATTTACAGTGCTATCGGTCTCAGCGAAATACTGACGACGCTCGGAGTGTCCAACGATAACATACTCTACCCCTAGCTCTGTAAGCATCTTCGCGCTTATCTCTCCTGTATACGCACCGTTCTCAGCAAAATGCACATTCTGCGCACCAATCCTAATATTTGTGCCACGCGCCGCCTCGACTGCCACCGGCAGGTCTACAAATGGGACACAAAGCACTATATCGCAGGTATCAATGCCTGCCACTGCCGGGGTTAACTCCTCGATGAACGCCCTCGCCTCCGAGGGGGTCATATTCATCTTCCAGTTACCTGCTATAACGTATCTTTTCATTTCTAATATTGCCTTTCTGTATTTTCTTAAAGAAACTTAAATCCGACGGCACCGTCGGATTTAAGAGTTGTAATTATGTCTTTCGCGATTATTGTGCGAAGCAATAGTCAGCTATTTCGAGTTAGTGAAAAACCGACGATCTATCCCAAAATACTTGTCTCGACAATGGAATTTTTTGAGCACAAATTGGTGATTTTTTACCGAAGCAATAGTCACCTATTGCGAGTTAGTGAAAAATCGACGATTTATACCGGTAATACTTGTCTCGACAATGGAATTTTTGAGCAGAAATTGATGATTTTTTACCGAAGCAATAGTGACCTATTGCGAGTTAGTGAAAAATCGACGATTTATGCCAAAAATTACTTGTCGAGGAGGCAGGATACGCCGGGAAGGTCCTTACCCTCAAGGAACTCAAGCGATGCGCCACCACCGGTAGAGATGTGAGTAATCTTGGATGCAAAGCCAAGCTGCTCGCAGGCTGCGGCAGAGTCACCGCCACCTACGATGGTTATTGCAGAGCTGTCAGCAAGAGCCTGTGCAACTGCTATTGTACCTCTTGCAAGAGTGGGGTTCTCGAATACGCCCATAGGACCGTTCCAGATAACAGTCTTAGCGGAGAGAACTGCGTCGGCGAAGATCTTTGCAGTCTTAGGACCGATGTCAAGACCCTCTTTATCCTCAGGCATCTTATCTGCATCAACATACTCAATGTCGATAGGACCGTCTATGGGGTTCGGGAAGCTGTCAGCAACAGCGGTATCGACAGGAAGAAGAAGCTGAACGCCCTTTTCCTCTGCCTTAGCTATCATCTCACGGCAGTAGTCGAGCTTGGTCTCATCAAGAAGCGACTTACCAACGCAAAGTCCACGAGCAGCCGCGAATGTGAATGCCATACCACCACCGATGATAAGGGTGTCAACCTTAGTAAGAAGGTTGTCGATAACATTGAGCTTGTCAGCAACCTTAGCACCGCCAAGGATAGCAACAAGGGGTCTCTCCGGCTCTGCAAGAGCCTTACCCATTACGGAAATCTCCTTCTGAATGAGGTAACCACATACAGCGGGAATGTAATCTGGAACGCCTGCGGTAGATGCGTGTGCTCTGTGAGCTGCACCGAAAGCATCGTTTACAAAGATGACAGCGTAGGAAGCAAGCTCGCGTGCAAAGTCTGCACCGTTCTTCTCCTCGCGTGCATCAAATCTGGTGTTCTCAAGAAGAACTGCCTCACCGGGCTTAAGTGCCGCTACCTTAGCGCGAGCGTCAGGTCCGATGATATCCTCAGCAAAGGTAACAACGGTCTTGCCGAGAAGCTCGTTAATTCTGTCGCAAACGGGCTTAAGGGTAAGCTTCTTCTTATCAGCCTTAGGAGCCTTTGCAATATACTCTGCAGTAGCAGCAGCCTGCTCTTCAACGGGAAGAGCGGCAACAGCCTTCTTCTCTTTCTTAGTAAGTCCGAATCCCTCGGTAAAGATGTTATGGGGCTTACCCATATGAGAGCAGAGGATAACCTTTGCGCCGTGCTCAAGAAGGTACTTAATGGTGGGGAGCGCCTCTACAATTCTCTTGTCAGAGGTGATAACGCCATCCTTCATAGGAACATTGAAGTCGCAGCGGACGAGGACTGCCTTACCGGCTACATCAATGTCTTCAATAGTCTTTTTGTTGTAGGTTGCCATTGGTTTACTCCTTTATGTAAAGAAATTTGTTTACTACCCTTATATATTAGCACACATACGGTCAATAAGTCAAGAACCTGTTAAAAAGTTGTCAAATACTTTTCTATTTTTTTACAAGTACACTTAAAAATGGGGCTGAGTCATTAAGAATTCAGCGAAATGAAGACTTTTTACAAATATTGAATATAAATGCTGAATTCTTAGTGCGAAGCGTCTTTCGGGGCTAGCTTGATTTAGAGCAGAAATCGTTGGCTTATAATCAAGAACACACGCATCTGGAAGCTCGCTTACAAGGGCGGGTGTCGCAGATTGCTCCTCGGCTGCTCGCAGAAGCGAGCGAGGTGCATAGCACCAAGATTTACAATCTTA
>JAZOPN010000056.1:0-58929 GCA_045655565.1 Eubacteriales bacterium | reverse complement strand
GGTAGGACTTAAGGGTTGAGAGGTTAGCTGCTATATTACGCCCCTTATCGGAAGCAGCGGTATTGAAGAGCTTGTAGATAAGTCGGAGGCCAAGCGGTCTTAGGAAGACAGGGTTAAGGGCAACTCCTTGGCTCACAGAACGACATGGCTACGATCCGACTTGGTAGGACTTAAGGGTTGAGAGGTTAGCTGCTATATTACGCCCCTTATCGGAAGCAGCGGTATTGAAGAGCTTGTAGATGGTCTCCAGCTGCGCAATGTGTGCACCATTCGTGCCGCAGATATCCATCAGCTCCTTATGTGCTCTCTCAAGCGCTACTGCCTGCTCAAGAATAGAGATAAGAGCATCGGGCATAATAGCCATGAAATCGTAGGAATCATTGTACTCATCAGGATCAGTACCTGTAAGCTGAATAATACGAAGGTATGCAGAGTTAACTACATTAAGAGCCTCCTCGGCAATCTGAATATACTTCTTAAGAGAACCAAGCGAGCACTCAAGGTAAAGAGTATACTCAACGCCCTCCTCGAAATAAAGCTCGAAGGGCTCATTCTCGCCGTCGGAGACGAATGTGCTCTGCCAGCCGTCAACGTAGCCAAAGCGCGCGTTGTTAGCCTCTATAAAGGGAACGGTAGGTGTACCGTCATCAAGACCGTATTCACCGCCTGCAAGCTTCAAGGTACGGCAGACGAACATACCCTGCAGGTTGTTCTGCTTAAACCTCATAGCGAAGTTGTAGAAGCCTGACTCGGTAACCTGGAACTTATAAGCTGCCCACTGCCCTACTGTGCTGAAACCGGTCTCGCCTATTACGTTGTAAATTTGAGCACCGGCGTTAGCAGGAGAGTTAACAGGGGAGGTATTATCATTAGAGGGAGCAACCGATGAGTCGGAAGACATATCGGGGAACTCCGCCTCAATCTTGATGGTCTCGCCGCCATTAGGAGCAGTCTTATCCGCATGCTGTGCAAGATACTCTTCATAGGTAAGCTCAGAGTCAGCCTCAACTGCGGGAACAAACTCGATAGACTTAAGAATTACAGGATCACGCTCTGCCTCAAGGGTAATCTGGTGAGGGCCCTCGGTGAGGTAGAATGCAAGATAACCGGAATGATAACCGGTAGCATCCTGAACGAAGTATGTATTCCAAGACTGGAATGCACTGGATCCCGGTGACATTGAGTTACCAATGATATCCTGAGAGAGCGTGTATGTGGTAGTTGTCTTCTTGCCGTCCTTGATAACCGTAACTGTCTTGGTATACATGTTACTGCCGGAGACCGGGTTATAGTCGACGGAATAATCATCTTCCTCATCGGTATCAACAGGGCCGTCAACGACTATATTTTCGTATGACCAAGTCTTATCGAGAGTGATGGAAGCAACCTCATCAAACACGACCTTACCATCAATGAGAAGCCCACGCTCAATTGGGCTTACGCTACTCTCATCAGTGTTACAGCTGTAATATTCGAGCTTAAGATAGTAAAGACCGGCTTCACTCTCGGAAACCTCGATAGCCCAGGTAGCAGAACCTGTCGAGGGTAGGTAAATAGTCTCGGCATAATTAGCATCACCGAAGTTTACCCACGCGCTGGCATCCTCCTTTTTAGCTGCCTGAACATGCTGACTGAGAGACGAAACGATGATGTCTGCGTTTGTCTTAGTCAAAGGTTTGGTAATGTTGGGCACCGTCAGGGTGTAAGGACCGGCAGCAATATTACCGTAGTTAGCAATGTACTCGGCGTAGCTTAGAGTACCAACCAATGACTGCATATCCTCAAGAGAGGGCACGCTATAAGGATACTTCTCGTTAGGATCTTCCTTCAGCGATGCAGCAGAGGTTGAGAAACCAAGCGCACCAAGCAGCATTGTGACAGAAAGTATCATGCACACAACTTTCTGAAACCACTTGTTCTTCATTTCTGAATTCCTCCAAAATAATTTTGCACTAACAAGGTTTCGCAAGTTTGCGATAGCATCGCCGTGATACCTGTGCTCGTGGTGAGGCATCAAGGCGATGGCATCGCAAGTGTATGGAAACATATTGTACGCAATAATTTTATCATAGGTGCCAATAAAAGTCAAGATAATAAATATTTGTGAGCGCAGGTGTAAAAATGTAAATTTGTAGACTTTTTTTCGATTGAAAATTAAGATTGTAAATAATTGTTTGCAGTATTAGCTCTTGAATTATGTCAATTATGACGAAAAGTAAATTTTGTTTACTTTATTTTTTCGGCAATATTACTATTTTTTGACCGTTCAAAAAAATAAAGTAAATACTGTTTACCATTTTGGGGATTTTGCATTTTTTTGCGTTTTTATGAATAACCGGCTGTTTTTTGTCAGTTATGCACAAATTTTCTCGCGCTTTTTCTACATCCTACCATACAAATCTGATCTCACAAAAGCGTATAAATTATTGCTATTTTCACTATTTTACATGTAATTTTACAAGTTTTATTTATATATAATTGTGATTTTACAGGCACTATTGCAAGAAATAAAGAGGCGCGAGAGAGTTCTTCTACTCGCTCGCGCATAAATCAAAAAATAATTATTTACAAATTAGTTACATTTTAGCTTGGTTTCCATCGGCTTTATTAATTTTCATATATTTTGCCTT
This sequence comes from Eubacteriales bacterium, assembly GCA_045655565.1. Lineage (GTDB taxonomy): Bacteria > Bacillota > Clostridia > Oscillospirales > CAG-272 > UBA1740. Next base: position 56,299 of record JAZOPN010000056.1, on the reverse strand, counting down.
ATTCACATGATTGGATTATACCGCCACCGACAACCACATCGCCATCGTAAAATACGCAGGATTGTCCCGGCGTTACCGACTTGACACTACCATCTAGTATCACATCTGCTGTGCCATTCAAATAAATTGTGACGCTCGCACTTGTAGGAGATGACAAATATCTTACCTTTACATCATATCTGGCAGTTGAAGCGTTTGCTACCATAGGTATGTTATATACTACATCTGTAAGTTTTATGATTTTGGTATATTTTGGCGAAGTATCAAGCGTCACAGTATTATCTATTGAATTAATTTCTGTGACAAATGCTCTTTGTCCGAGCGCTATGCCTAGTCCCTTGCGCTGTCCGATAGTGTAATGGATTATTCCCTTATGCTCTCCAAGAATTTCCCCATTATTATTAATGAAATTGCCTATTTTCGCCTCTCCCATTACGCTTTCAACATAAGGTGCATAGTCTTGGTCCGGTAAAAAGCATATTTCCTGACTATCAGGACGATCAAACTCCGATATATCCGATCCCCTTATTGTATCTCTTATGGTCGATTTAACTTCATCAGAGAGAGGTAGCAATAATATATTAAGGATATTTTGCGGAAGTCTATATAACATATATGTCTGATCCTTAGCCTTGTCCTTCGGGCGCGCTATCAACATACGAGTCCCTTCCTCGGTACAATATTCAACAATTTTGGCATAATGCCCTGTTGCTATTCTGTCGAAACCGTGAAGTCTGGCATATTCGGTCAAAGCAAAGAATTTTACCTCGGGGTTACAGATAATACACGGGTTGGGCGTCCTACCGCAAGCATAATCTTTTGCAAATGGTATTTTTACTTTTTCTTTGAAAAGTTCTTTGCAGTCAATTATATGAAGGGGAATGCCTAAGGTTGTGGCAGCACTCTTTGCAGAATCCACATCTGTGTGCTCGTGCATCACGAGAATTGCGCCCTCGACCTCGTGACCCATATCTTTAAGCTTTTTAGCGGCATATGTACTGTCTAATCCGCCGCTCATACCAAGTAGTATTTTCATAGTTTTCTCGACACCCCCCCGGGATTCTCCCTTCTTTTGTTACAAATCGTACCTCTTTTTTCCGAAAAGGCTGTGCCAAAAGCACAGCCCTATAATCGTTATTTAGTCGCGAAATTAATCCTAAAATTGTGGGAACTACTGCATATAACACAGGAATGGAACCCGACGGCGTAGTTGCCTACGCCTAGTTTGGTGACATTCGTGCACCAGATGCAAAGCAACACCTTAAACTGTGGGAATTTTAGCATATAACACAGGAATGGAACCCGACGGCGTAGTTACCTACGCCTAGTTTGGTGACATTCGTGCGTTAGATGCAAAATTCACCGATTTAGTAGCAAAATTCACCGATTTAGTCGTCATCCTCCTCGTGGTTGAGGGAGTCAACCTCAAAGTCTATCGGCTTGCCGATTTTGGTGTAGTAATCAGCTATTGCATTCTTTACCGCCTCTTCTGCGAGGACGGAACAATGCACCTTTACGGGGGGAAGCCCCTCAAGGGCCTCTACAACCACGCTGTTGGTAAGAGTTAGAGCCTCCTCGATTGTATGTCCCTTGATAAGCTCGGTCGCCATAGACGAGGTTGCTATCGCTGCACCGCAACCAAAGGTCTTAAACTTGCAATCGGTGATAACACCGTCATCGCTTATCTTGAGATAAATCTTCATTATATCGCCGCACTTAGCATTACCTACCACTCCGACTCCGTCGGCATCCTCAATCTCACCAACATTTCTGGGATTGGTGAAATGGTCCATTACCTTTTCACTATACTGCATATCTTTATTCCTTCCTTACTTGTTCGCTTTTTCTATTTCTTCCCAAAGAGGGCTCATCTTACGAAGCCTATCAACGATGGGGGGCAGTGTCTTAATGATATAATCTATATCCTCATCGGTCGTATCGTGAGATATCGACAATCTAACCGAACCGTGTGCTTTCTCGTGGGGTACGCCAATTGCCAGAAGTACATGCGATGGGTCAAGAGATGCAGATGAGCAAGCAGAGCCTGTCGATGCACAGATACCGGCCATATCAAGCCACATAAGAATGCTCTCTCCCTCTATACACTCAAAGCCGATATTTACATTGCCGGGCAGTCTTTTGGTCGGATGACCGTTAAGCTTAGAGTAGGGTATCTTGGTAAGCTCGGCTATGAGCCTATCACGCATAGCACGGACGCGGTCGAGTTCGGGAAGTTTAGCCTTAGCAACCTCTATCGCACGAGCAAGGCCGAGAATGTAGGGGATATTCTCTGTTCCACCTCTCTTACGGCTCTCCTGTCCGCCACCGTCAACAAGGTTGTTGATAAACACGCCACGACGAATAAACAGCATTCCAATACCCTTAGGTGCGTGAAGCTTATGACCCGAGAGCGCAAGCATATCAACCTTAAGCTCGGCAAGGTTAATATCAACAGCACCAACCGCCTGCACAGCGTCGGTAAACATCAATGCTCCCTTAGCGTGAGCAATCTCGGCAATCTCGGGTATGGGCTGAATAGTACCAATCTCATTGTTGGCATACATAACCGCAACAAGCCCGGTATTCTCGGTAACCGCAGAACGAAGCTCCTCTAGGTCGACTATTCCATCCGTATCAACACCAACATAGGTAACGGTGAAGCCGTCACGCTCAAGCGCGGCGCAGGTATTCAGCACCGCGTGGTGCTCAATCTTGGTAGTAACAATATGTGTTCTACCCTTTTTCTTCATTTTGTAAGCCGCACCCTTGATAGCCCAGTTATCAGACTCTGTGCCACAGGATGTGAAATATAACTCCTTAGCCGTACATCCGAGTGCAGCAGCAATCCTATCCCTAGCATCATCGAGCAACTCTTTTGCTTCATAACCCTTCTGATGCTGGCTTGACGGGTTGCCCCAAGCGGTCTCGAATGCCGGTGTCATAGCCTCAATAACCTCGCGTGATACGGGGGTTGTAGCGGCATTATCAGCATAAACAAATCTTGCCATTTTTATCTTCCTTTTTAGTCGGGGTTGACGGCTATTTCTCGCCATTTTCCCCCCCACATTTTATTTCCCAGATTATTGTATACCATTTTAGTGAATTTTGCAATAGGGGTCGACAACTTTGCAGATGGCATATTGTTAATTTTTTGTGAACGTGCGTGTGCGCATAATTGCGCTCTTGGCGACTAAACTATTATTTTGTGCTAGATACGTCTTTTCCCCTTGACAAACAGTGAGCAATTATTCTATAATCAAATAGCGAGGGAAAATCTTCCCTCCGCAATACGATGAGAGAATAGCGTTTCTTTATTTTGGAGGTATTGATGTATACTTTAGGGATTGACCTCGGTGGCACTAACATAGCGGTTGGACTGTGCGACGAGGGGCTAAATATGGTTGACAAAATTTCTCGTCCGACAGACAGAGGTGCTGATGCCGATGGTATTGTCAGACAGATGGTGGATATCTGCCGCGAGCTAGTAGAAAAAAACAGTCTTGCACTCGCTGATATTGAGTATATCGGTGTGACAGCACCCGGTACTGTAAACCCCGAGGCCGGCATAGTAGAATACGCGCCGAATCTACCGTTTATTGAATATCCCTTATCGGCTAAGTTCAAGGAACTTCTACCCGTACGGCAGGTGCTCGTCGCAAATGATGCGAATGCAGCGGCACTAGGCGAATCGCTTGTCGGCGCGGCGCGTGGTACACGCTCGTCGATTATGATTACACTCGGCACCGGTGTAGGTGGCGGAGTTATACTCGATGGCAAAATCTTTTCCGGTGGTCTAAACTTCTCCGGGGCAGAGCTTGGACATACCGTTATTGTGGCGGGCGGTAGACTATGCGGCTGTGGCAGGCGTGGATGCTGGGAAACCTATTCGTCGGCTACCGGCCTTGTAAATCTCACAAAAGAGAGAATTAACGAACTCAAGATCAAGGGTATTCCCTCTCGTATGTTGGAGGTTGACAGCGTTTCCGGCAGGACCGCGTTCTCGCTCTGCCGCGAGGGTGATGTCGAGGCACAGAGGGTTGTCGACGAATACATCTCCTATCTTGCTATTGGTGTCACGAATATGATCAACATATTCCAACCCGAAATACTGCTAATCGGTGGCGGTATTTCCGGCGAGGGCGATTATCTTATAAAGCCACTTAGAGAACTGGTAGACAAGGAGCAATACACTAAGCGCAATGCGGTAAAGACAAAAATACTAAAGGCTACGCTCGGAAATGATGCCGGTATCATAGGTGCGGCAGGTCTTGGTATACAAATGTAACCGAATTGTAAAGGCGCGGGCTACGGTCACGCGCCTTTACCTTATTCACATATTATTTATATTTTTTTAATTTATTATTCCTTGATGATTTAGTGCGTCCGTTGTAAAATAGAGTTGTAGAATATATTTATAAACCCATCGGAGGTTGTATTGAAAAGAATTATAGCATTATTTCTAATGCTCATTATACTTGCGTCTACTGCTTTCACCTTAGTATCCTGTCTTGATACGGATTATGTACCACCTATAAATCCGGGCGGTGATGGTGATAACGATGACACAACAAAGGATGATGAGGAGGATAACGAGGGTACAAGCCCATCCCCCGAGATAAGCACGATAGTTGTTCCGACATACAAGGACTATGAGCGCGGCACTGTGGACTACGACAAGTTAACCTACAAGAGGCCTGATGTAGATGAGCTACGCGCAGATTTTGCGGCTGCGAAGGAAGCTGTTAAGACGGCAGACACCGAGGATAAGGTTAATTCCGCAATAGAGCTTATACGCTCGCTAGAAGAGTCGTACACAGAGTTCAAGACTATGTCGACTATGGCAGAGATTGGCAGTTATCAAAATTCCGCAGACGAGAGGTGGGCTAAGGAATATGAGGATCTCTCTGTTGCACGCTCCAGCGTGGCACAGGCGGTAGAGGAGCTGATCGTCGCGGCGGCAAATTCAAGCTTCATCGAGAAGTATGAAAACGACTATTTCGGCTATGATATAGACGAGTATAAAGATGGTGGAATATACACCGATGTCGTGGTTGGTCTTATGGGAGAGGAAGCCGCGCTTGTCGCAGAGTACAACGATATCTCGACAGCAACACTTGTGCTGTATGTAGAGATGTATGGCGAGAGCGGCACATACGATGAGCTTATCGAGGCGGCCGCAAAGAAATATGACTCCAGGGAGTTTCTTCAGCGCGCTACGGTGTATGATTATGTTTACAATGCTACCGCGAGAGAAAAGACCGGGAATGTCTATGTTGATTTACTCAAAAAGCGCAAGGAAATTGCCGACCAGCTAGGACTCTCATCATATGCCGAGTTTATGTATGACGAGATGGGTTATGAGTATAGTATCGATGACATGACAAACTTCTTTGGTCATATTAATGGCACTGTATTCGGTATATATAAGGAACTGCTTAACGTGTTACATGATTACCTCCTTGATAAGAAGAATAAGCCCGATGCGCTCGGCAGGACAAAGCTAATTAACACGCTATACAGTGTATATAGCAATGCTGACGAGGGGCTTCTTGAGGCATATTCCTATATGCTTCAGCATCGGCTGTATGATATTTCAGGACGGTCAAGCACAAGGTTTGAGGGAGCGTTTACAGCCTATCTTGATTCCAATTCCTCACCGTTCTTGTTTGCCACAATTAACGGAAATATAACTGATTTTAGCAGTGTATCGCACGAGTTCGGTCACTTCTATGATGCGTATATCAATTATAATGCCAATAACTCCTTAGAACTTTGCGAGGTATCGAGCCAGGCTCTCGAATTTATGACGCTGAATATGCTGAAGGACACCCTTAGCACTGGCTACCAGTATATGCGCTATTATTATGTTTACAACGCGCTAAACACGATAATTTACCAGAGCATATATTCATTGTTCGAGCATTTGGCGTATGCGCTACCATACGACGAGATTTCAGTCGAGAGACTCAATGAGCTTGTTTCCGAGGCAGCCACAGTAATAACAGGCTCTCCCCTCGTGCAGGTTACGCCATATGAGAAGGTTGAGTTTAACAGTATTCATTATGTACTTGTTCCGCACATGTTCGTCTCGCCTATGTATGTGCAGTCCTATGTGACATCCATAATTCCTGCCATCGAGATATATTCGCTGGAGGAAAATGAGAAGGGTGCAGGACTTAGCGTATATAAGACCCTGGTGGCAGGTGCTACCGAGGACAGAAGCTTCACCGAGCATCTTAAGGCGGCAGGGCTACACTCGCCCTTCGACGAGGGAATGCTTGAGAGCATTGCATCGGTGCTTCGCAAGCTCGCTATTGGAATACCATATTCTGTGAATGATAGTGTAGCGGCGTAAGACGCATTTCGACAAAGTATTATTAAAAAATGCAGAATCCAAGCTGGATTCTGCATTTTTTCTGTTTTAACCGTAACGGTCAGTTTATGCTCCGGAGAAGCTATCGTCGCGGGGCTCTTGGTGATGCTCCTCGTGATTCCCGTCGTGGCGAGTCTTATACGTGCCGAGGGCATCGTGACGCTCTTCCATAAATCGGCGAGCATACTCGCTATTCGGGTCATTGTAGTCGATGCCTGTATAGCGTTCTGCCTGCGTTGAGAAGAGGGCAAAATACTTACCGTGCAGACGCATAAGTTCCTCGTGATTACCTACCTCGGCAATAGCGCCACCGTCGATAACGACTATTTTCGAGGCACTGACAGCACTTGATAGCCTGTGGGATACGAAGATGCTTATTCTATCGCGAGAGAGTTCTTCAAACTGGTTGAACACCTCCTGCTCTGCCACAGGATCAAGAGAGGCTGTCGGCTCGTCAAGTATGAGTATATCCGACCTCTTGAAGAACGCTCGGGATACAGAGAGCTTCTGCCACTGTCCGCCGGATAGTTCTATACCATCATCCTCAAACATTCTCGTAAGGGGGGTATCGTAACCGCGGGGTAGTTTCTTGATGAAGTCGTCGGCGCTTCCCTCTTCGGCTGCGCGTTCAATCTCTATGGCGTTATACTCTCGGCTAACATCACCGAAGCGTATATTCTCACCTGCAGTCTCGGCATACTGTCCGAAGTCCTGGAAGATGATGCCAAACATATCGTAAAGCGCCTTTGTGTCATATTCGCGAATATCGTGACCGTCAAGCAGGATGACGCCCTCTGTGGGGTCATAGAGCCTTGTTATAAGCTTGATAAGAGTGGTTTTTCCCGCGCCATTAAGTCCTACGAGTACAACCGACTCTGCAGGGTTAAGGGTTAGGTTAATGTCCTTAAGAACAAAGCGGTCTGTGCCGGGATAGGCAAAGGACACACCGCGAAGCTCAATAGTATGTGCTGTGCCACGCTCAGGCAGGCGAGGCTCGGTGATGCTGGGAACGATCTTAACCTCTTCATTCATAAAGTCAATCATATTGTCTATGAAGAGTGTGCCCTCGTAAATGGTGGCTGTGGCGGCAAGAAGCGTTGTCATATAGCTGCCGATAGAGGTGAGCGCGCCGGAATAGAGCGAATAATCACCTATAAGACCGCCCTCAAAGATGACATTATAAGCAATATATATGAATAGCACGCAGTTTACAGCAGTGGATACAAGGCTGACTAAAATCTGTGAGCCGCCCTCCTTGAGGATAAGCCCCTTAAGTCCCTTATAATACTTGCTAAACTCCCTTTTATATCTATCAATGAAGGTGTCTGCAAGACCGAGAATTCTGATTTCCTTTGCCCTATCCTTGTTTACCATAAGACCGGAATAGTAGTTCATCGCGCGACGCTCACGAGAATGGAAGCGTATGTAGCGGAAGTTACGGTTGCGGAAAACAAAATTGACAGCGGCACCGGGGATAGCGGCGGCAATTATAATTAACGGTGCGAAGGGGCTGAGACCTGCAAGCACAACTATGAAAGAAACGGCACTAATAACCGCGCTGATGACATTAAATGTAGCGTTTAGTATGCTAATCGGGCGCATCGATGCCTCGCGATTTGCATTCTCCAGTTTCTCATAAAACTCTGGTCGGTCAAAGGAGCGCAGGTCGATATCTCTTGACTTCTTTATTATCATCATCTTGATATGGTTGACGACAAGCTCACCCGATATGCCTGTTACCATAGTATTGATTTTACCGAGTGCCTTCTTGAAGAAGAGGTAAACCAAGTTCATAACAAACACAAAGATAAGCGGAGAGAGAGCCTGCCAGATATCATTAGACAGTGTGCCATTCGCACGCCCTATGATAAGCTCTGATATCCCATTCAACAGGTCGCGAGATATGTAAGCACCAACAACAGGCAAAACGCCATCCGCCAGGCATAGGAATGCCATCACAAACAGCATAAGTGGCGCAGACTGCCAAACAAGTCCTACTATATACCAAAGCCTTGAGAAAAATCCCGACGCGCGGCGTAGCCAATAGCGCGGAATATCTTTAAGCCTCTTAGGCTTTTCTAAGCCATCTGTCGGTGGCTTAAAGTGACGGGGAGGGGGCATATTCATATAATTAACCTTTCTTTCCTTTCTGCATAAAATGGTAAAAAATGTGAAAGGAGATAAGTAAATTGAAAATCAATCTTGAGGGGCTTAGGGCATTATGCGCCCTAAGTGATGAGGAGTTATGGCGCGAGGTCAGGGGGATCGCCGCAAAACACGGTCTGAACCTACCCGAGCAAACTCCGCCACATAGCGAAATAGAAAAAATGCGAGAGGCCGTATCCGGTGGCGGAGGTATAAGCCTCAGTGACGCGATGCGGCTGGTTAACGAATATAGACGGAGGAATAAGTGATGGCCGATACTCCTGACCTTAGCCGCGTGATAAGTATGATAATGAGCAACCCAAGGCTCGTCGAGGAGATATCCGAGATGGCAAAGGGCGAGATGCCGCAAGATGCAGAAACGCCAAAAAGCCAAGAGGATACAGAAAAGACAGAGCCTGCAAGCATAGAAATAAAAGTACCAAGGGTTGGCAGACGACACGAGCAAAGAGCAAAGCTGCTCGGCGCAATGAAGGCCTATCTATCACCCGAGAGGGCGCGTGCCGTCGACACTATGATGAGCATACTCGATATACTCGAAATGACAGGAGATAAGGGCTGATGTACACACGAGATTATCAGGATACAGAAACCGTTCAAATACCAAGCGGTTATAGAGGAACGCTACTCGATGATACACGCGAGACTGATATGGAAAATGAAGATGCCAAGATGTGCGACAGCACTCCTGTTGGCGGTGCGTCCTCAATACTACCACGGGGACTACGCACGCTGCTCGGCAAGGATTTCCTGCGTGGCTTCAAAATAGGTGGCGAGGAATTGCTGATAATTGCGGCAGTGCTTTTCTTACTCCTATCAAAAGATGGTGATAAGGAATGCGCCATACTACTCGGGCTATTATTGTTCATAACATAGCGTAAATAGTTATTTACATAAATAGCCACAAGTGTATAGGCGTGTAAATTTATCGTATTAGAAGAACGACAGCTGGTTAGTCTCTGTCAGGTTATCAAGGACATGATTTCGACGAAGAATTTCGATTATCGCCTTAGATATTCCCGTCCTAAGTCGTAGGTCCTCGATAGAGTAAATCTCGCCATCAGCTCTCGCCTCAATTATTCTTTCTGCGGCGGTGTCGCCGAGGTCAGGTAGGGCGTTAAAGGGCATACGAATTTTGCCGTCCTCGGGTAGGAATGCGCGCGCATCCGACTTATAGAGGTCGACACCGAGGAATACTACTCCTCGCGCCATAGCCTCTCTTACAAGATATAGGGTGGTGAGCTGCTGATTTTCCTTAGCGGTTGCCTCATTACCCTTATCTTCTATTTCTTTTATCACTGCACTAACACCATTGTAGCCCCGACCGACAATCTCGGCATCGAAGCCGCCCGGTGCAACCGTTAGGAATGCGGCATAGAACTGCATCGGGTAGTAAATCTTGTACCAGCCGAGGCGTATAGCAGACATATCATAGGCTGCGGCGTGTGCTTTCGGGAACATGTACTTAATCTTCTTACAGGACCAAAGATACCACTCGGGCACATCGTGCTCAAGCATTATCTTCTCCCACTCGGGCTTAAGTCCCTTTCCCTTTCTTACCGCCTCCATTATATCAAATGAGGTCTTATTATCTATACCGTGCTGAATAAGGTATATCATTATACCGTCACGCGTACCGACAACCTCGGATATCGTGCAAACCTCTTTCTTGATAAGCTCCTGAGCATTACCCAGCCATACATCGGTGCCGTGGGTCAGTCCTGATATCTGTACCAGGTCGGCAAAGTTCTTCGGCTTAGCGTCAAGAAGAACCTGCTGGATAAATCTAGTACCCATCTCGGGTATGCCATATGTACCGAGCAGGCATCCGCCTATATCCTCTGGCCTAATATTTAGGGGTTTTGTAGATGCGAAGAGTTCATAGACTGCCCTATCGTTCATCTTAACATCAAGGACGCTTGTGCCTGTATAATTCTCAAGCATCTTATACTTTGTTGGAATATCGTGTCCAAGCTCATCAAGCTTCAGGATGGTATCGTGAAGATAGGTGAACTGGAAGTGAGTTGTAACTGTATCCGACTTCGGGTCATCGGCAGGGTGCTGAACAGGCGTAAAGTCATATATTTCATACTCCGTCGGGACAAATATAATACCGCCCGGATGCTGACCGGTGGTTTTCTTGATACCCATAATACGGGTAACCATATGACCAATCTCTGCCTTAGGTATCTTAATCTGCCTCTCCTCAAGATACTTATTGATATAACCCCAGGCAGTCTTATCTGCAAGGCCTGTGGTAGTACCGGCACGGAACACATGACCCTTACCGAACAGCTCCTCGGTGTACTTATGCACCATACCCTGGACATCACCCGAAAAGTTAAGGTCTATATCGGGTGATTTATCACCATTGAAGCCGAGGAAGGTTTCAAACGGGATATCGTGTCCGTCCTGATACATAAGCTCGCCACAGACGGGGCACTTCTTATCGGGAAGATCGAAGCCCGAGCCGACCGAGCCATCGGTGAAGAATTCGCTGTAACGGCACTTTAAGCACCTGTAATGCGGCGGGAGGGGGTTAACCTCCGATATACCCGACATCGTAGCAACGAATGACGAGCCAACCGAGCCACGAGAGCCGACAAGATATCCGAGGGACTCGGAGTAGGCAACCAGTTTTACCGCTATCATATAAAGCACAGCAAAGCCATTGTTGATTATTGAGGTGAGCTCTCGCTCAAGACGCTTCTCTACTATCTCGGGCAGGTTATCACCATACCACTCGTGGGCGCGACGCCAGCAGGACTCTGTTAATTCTTCCTTAGCACCCGGTAGGTCAGGCTCGTATCTGCCCTTGGGAATGGGGCGTATCACCTCGCACATATCTGCGATTTTATTCGGGTTGTCGATAACAACCTCCTCGGCAATCTCGTCGCCGAGATATGCGAACTCTCTGAGCATTTCCTCTGTGTTTCTTAGCCAAATGGGAGTGGGCTTGTCCGCATCACTAAACTTCATACCTGCTAGAAGTATGCGCCTATATATCTCGTCCTCTTCGTTAATGAAGTGGGCATCACAGGTAGCGCAGACCGGCTTGCCGAGTTTTTTACCTAGCTCGTATATCTGCCTGTTAACCGCCATTATATCCTCATCCGAGTTGATGCTCTCGCACTTATCGTCATCAATAAGGAATCGGTTATTGCAGATGGGCTGAATTTCTAAGTAGTCATAGAACGAGGCAATCTCCTCAATCTCCTGCTGGCTCCTGCCATCAATTATAGCGCGATATAATTCGCCCGCCTCGCAGGCAGAGCCAATAATAAGTCCCTCTCGATAATCCTCAAGAACGGTCTTGGGAATGCGGGGGAAACGGCTATAATAATCGAGATAACTAAAGGATATGAGCTTATATAGGTTCTTTAAGCCCTCTAGATTTTTCGCGAATATCACCATATGGTAGCACTTCAACTTCAGTGGGTCGGTGTTCTCGCTCATCGCGCTGACAACTCCCGCAAAGTTTGCTATGCCCTCGCTCTTAAGCCTGTCAAGCATAACGAAGAATACTCTGGCAAGGGTGGTAGCGTCATCGGATGCCCTATGGTGATGGAAGTCCTCCAGTTTATAGTGCTCTGCCAAAATATCAAGTTTATGCTTTTTGAGTTCGGGGTTGACATATCTAGATAGTCCGACTGTGTCTAGGTAGGTGTTATTAAACTCCAAGCCGTTTCGATGCGCGGCAACACGGATGAAGCCTGCATCGAAGCTCGCGTTATGCGCAATAAGCATACGGTCGCCTGCAAAATCGAGAAATGCCCTAACCGCCTCCCCCTCTTTTGGTGCGCCCGCGACCATCTCATCGGTGATGGATGTTAGTTCTGTTATATGCTCGGGGATAGGCTCCTCCGGGTCGACAAAAATATTAAATGTATCGAGTATCTCTCCACCCTTTATCTTTACAGCACCTATCTCGATTATCTTGCATACCTTATTGGATAGACCTGTGGTCTCAAGGTCGAAAACAATCATCTCGTCCTCGAAAGCGGGATAATTCATACCAAAGATACACTTAGCGGTATCGTTAACGAAATACGCCTCCATACCGTAGAGTATCTTTAAGGGGCCTTTGCCTGCCTTTTCTGCCGCTTCAACCGCGAGCATAACCTCGGGGAATGACTGCACATTACCGTGGTCGGTAACGGCAATTGCCTTGTGTCCCCAACGGATAGCGGTATCAACCAGCTCGCCGGGGGTAATGATGGCATCCATCTGTGACATATTGGTATGCAAATGAAGCTCTACGCGCTTTCTTGGAGCATCATCCGTCCTATGGAATACGCCTATCTTCATAATAGACTTGATGTCGATAAACGGCTCGTTATCAAACCTATCTCGCCTCATCCTGCCCATAACGGCAATATGCATACCCGACTTAATTCCCTTAGCCCAATCAATATCATCGGGAAGCACACTCTTTCTAAGAGTAGCACCACAAGCGCCATCGGATATTCCCAGAGTAATATTGAACCTATCGCCCTGTCGTCTCTCCTTAATCTCTACCGAGTAAACTGTGCCGAGGTAGACAAGCATACCCGCGGTTGTCTCAAGCGCGGAGAGGGGTGTGGGGTCAGATATAGCGAAGTCCTCACCGTATATATGGGTGGGGGCGGATGTGTCATAGGTCGTAGCACCCATCTTAAAGGTGGTGCTGTCTATCTTACGGTTTTGACCTGCGAGAGGGGATAGTCCCACTTTTTCCTCAAAGTCATAGTGTGGATCGGCGGCTCTCGCCTCCTCCTCGCGACGCTTAGCGGCAAGCTCGGCATCACGCATAGCGTTGTCCTTTTGCTCACGCTCCGCCTCGATAAGTATTTCGGCGCGACGCGCCTCCATCTCGCGCCTGTATTCATCGCAGTTAGCCGAGGTGGTAATGACGATTTTACGCTTGATACCATAACGGCTGGCGAGTATATTTGATAGTATTTCTTGGGTGTGTGCGCTCTCTAGGAATGCTATTCCCTCTTCAAGAAACGGTATCTCAATATGTATCTCGTCAGCGCACTCGCGGTAACTCGCACCGGAGAAGAAGCCCTGCGTGATAGCACCGCACCTTGCGCCCTCATATGTAATCTCATCAAAGCGAGATATATCAAATGTGTTTGCAGGAAAATGCGGCATTATTATAAATGATGAGGCAGAATACAGTTCGCGACACTCATCAGCAATCTCATATAATAACTCAGCGTCCTCATGAGCGTCAAAGGTTAACTCAACCTCCATCTTAAGAAGTGGCTCTTTTATATATCTAAACTTCGCATCTCTAGCGCGAAGAAGTAGGTCTCTTTTTTCTTTTGTTGGTTGATATCTCTTAAAGACATCGAAGAAACTTTTCTCTGCCATTACTCGTCCTTTCTTGGTGTCTTATGCCATCATTTGGCGGATTTCTTCAATAAGGGCTTCTACCAGCTCGTCCTCTTTAAGTTTTCTAATTATCTCTCCACGCTTAAAGAGAAGTCCCTCACCTACTCCGCCTGCAATACCGACATCGCACTCGCGGGCCTCGCCGGGGCCATTGACAACACAGCCCATAAGCGCGACCTTGATAGGCAGGCTATCGAAGCCCTCCTCCTTGGCGCGACGCTTAAACTCCGAGAGCATCGGTATTAGGTTTATCTTTGTCCTGCCACAGGTCGGGCAGGAGATTATGTCCATTTTGGGTTTCGGGTTTAGCCCGAGAGACGAGAGTATCTCTCTTGCTAATGATATTTCCTCGGTCGGGTCATCGGTCAGGGACACTCTTATTGTGTCACCTATTCCTAGGGCGAGAAGCGCGCCTATGCCGACGCTGGACTTTACGGCGGCAGATGTGCCACCGCCAGCCTCGGTAACGCCCAGGTGTAAGGGGTAGTCGCATCTCTCGGCAAGCAGGCGATTCGCCTCTATCATCCCCATAGCAGAGGACGCCTTAACCGAGATAACTATATCTCTAAAGTCGAATTTCTCAAGAAGTGATGCGTGATAGAGCGCGCTCTCTACAAGTGCCTCGGGGGTCGGGGCGCCGTATTTCGCTAAAATATGCTTCTCGAGCGAGCCGGAATTCACGCCTATACGAATAGGCACATTATACCTCTTACACGCCAAAACAACCTCTCTTACATTCTCGTCAGAGCCTATGTTGCCGGGGTTGATGCGTATCTTATCCACTCCGCTCTCTGCCGCGGCTATGGCTATTTTATGGTTGAAGTGTATATCCGCGACAAGGGGGATTTCTACACCCCGAGCCTTAATATATTCAAAGGTCTTGATGCTATCAAGGTCGGGGGCGGTAATGCGTACAATATCACACCCTGCCTCTACAAGGCGCATCACCTGTGAGTAGGTAGCATCCATATCGTGAGTGTCGGTATTGGTCATAGACTGAACGGTTATTGGGGCTGTGCCACCTATCACCATATTCCCCACCTTAACGGCGCGACTATATCTTCTCTCACTCATACCCGAATACTCCTCTCTAAAACAGCGTAAAAATGTCCTTTATCATAATGACAACCGACAGAAGGAGCAATACCGCAAGACCTACACCGTTTATAGCTGCCTCAATCTTAGCGGGTATTTTCTTCCTTGTTATCATTTCTATAAGAACCGCGAGCAGCCTACCACCGTCAAGCGCAGGGATAGGAAGCAGGTTCATAAATCCTAAGTTAATGCTGATTATAACAACGATATTAAGCACGGAAGCAAAGCCTGCCGCTACCGCATCACCTATCGCGCCTGATATACCGACGGGGCCGGAAATTGCCGCAACGGTATATCTGCCTGTGATAAGGTCGTAAATAGACTCCCAACACATACGGAGCACAAGCACTGTTTTGCGGAAGGCTATCGAGAAGAAGTTACCGATACCCTTATCTATTTTATAGACCCTGAAGTCCATCAAGCCAAACTTCTGTCCCTGGTCATTAATACGAGGAAATACGACATCGTATAATTCGACCGTCTCACCACCGCGGACGACTGTTATATTAACCGGCTCATTACCGTTACGCATAATCTCGTAGGACAACTCGTCGGCAAGAAGTACGGTTTTGCCATTCACCTTAGTTATAACATCCCCAATCATCAACTTGTCAGAGGAGCGATAGGAAATATCTACATCCTCATATGCTGAACTTATATCCTCATCTGTCACAAACTGCCCGACGGTTGTGCCGCCGATTTTCATTATGCCGACGATGAGTAGCATAGCCAAGAACCCAAACAGGATATTAACAAGTGCGCCCGCAGCGGTGATTATAAAGCGCTGCCACGCGGGTTTTTTATTGAATGCGTTGGGGTCGTCTGTTTCCTCGTCCTCACCGACCATAGCAACATAGCCGCCTATCGGGAACATCGCCAACTTGTATATTATACCGCTGCGCTTTGACTCATAAGTAACGAGGGATGGCCCCATACCTATTGAAAACTCGGTTATGGAAACCTTAAAGAGCCGTGCGGTTATATAGTGTCCAAACTCGTGAATAAAAATCAAAAAGCCGAAGACTAATATTGATACAATTATGGTTATCGCTGTGTTCATCAAATTCTCTCCGAAACTAAATCAATTACTATCTATTATGCTCTTAGCTATCCTGCGAGCCTCTCTGTCCGCACTGATTATGCCATCCAAATCAACAACCGACGAGGCATAACTCATCACGGAATAGGTTTCCAGCACCGTGTCGGATATATCCATAAAGCCGATTTTCCCGTTTAGGAATGCTTCGACCGCGACCTCATCGGCGGCGTTAACAACCGCGGGCATAGCACCGCCATCAGACATCGAGCGTGTTGCAAGAGCGAGCAGGGGGAACGCCTCATAGTCGGGGCGTGCAAAGGTTAATGAGCCAACGCTAAAAAGGTCGAGGGGGACGGCTGCACCGTGGCATCTGTCGGGGTAATCTACCGCGTATTGCACGCACATACGCATATCAGGCACCGACATCTCGCCTATTATCGTGCTATCAATATATTCAACTGCGGAATGAAGTATGCTTTCCCTGTGCACAACAACCTCCACCATCTCGGGGGATGTGCCAAAGAGATGTACCGCCTCGATAACCTCAAAGCCCTTATTCATTAGTGTTGCCGAATCGACGGTAATCTTTCGTCCCATTTTCCATGTTGGGTGCGCTAAGGTGTCACTTAGGGTTACGCGCGATAGCTCCTCACGACTTTTGCCGAAGAATGGGCCACCGGATGCCGTGAGTATAATACGGCGTATCTCCTCGCGCCTGCCTGCCTTAAGTGACTGAAATATTGCAGAATGCTCGCTATCTACGGGGATGAGTTCTCCGCCCTTAGCCTTAAGCCGCTCTGTCACGATGTGACCTGCTATAACAAGCGACTCCTTGTTAGCAAGGGCAAGCCTCTTGCCGCTATCTATAACTGCGAGGGTCGGAAGAAGTCCCGCCTCACCGAGTATAGAATTGACTACCGTCTCGGCATCGGTAAGTCCTATCGCCTCAATAATACCCTCAGAGCCGCACAGCACCTTAGTATCAGTATCTGATATACGAATAGCGAGGTCATGTGCCAAATTAATGTCAGCCATAGCGAGATATCGCGGTCTAAACTCGCGACAAATATTCTCCATAAGCAGAACATTTCTGCCACCCGTGACCAGGTCAACGCGATAACCTCTAGCTCTGGCAACGTCCAGTGCCTGTGTACCCACCGAGCCTGTCGCGCCCAATATGGCAATGCTTTTAGGCATATATTCGCACCTCCTAAATCATTGGTTTGGTTGAAAAACCGTCGCAGTAATTATTCCGCGACGGTTTTTTGTAGGCGCGATAATCTCACGCACTAAGATAAGCTTCTTAAATCAAATACCGAACGGGTTGAATACGAAGCAGGCTATCATCATAGGCACGCATATTGCGAGAACAGAGTCAAACCTATCAAATATTCCACCGTGTCCAGGTAAAATGTTGCTGTAATCCTTAACGCCATACTCTCTCTTGATAAGAGAAGCCCAAAGGTCGCCAAGCTGTGCAATAACCGATAGGATAGCACCGATTATGGCGAGGGTGATGTAATTTGGCTTAAGCTCCGGATGCATATACGAAACGATAACGCCGAATACAATACAAGCAATTGTCGCAAACACTACACCGCCAATCGAGCCTTCAACAGTCTTCTTCGGGCTGATGTGAGGCGCGAGCTTATGCCTGCCTAAGAATGTGCCGACGAAGTACGCAGCACCGTCCGAAACCCAAGCAACAAGGAATACCATAAGGTATATGATGTTACCATAATCCATATATCTTAGCACAACGATGCCGACGAAGGATGCTATAATATAGAATAGCGTAGCAAAGGTATGGCTAGCATCGGATGCGGTGATGGCACCGTGTGAGAACACTGCAACGAAGTTAAAGTAAATCAAGAGAATAAACATAACTATCGCCACAACCAATATATAATTCAGTTGCTCACTCGTGCCAAAGAATATCTTATGCCCGAAGAACGGAAGTGCCAAGGCAACAAGATATGACGGCACAGAGACCGAATGTTTTTTAGATAGCCCCATAACTCGAAGCATCTCCCACACGCAACAGAGGCATAATAGGCCTGCGGCTATTGAGAATGTTATAAGCTCCGAGAAAATAAGTATCGGTACGCCAAGCACTGCCATAACAAGGGCAGTAAGCAATCTAACCTTCATTGATAACCTTTCTTCACACAAATGTGCTACAACACGAAAATATCGCTTAATAGTTTATTTATCTACGTTTATTGCGCCAAAGCGGCGGTCTCTGGAGTAGAAGTCCTCGACCGCGCGAACTATATCAGCTCGCCCAAAGTCCGGCCAAAGTGTATCGGTGATGTGAAGCTCCGAGTACGCCCCCTGCCAGAGCAAGAAGTTCGACACCCTGCACTCTCCGCCCGTTCTAATAATTAGGTCGGGGTCGGGAGATGCCGAGGTATATAGATGGCGGGATATATCCTCTGCCGTAACAGGGTTGCATCCCTCTCTTATCGCCTCGTTTACCGCGTGGACTATCTCGTCTCTGCCGCCGTAATTTAAGGCGAGGTTGCAGACAAACTTTCTCCCCTCAGCCATCTGTTCGATCTCGATGCACTTGTTTCTAAGCTTCTCCGAGAGGCGTGACTTATCACCGAGGAAGCGCATACAAAAGTCGTGGTCACTCTTAACCTTGGCAACTACTACCTCATCGAGATACTTATATATTAACTCCATAAGACCATCGACCTCATCCTTGGGCCTGTTCCAGTTTTCTGTGGAAAAGGCGTAGAGGGTTACATAATGGATGCCCATCTCGCGAAGATCCTCGAGAATAGGCTGAATTATCTTAGCACCTGCAACATGGCCTGCGCTACGCGGCAAGAGCCTGCGCTTAGCCCATCTACCGTTACCATCCATAATAATGCCGATAGAATTAAGCCTCGCGTCAACCTTGGGTAATTCTATTTTTTTTGCCGCCATGGAGTTAGATCTCCATAATCTCTTTCGTCTTAGAGGCGGTAACTGCATCAATCTCCTTAATGTATCTATCGGTTAGCTCCTGAACAGCCTTCTCGCTGGACTTAGCCTCATCCTCGGTCATCTCGGAATTCTTCTTAGCGGCCTTGATGGCATCGGTGGCATCACGACGTATGTTACGGATAGCAACCTTAGCATCCTCACCCATCTTGGAAATCTGCTTAGACAGCTCACGACGGCGTTCCTCGGTCATAGGGGGGAACGAAAGACGGATAGCGCTGCCATCGTTCTGGGGGTTTATGCCGAGGTCGGAGGTGAGAATAGCCTTCTCAATGCCCTTCATAATCGACTTATCCCAAGCAGTGATAACAATAGTTCGCGCGTCAACAACCTTAATCTCCGCAATGGTCGAGATAGGTGTGGGCGAGCCGTAGTAATCCACCGTTATTCTCTTGAGAACGTCGGGGTTAGCCCTACCCGCTCTAATAGTGGAGAGGTTCTCGTTATATGCGGAAACGCTCTTTTTCATTCTGGTCTCAAAATCTCTGGTATCGAGTTTCATATATCTTCTCCTTATACAAGTGCAATTTATTCTGCTGTGATAACGGTGCCTACAAGCTCACCGTGAACCGCCTTAATAATATCATCGGGATCCTTAAGTCCGAACACATGAATAGGCATACCGGTAGAGAGGCAAAATGCCGTAGCGGTAGCATCTATCGCCTTAAGGTTCATAGCGAGAACCTCCGATGCCTTAATGCGCTCAAGCTTCTTCGCGGTAGGGTCTACCCTGGGGTCTGCGGTGTAGATATAGTCTATATTCTTAGCCATAAACATAGCATCTGCACCTATCTCCGCCGCTCTTACTGCGCCGGTGGTATCAGTGGATAGGAACGGAATACCAAGTCCTGCGCCAAACACAACAACCTTACCTGCCTCAAGATGAGCAACCGCTGCCTCGGCAGAATAAGGCTCGGCAAATGGAGCCATAGGCACAGAGGTCATTGCCGTGGCGGGGGCACCTGCACGCTCAATCGCGTCCTTTAGGCAAATGGCGTTTATCACCGTTGCGAGCATACCCATACGGTCGGCTGCCACGCGGTCCATCTCGCCACCCTGTCTGCCACGCCAGATATTTCCCGCGCCGACAACAACAGCAATCTCGTAGCCGTCATCTGCACACCTCTTTAGCGCCATAGCAACGCGGTCTACAAAGGAGTTGTCATAAATCTGTCCTGAATCATTGGCGAGTGCCTCGCCCGAGAGTTTCAAAAGAATTCGTTTCATATAATACCCCCAACACTAGGATTGCTATTATCTTTTAAGCGAAATTGCGCGACGCGCAGCACTTACAATATTATCTGCGGTCAAACCGTACATCTCAAGCAGCTCCGGGACCTGACCACTTCTACCAAAGCAGTCCTCAACACCAACTTTGACAACAGGAACAGGGTAAGTGGATGAAACAACATCTGCGACTGCCGAGCCAAGACCGCCGATAACGGTGTGCTCCTCTGCGGTGACGATAGCTCCCGTCTCTCTGGCAACGAGCTCGATAAGCTCCTTATCAATCGGCTTTACAGTATGTATATTCACGACACCTGCTGAGATGCCCTCTTCAGCAAGAGTCTGCCTTGCCTCAAGTGCGAGGTGCACCATATAGCCTGTCGCGATAATAGTCACATCTGTGCCACGGTTAAATTCAACGCCACGACCAACCTCGAACTTATAATCAGGAATATTCTCAGTCATAATGCTCGGAACGGCGTATCTGCCAAATCTAAGATATACGGGGCCGTTTATATTAAGCGCAGCCTCGGTTGCCGCGTATGCCTCGGTATCATCGGCAGGACAGATAACCGTCATACCGGGAATAGTACGCATAAGCGCCATATCCTCATTGCACTGATGTGTCGCGCCATCCTCACCGACTGTGATACCCGCGTGGGTTGCACCAATCTTAACATTTAGTCTGGGGTAACCAATACAGTTGCGCACCTGCTCAAAGGCTCTTCCCGATGCAAACATAGCGAACGAGGAAGCGAATACAGGTGTGCCTGTCGATGCGACACCGGCAGCAACACACATCATATTACCTTCTGCTATACCGCAATCAAAGAAACGCTCCGGATACTTCTTTTTGAACGTGCCTGTCTTGGTTGCCGCTGCAAGATCGGCATCAAAAACAAGGAAATCATATTTTTCTGCAAGAGCCACGAGTGCTGCACCGTAGCTCTCTCTAGTTGCTTTCTTATCAGTCATCACACTCACCTCACTTAAGCTCTTCACTAATCTTCATAAGGTCGTCAATCGCAACCTTATACAAATCTTCTTTAGGTGCCTGACCGTGCCACTCGCACGCGCCCTCCATATATGATACGCCCTTACCCTTAATCGACTTTGCAATAATCACCGTTGGCTGTCCCTTAGTGGCTCTAGCCTCACGGAATGCAGTCTCAATATCATGGAAATTATGAGCATCTATAGTGATGACGTGCCAGCCGAATGCGCGGAACTTCTCATCGTGGGGTGTCGGGTTCATAACCTCGGTTATCGGGCCGTCTATCTGCAATCCGTTGAGGTCAAGAATACAGACTAGGTTATCAAGCTTGTAGTGCGAGGCAAACATAGCAGCCTCCCAAACCTGTCCCTCCTCGCTCTCGCCATCACCGATAACACAGTAAACTCGATAGTCCTTCCCATTTACCTTGCCGGAAAGAGCCATGCCACAGGCAGCAGAAAAGCCAAGACCGAGCGAGCCTGTCGACATATCAACGCCGGGCACCGACTTCATATCGGGGTGCCCCTGAAGACGAGAGTTGGTCTTACGCAGGGTCTTAATCTCCTCCTTAGAGAAGAACCCACGCTCAGCAAGCGTGGCATAAAGTGCGGGAGCAGTATGTCCCTTAGACAGGACAAAGCGGTCTCTATCATCCCAAGCGGTATCATCTGTCCTGACCCGCATCTCCTCAAAGTACAGATATGTAAGTATATCTGTGATAGATAGAGAGCCACCCGGATGACCGCACTTGGCATTATACACGCCCTCGATGATACTGATACGAATGTTGTTGGCTAGTCGCTTTAGTTCTAAGACTCTTGATTCTTCCATGGCACCTCCGCGCGCGACACGCGCATTTTTTATTTATATTTTACAATATATTTATGTAAATGTCAAGACAGATTTTCTATTACGAAATTTTTTATCAAAAAAACTGCGGTGCCAAAAAAGCACCGCAGAATATGGTATTAGTAACGCTCTCTTGTCTTGAACTGAATGACAAATCCGAGAATGCCGACGATTACAATTAAACCGACAACACCAATCCACTCTACCCCACCAAATATCTCGAGGTCAGTGAAGTCCCACCACACGCGAATAGTCTCGGCAATACCCCAACCTGCAAGAAGAGATGTACCGAGCATCTCGATGAACTTGCGAAGCAGGAATGCAATAATAACGACCACCACGGCGATTGCAAGTGCAACCCAATACTTACCGCCCTCGGGCGTCATAAAATTATCGGGTATCGTCTTAAACGAAAGAACATACATAGTATATCCAACCGCCACAGCAAAGACAATGTAGTATAGGAACTTAGAAAGGACGGACGCCACAACGCCGACAACTATGCCGATAACAAGCGGCGGAATAAAGTCCATAACCTGAAGAATGATGGGCGAAAGAAGATGCACACCGAGTAGGAAGCCTGCGGCAAAGAACAGTACAAAGCGGATAACCGAAAATAGCTTCTTACCAAAGATCGCCATAATTATGTATATCGCAAGAAATACGAATGGTACATATGTCATAACGGGAACAAGCGTCTGATATATCATATCGCGAATAGCCACAACATTCGGATCAGCAAAAATGCCGAGGACGAATGTGGATATGATAGAAATTAGTTCCTCAAAGGAAAAGCCGGCATTTATTATTGAATAAAACAAAGTCATAATGTCCACCTGTCGAAGAAACCTCCTCTCAGAAATTATTTGGGTTGATGAAATCACCATTTTTCTTTATTCTAGCACACATTTGACTGCTTGTCAAGTGTTGCGATGGCAAAAGAAAAAATATTGCGTTGTAAAAGTATCAAGGAAATGCGAGATTTTTAGAATTTTTTTGCCACAATTTAACATTTTCGCAAATAAGAAAAACGCCTATTTTTGTAAATAATACTTTACAGTTTTAGGCGTTAATTTCCTGTGTTGTTCTTTGTATTTTATTGCGATTTAATTATCTTCGGATGTGTCAGCACCTATCTTGAGGAATGCTTGCGCAGCTTCGGTCTCGGGGTGCAAGAGCACCTGATCGGGAGTGCCCATCTCGGCGATAACGCCACCCGCCATAAAGATAACCTTATCTGATACACCACGCGCAAAATCAAGCTCGTGAGTAACAACTATCATAGCACGCTCGCTAGACTTTAGGTTCTTGATAACCGAGAGCACCTCGTCGGTAAGCTCGGGGTCAAGAGATGAGGTCGGCTCATCGAAGCATAGAACCTCAGGGGATAGCATAAGCGCGCGTGCTATTGCAACACGCTGCTGCTGACCGCCGGAGAGGAAGCAGGGGTAACTATCCGCCTTCTCGGATAGACCAACCATAGAAAGCATATCATCCGCCCTATCACCTATCTTGGCTAATATCTCACGCTTATTTTCCTTAAAGCTCTTTTTATCCTGTCTCTTTGCGTGTAGGATGGGCGCGAGGGTAAGGTTTTCCTTTACACTATACTGCGGGAATAGGTTAAACTGCTGGAATACAAGTCCCATTCTCTCCTGGACATTGGGTGCTACAACAGGCTTACCCGTTTCTTCATCTACATAAAATACTCTCTCACCGGCAACCCAAATTTCGCCCGCATCGGGCAGCTCAAGGAAGTTTAGACAGCGTAAAAGCGTTGTCTTACCACCACCCGAAGAGCCGATAATAGACAGAACCTCACCGGCATCGAGGGTAAAGGAAACGCCCTTCAAAACCTCGGTGTCACCGAAGGATTTACAAATGTTTTTTACTTCTAAAACTACCATAGTACCCTCCGCTTATGCCTTATAATAGCTAAGCTTTTTCTCAAAATAGCCGAACACCAGGGTGAGAATACCGACAAATATTAGATAAAATACTGCAGTGTAGAACAGTGGCCACATAAGACCGCGCGCAGCAAAATTCTCTGCCGCTTTTATTATTTCGACTACCATAATTACTCTGGCGAGAGCAGTATCCTTGACAAGAGTTATAACTTCGTTAGAAATAGGAGCAAGAATCCTCTTAACTACCTGCATCAACACGACCTTGAAGAACACCTCCGTCTTAGTCATACCTAGCACTTTCCCCGCTTCATACTGTCCCTGAGGTATTCCCTCTATACCACCACGGAATATCTCAGAAAAATAGCAAGCATAGTTTATTACAAATGCGAGAATTACCGAGAGGAACCTAGAAACCAAAGGCTTTCCTAACAACATACCCGGAACATAGAATACTATAATAACCTGTAGCATAAGAGGCACGCCTCTTATTATCCAAACAAATGTTTTTACCACTAGCGACAGTGGCTTAAATTTCGACATAGAACCGAAGGATATCACCAAACCCAAAGGAAGCGCTAACACTAGTGTTAGCGCAAATATCTGGCAGGTGTTCCAAAGTCCGCCCATTAAGGCAAGCGTAACTTTCCAAAACCCCATATTCAATTCCTTTGTTTATCTTATTAATACTCGATGTTCTCGGTAATCTGAAGCACGTTCTCGAAGCCGTACTTCTTAGCGAGTGTCTCAAGAGTACCATCCTCTTCAAGCTCCTTGATAGCTGCATTAACCTTAGCGGTAAGCTCGCTACCCTTCTTAAATCCAATTGCATAGATCTCAGACTCAAGCTCAATAGCATCTACGATGGAAAGACCGGTGTACTGGCTACCCTCGCTCTCAAGCATATTCTTAGCAAGAACAACATCGACAACGATGAAATCAACTGCGCCGGAGTCAACCTCTCTGAAAGCATCAATCTGTGCGGTAGCACCGATAACCTCGGATGCATTAACGGACTGTGCGTAGGACTCACCTGCGCTACCTGCCTCTGCACAAGCCGACTTACCTGCAAGAGAAGCCTCAGAGGTGTACTGTGCCTCGTTCTCTGCCTTTACTACTACACACTGCTGGTTAAGCATATAGCCGTAAGAGAAATCTACGAGGTCAGACCTCTTCTGTCCATCGTCATAAGAGTTAGCGGTGAAGCCGTTCCAAATGCAATCAATTGCGCCGGAGTTAACTTCGTTGTACTTCTGGGACCATTCAATAATCTGGAACTCGGCCTCCATACCAAGCTTCTCAGCAACAGCCATAGCAAATTCGGACTCAAATCCGATCCAGTTTCCATTTTCATCCTGCTCGTTCATACCGGGGAATATGGTAACTCCACAGGTAAGCTTTTCTTTGGGAGCACAAGATGCAAACGCAAAGATTGAGAATGCTGCAAGAACAGCAACAAGAAGAAGTGATACGATTTTTTTCATTTTAGTTTTCCTAACCTTTCTTTATCGTGTTAACGCTTTAACACTTTAACTTACTGAAGTGACACCATTATACACCACCTAAAATGCTTTGTCAATAGGTTTTTCAAAAAAAGTTAAAGAATTTTCAAAAAAGTTTTTGGCGGCTATCTTTATTTATGAATTTTTCGACATGTCCTACTTTAGTAGGACAAAAAATTTTATAGTAAATTATATTTAAGGGACATATTTTTTATACATATTCGAATTTCTTTGAGTTTTATCCTTATGTGCTTAAGTTTGCCGTAATAGAAAAGGGCGGTAAAAAATCCGCCCCAAAATATTAATAAAGAAATATGCTCTATTCCCGGTAATTGTCTATATTACGGTGCTGAAACGAGTTTTCTACATTATATCAATATCACACGCATATATTATATATTATCGCACGAGTTATATATATTATAGATTGTTTTGCCGGCGCGTTCTGCCATCTTCATAGTTTGGGAGGCACCGCTTCTTCCGTGGCCTACATACGCAATAAGGACATCGCATCTTCTAACGAGGCAGGCATTTCGCTCGCGCATACAACCGTCGTAATATTCATCGGCTATATATTCGATGGTGTCAGCGTGAGAAAGTAGGTAGTCATACATTTCGCGCTGTCTATCACTCCACGCCTCTGTCTGATTACGGCAGGGCAGGACAAGGTTAAATGTGATATCCGGGTGCGACATACGAAATAGTAGCAACTCCTGTGCCACTATGGTATCAAAGCCGATAGCACCACCGACATAAAAGTCACGACAGCCACGCTCATAAACATAGGCTATACCAGCATCAATTCGCTCTTTGATTTTTCTATGGTTTGGCTCAATTTTTCTGTGACCTGTAAATGAACAAGAACGGAATTCCATATTACCCCTTTTTTGTTTGTAATAATTTCCTATAATGAATAATATACTACTATTAGAATTAAAAGTCAATGGATAAAACGGATACATAGATAGATTTAACGGTAAATAAATCTCCTTAAAAATTTATTTTCGACATCTAAATTATAGTAGAGCGCGTTTTCGGAGTTAAAAATGCTAAATGTCTTGACAAAACACAATTAGTATGCTACAATACTTAGCGTATGACACCGTTACTTTAGAATGGTGCAGCTTTTTGGAGGATATAATGGACGACGGCGACGGGGACACTTGTCACGATAATTATTTTATGATATAAAATAGGCATAGCCACATCGGTTTTTCGGTATGGCTACGCCTTTTTTTGCTGTCAGAACCTAAAATCACAAACAATAATCAATTTTCACATAGTGAAAAAATTTTAAAAAAGAAAGAAAGGCTTTAAGTTTCCTGAGAAAGCAGGAAAACCAAGAAAAACAAAAAAACAAATATGGAAATTATGCTTATCATTATCGTCTTTTGCGTGATTATGTCTGCGTACTTCTCCGCTACCGAGACGGCATTCTCCACCTTCAACAGGATTAGAATGAAAAATGCCGCAGAGGATGGCAACAAGCGCGCAGCCCTCGTAATTAAGCTATCCGACGATTATGACACACTGATATCCACAATTTTAATAGGTAATAACATAGTTAATATTCTCGCGTCATCTCTGGCGACGGTGGTATTCGGTATTATTATCATCAACGACCCGGGCTTGAGCACCACACTTTCCACTGTTATTATGACGCTGGTTGTACTCACCTTTGGCGAGATTGTGCCGAAGTCGCTTGCTAAGCAGTTCCCCGAGAAGTTCTCTATGTTCTCTGCTCCGATAATCAATTTACTTAGATATTTATTATACCCTATCAGCATCATATTCCGCGGGCTACAAAGGCTTCTCGGCAAAATCTTCAAGAATAACGATGACAAGGGTATGACCGAGGATGAGCTAATCTCGATAATCGAGGAGGCCGAGGAGGACGGTGGTATTGATGAGGATGAGGGCACGCTGATTAAGAGTGCTATCGAGTTCAACGAGCTTGAGGTCAGCGAGATATTCACACCTCGTATCGATATTACCGCAGTTGCTAATACTGTATCGCGTGACGATATGTACGAGGTGTTCTCTGAGACGGGCTACTCTCGTATTCCTGTATATGAGGGTGATATCGACAACATCACGGGTCTTATATACTACAAGGACTTCTACGCACTAACATTTAGGGAAAACGCCTCTCTTTCCGAGATTATTAAGCCTGTTATATATGTGCCGAAGACACAGAAGATTTCCGACCTATTGCGCGAATTACAGAAAAAGCAGATGCATATGGCTGTTGTAATAGACGAGTATGGTTCTACCGCAGGCATCGTAACTCTCGAGGACATCATCGAGGAGATAGTAGGCGAGATATGGGATGAGCACGACGAGATTGTGCAGGAAATCGAGAAGATTTCCGATTATGAGTACATAGTATCGGGTAACGCGAACCTTGACAAGATACTCGACGAGTTGGACATCGAGCTTGAGGTAGATGAGGAGATGGACGCGCTCACCGTCAATGGTTGGGTTATGTACATTCTCGGCAGACTTGCCGAGGAGGGCGACAGCTTCGAGACCGCAAGGCTTAGCGCAAAGGTAGTCGAGGTTGAGGGCAGGAGGCTCGAAAAACTACATATCGCCATCAAGCCCGAGTTAGATGATGAGGAAAATGATGAGGATTAATCATCGCGCGCACGCCTGCTTTTACATATAATATAGTAAGGACTGTCTAAAAACACTTAGGCAGTCCTTTCTGTTTAGCAAGAGAGGAATTACAAAACAATGGAAATGATATTACTGACCGCGCTTGGCGTAGGTGGCGCGACTGTGGTGGGTGCTGTGCTAGGCTTCCTACTCCGAGGTCTATGCGAGAGGTATTCCTCTTATATAACCGCGCTTAGTGCGGGCATTATGCTGATGGCGGCAATATCCGGGCTGATAATACCTTCCTATGCTGATAGCCCCGACGAGAGAATACCGTTGGCTATCCTCGGTGTTATTCTCGGAGTGTTGGTGCTCTACATAGTAGAGCGGTATATCCCGCTATCAAAGCAGGATGGTGAGGTCGGAGCAATTCTCTTTGCCATTGCGATAGCAATACACAATCTCCCCGAGGGGATTGCAGCAGGAGTAGCCTTTGGCGGTGAGAGCGGTGATGCTATGGGGGTGGTTATTGGAATTGCGCTCCACAACCTACCCGAGGGTATGATAGTAATAACGCCAATGCTTGGGGCAGGTGTGCCGAGATGGCGCACATTTATATATGCGCTGGCGGGTGGTGTTGCGGAGGTAATCGGTACATTTATCGGGTATTTCGCAGTAAGTATATCTGTTGCAGTGCTTCCGTTCGTCCTTAGCTTCGCCGGAGGAACAATGCTGGCGGTAATAATCGGTGATATGATACCCGAGAGCCAGTCAATGGGGTCTAGGCGAGCAACGGTCGTATTTATTCTCGGATTTATAATCATGATGCTGGCGAGTGCGTTAGTGTAAAGGGGTGAGATGTGGGTGACTGCATCTCATCTCTTTCTCCTCTCTATGAAAGTCGAATACAAAGAAGATAGAACAATTCTTGCTCCGATGAATACCGAGACAGAAAAAACGAGTTGCATAATAAGCGGCATGACGCCGGCAGATGTGCCGAGCCTTACAAAAAGCGTGCGTACAAGCACCGCAGCTGCTAAGGCAGAGATAGCGGGGATTATTATTGCACGGAAAAGGTCTATCGTTATAGGCATCCTATGTCTAAGGCGCAGGTAGGACATAGCGAAGTTAAACAGTTCCATAACTATTATAACTATGGCATAACCGGATATACCGTATATAGGCAACAGAATTACCACGAGCAGGACGGACAGAGTTGAGTCGGCTATATTAACCCACATAGAATACACCTGCTCTCCTATGCCCTTTAGCATAGAGTCGACGACGTGATCAAGGTACATTATTGGAACAACCATGGCGAGGATTGATATGAAGTGCCCGGCCTCATAAGAGGCATATACTGTATAACCCAGCTCCTCTGAAAAGATAAGAAGTATCACTGCGGTCATAATAGCGTATGCGAGAGTTGCGGATATTGCCTCTTTTGCTATGCGCGAGGCACGCACACGCTCGCCTGCCGCCTCAGCCTCGGCAAACTCGGGGACAAGCAGTCCCGAGAATGAGGATAGGGGTGACATCGGATATAGCACCATAGACAGTGCCATGCCGTGCATTGTGCCGAATGATGATAGGGCTGTGCTCTTATCCTCTCCGTGTGCCTCAAGCCTGCGAGGTATCAAGGCGTGCTCGAGCGAAAGAAGTGCCGAACGAATATAGGCAGAGATGGCGAGCGGTAGCGCAACTCCTGCAACGGGGCGAAATGAGATGCCGGATGACTCGGGCTTCTTGCTTTTATGAATATGGCGGTCTAGCAAGAATACCACAAGTGCAACAATAAATATTAGAAAATCTGTGATGGTAGAGCCTATGCATAATGCACCTACCGCCTCCCCGACGCCATCCGTAACAAGGGTGGATAGGAGATAGATAGTCAAAATTATGCGAAATGCCTGACCAAACACCTGGATTATAGCGTTTGCGACTACGCGCTTTGTGCCTACAAAATAGCCCGAGAAAACACCCAAAAGTGCCGATGGAACAAGCGAGAGTGAGAGTATCTGCAACGGAAAAAGCGCGCGAATATCGCATATAACCGATGTCGCAAGAAATCCGGATAGAACAGCGAGCAGAAGCGTGCCTGTGCCACTAAATGCCAGCGAATAAGCAAATGCACCGCGCAGCGTTGCTCCCATCCTTTCTTCACTCCCCTCACCTATATGCCCTGCCACAAGGCGTGTTGTGGTGAGACTGATGCCCGAGGTGGCAAAGGTTAGGGCGAATGAATAGATAGTGCTGATAAGAGTATTCAAACCTACGCCCTCAGCACCGACTGTGCGTGAAATATACGCACCAAATATCAGTCCCACGGTACGCAGGGCAATCCCGACTATACTCATCAATATGCCATTAAAGAAAAACTTTCTTCTATTGTTCATATATATAAACTCCTTTATGTCAACTATATGCAACTATTTCTTTTTACAGAATAAAAGAGTTTATCATTACATGCGATAGATGTCGGCGTATATAACAAGAGAAAAGCTGCTATCTCACTAAGGATTTTAGATCATAAGGAAAATGCACTCCGCGACGCTGTACAAAGGTACTGCGAGACGAAGCGCAAGTATTTAGATTGTATTTTGGTGCGATAAGGATGTATACTTAACGAAGCACAACGAGAGGACTGCCCTACCTAAGCCTCGAGTCTTTTTCAGAGCTCTATAAATTTTAGATGATAAGGAAAATGCGCCCCGCGACGCTGTACAAAGGTACTGCGAGACGAAGCGCAAGTATTTGAGCCTATTTTTGTATGAGTGGGATGTGTGCTTAACGAAGCACAACAAGAGGACTGCTGCCCTACCTAAGCCTCGGGTCTTTTTCAGGGCTCTATAAATTTTAGATGATAAGGAAAATGCGCCCCGCGACGCTGTACAAAGGTACTGCGAGACGGAGCGCATTAAACTTAGCGCTAAAATTTATTAGCCCTGAACCATCTTAGCAACCTCGGCTGCAAGATCATCCTCTCTCTTCTCAATTCCCTCGCCCTTGTCAAAACGAACAAAGCCGATAACCTTGATAGAGCCACCGAGATCCTTAGCTACGCCGGCAACATACTTGCCAACGGTAAGGGAGTCATCCTTAACATATGCCTGCTCAAGAAGGCAGTTGTTCTCGTAGAACTTACCAAGCTTACCCTCAACGATCTTAATAAGCACCTGCTCGGGCTTGCCGGACATCTTGGGATCCTGTTCCATCTGCTTAAGAAGAATAGCCTTCTCCTCCTCGATAACCGAAGCGGGAACAGAAGCTCTGTCAAGGTAAGAAACGGTCATAGCTGCAACCTGAAGCGCAACGTTCTTCGCACACTCTGCGAAGCCGTCCTTGTCAGCTACATCGGTGTCGAAGTTGATAATAACACCGGTAGTGCCAAGACCGTGAATGTAGGTAGAAACAACGCCCTCAACGATAACGAAGCGACGGATAGAAAGCTTCTCACCGATCTTGTAGGTGTGCTCGGTAAGTGCCTCTGCGATTGTACCCTCGCCATCAGCAACATTTGCCAGAAGCAGCTCCTCAACATTCTGAGGCTTAACTGCGATGATGGTCTTAAGTACGGTCTTAACGAACTCCTGGAAAATAGCGTTCTTAGCAACGAAGTCTGTCTCGGAGTTAACCTCAACCATTGCGGTAACGCCATCAATAGTCATAATGTCAACAAGGCCCTCAGCCGCGATTCTGTCAGCCTTCTTAGCGCTGGCTGCCATACCCTTCTCGCGAAGAATCTTAACTGCTGCCTCAAAGTCACCGTTAGCATCCTTGAGAGCGTTCTTACAGTCCATCATACCGCAGCCGGTCTGCTTTCTAAGCTCGGCAACGAGCTTTGCA
This sequence comes from Eubacteriales bacterium, assembly GCA_045655565.1. Lineage (GTDB taxonomy): Bacteria > Bacillota > Clostridia > Oscillospirales > CAG-272 > UBA1740. The sequence goes on along the minus strand of JAZOPN010000056.1, from coordinate 24,339 downwards.
CTAATCTCTGCCATTTTTCTTTCTCCTTTATCCTAATTACTCAGAAACTACTTCCTCGGCTACTGCCTCGGTCTCCTCTACGGGAGCCTCCTCAACACCACCGTGTGCAGCGACAACTGCATCAGCAAGTGCGCCTGCAATAAGCTTGATAGCGCGAATAGCGTCATCGTTACCGGGGATGATGTAATCAGCATCATCAGGATCACAGTTGGTATCAACGATAGCAACTACGGGAATGCCAAGCTTCTTAGCCTCTGCAACAGCGATCTTCTCCTTGCGAGTATCTACGATGAATACGCAATCGGGAAGTCTTTCCATCTCCTTGATACCGCCGTAGGACTTCTCAAGATCCTCCATCTCCTTGATGAGCTTAGCAACTTCCTTCTTAGGAAGAAGGTCGAAGGTGCCGTCTGCCTGCATCTTCTCAAGCTCCTTAAGACGCTTGATGGATCTGCGAATGGTCTGGAAGTTGGTAAGCATACCACCGGGCCAACGAACATTGGTGTAGTACATACCGCATCTGGTTGCCTCTTCTCTTACGGTCTCGGCTGCCTGCTTCTTTGTACCTACGAAGAGAATGGTGCCGCCCTGTGCTGCGAGCTCAGCTACAAAGTTGTAAGCCTCCTCGAACTTCTTGACGGTCTTCTGAAGATCAACGATATGAATACCGTTTCTCTGGGTGAAGATGTACTCTGCCATCTTCGGGTTCCACTTCTTGGTCGGGTGACCGAAGTGAACGCCTGCCTCAAGCAACTGCTTGATTGTAATTTCGAACATTTTATGTTCCTCCTTGGTTTTTCCACCACAGCGGCCACTCGACTGCGACTCTTGGAGCACCGGCAATCGACACCCCCGCTGTGTGTGTATTTTTTTTGCGCTCTTGCGCACGAGATTTATATTAACATATTATTTATCGTATGTCAACAAATACTTTACCGCAGTTATTGAAAATTTACAATTTATTCACAAATGCGCCTTTCTCTTACGGCTTAACTATTGTTATAAAAGGTTTTTTGGTTAATTTTGCGATAAAACTTGATTTAAGAGACCGGATGTGCTAGAATTGCTTTATAAAACTATCGGGAGGATGTTATGCTAAAGACAGATGGTCTACTCAAAAAGTGCATAATTTGGCTGTCTATATTAGGCGTCTTTGAATACGCACTCTATCATATTGAATACATCTTCCAAGGAAACGGTGTCGGTGATGTTCTCGGTGTTATTAGGTATTATCTAACCGAAGGCTTTGAATTTATGATACCGGCCATTGTCGGTGCGCTAATGCTTATTATGCTTGCATACCGTGGGTTTAAGCGTGCATTCTTCTTTGGTGCGCTTGTGTCGCTCTCGAGGATATTCTACTACCTGCCATGGTACTATATGTACTACATTTACAATATGGGATTTGACTCTCTCGAATCAATATTCTTCTCGTTTCTGACCTCGATAGGCTTCTCGCTACTATCCTATACTGAGGGTGTCCTATTCTTCGGTGTTGCTCTATTGGTTCTGTATTTAAGTCGGAGAAAGGCAGGAGATGCGCTCGATTATCTCTTGGAGGCAATGCCGAGGCACGACACGATGAATGTCACAGAGGGGTGTGGAATGCTACTTGGCAGTATGGCTTTGCTCGCCTTTGTTAGACGCTGTGTAATACTGACAATTAACACGATTACATTCTTTATCGAGCACGGTTCAAGCTACCGTACCGGTGAGCTTGTTACAATATTTATAGATTACCTGGTTGCACTGGTGTACCTTATTATTACATACCTAATAATCTCGGCTGTTAAAAGGCGCATACTTGATGCCAGACTAATGGTCGAGGAGAAGAACGCATAAAACGAAAGGAATTATTATGGAAAGATTTAATTTGTGGGAAGCGGGCAAAACACCGCTAATGTTACCCGAAGTACCGGAGGACTGTTATCCTAATGTAGAGCCTACAATATGCTACTACCCTGCCGAAAAAAAGACGACGCGTGGCACCGTTGTCATATATCCGGGTGGTGGTTACAGCCACAGGGCGAAGCATGAGGGCGAGGGCTACGCGCTATATCTCAATGAGTGTGGTATGGATGCATTTGTTGTTGATTACCGTGTTAGGCCATACAACTTCCCCGCAGAACTTTTAGATGCTAGACGTGGTGTAAGATTTGTGCGTGCAAATGCTGAAAAATTCGGAATAGACCCCACCCGTGTTGCAGTAATGGGTTCTTCTGCCGGTGGACATCTGGCGGCACTGGTGTCTACTTACCGCAGCGAGATAGAAGGCGAAGGTGTAGATGATATAGATAATATTGACCCGATCCCGAATGCACAAATACTCTGCTATCCCGTACTAGACCTCGAGGGTCATATAGGCTCATATAGAAATCTGCTCGGCGACAGTATCGGCGAGTGGAGAACTATAACCCCGAGGCTTATTGCCGACAAGGACGCGCCACCGTGCTTCATGTGGCACTGCCAGGCTGACGCGGTTGTCGATGTCGCTAATACATACAGATATGCTATGAAGCTAAACGAGCTTGGTGTATCACACGAGTGCCATATTTATCCCTATGGCAGCCACGGAATTGGCCTTGTTAACGAAGAGAGATTTGCCGGGCGTGAATATATGCGCTCCTGGCCGGGCGAGATGGTCGCGTGGCTTAGGCTCAACGGTTTCTTCGAGTAATCTTCCGGTTGTCTTTGTGACCTTTTATATTCTTGACATTTTTACTTATATTACACAAAAGTGGCAGAACCATTAGAGCGTCACTCTAAAGGACAGTTTTGTAAAAATACGGTATATCTCGAAAGAGGTATGCCGTATTTTGCATTTGTGGACACAAATGCAGTACTTGCCAGGAAAATTGATAAGTCATAGATGAACACAAAAAAGGCTCCTTTGCGTAAAGGGAGGCTTTTTACTACCTCCCGGAAAGCAATTTGAAAAAACAAGAAATATATTTACAAACCGAAAAAATCCTGGTATAATAAAGATGCCAAACAAAACCAAATAACTTTTGAGGATAAACGTCCTATTTTTGTAGGGGGGCTTATACCTATTTTTGCGAGTCAGATTAATTCAGGCAAAAACGCTTGCTCCGCTGACTTGCATTTGGTGTTTATCCGTGAAGTTGGTTTTGTTTGGCGACAATTGGAGTTTGCGTTTTTCGGTGCGTGGCTTCGGTTGCGCACCTTTTTTATATAACGAAAAGACAGAGAACACAAAATTCTCTGTCCTTTTCCTGTCGGTAGGTAACGTATTCTATTAAATTCCAAAAACTGTCCTTAAGAGCACATACCGTTCGTTCTGCCGTTTTTGTTATTCTTCTTCGGTATTATTTGATGTTGTCACTATATACAGACAGCATAGGCACTGTATGTAGAGAGATTATATTTTCCACTTTAATTTAGTAAAAATGTAAAAGCTTTGTGGCGTGACAACACTCTTTTACACAGCTTACAACAGTCCTGCTTTCTATTCTTTTCAAATATATCAACTAAATCTCGCCATACTTGGCTTTTGGGCTTTTCTCTAAGAGGAAGAAGTATGGAGAGATCGGGGAATTAAGAATATGAAACTCAGAGGCGCAAATTCGGAAGCGCGACAAGGTCTTAAAATAATCTCTTAGCATATCCCCTTCGAGCGCGCCCTCCTCGTGGCCCGGATATATTGCGACGATGAGCACACCATCGGGAAGAAGCAACTCCAGCGCAGCCTCTACCGCAGGAAATGTGGTCTCTCGCATAGTAGTGATGCTCTTCTTTCCGCTGCGCGGAAGATATCCAAGATTGAATATGCCAGCCTTAATAGGTTCTTTGACAAATTCCCTCACTCTGTGGTGCGAGGCGCATATAAGGGTGTAATTCTTCGGTGCATCACACTCCTCTAGATGGGCGCGCGTTGAGGTTAGTGCCTCCTCTTGTATATCGAAGGCATACACTCTCCCGTCCTCACCAACTGTACGCGAAAGAAACAGCGTATCATTTCCGTTGCCCATTGTAAAGTCCACGGCAACATCACCCGGTGCTAAGTGCTCTAGTAAAAAGTGCTTATGAAGTCCAACCAAATCAACCATCTGCCAGCTCCTCTCCCGACATAGGTCTAACATATGCCGTGTAGTTTGTTTTGTATATGACGAAGCCCGGCTTCGCACCCTGTGGCTTCTTGATGTTCTTGACTGCGGTATAGTCTACCGCAACGAGATCCCCCGTAGCCTTAGAGTAGTGGGCGGCTATGGCGGCTGCCTCGGTGTAGTCGCGTTCGCTCGGCTCCTCGCCACCCGTCTGCATTATAACATGGGAGCCGGGCACACCCTTAGTGTGAAACCAAATGTCACACTTCTCTGCCATCTTAAAGGTGATGATGTCGTTCTCGACATTGTTGCGCCCGACGATGAGAGGGTAGCCACCCGAGGTCACAAAGCGCATCGGACGAGGCTTTATCGCCTTTGGCGGTTTGTAACCCCGAAGTCTTGAGGCATATCCGGAACGATAGAGTTCATCACGGATTTCAATTAGGTCATCCTCGCACTCCGCCTTGCCGAGGAATGTCTCTACACTATCCAGGTACTCTAGTTCTCTCTCCCAAATCTGTATCTGCTCGGTGAGCACCTCGCGTGCTTTTTTCGCCTTGTTATAGAGCTTATACATCCTCTGGGCGTTAGCACTGGGAGATAGCCTTGTATCAAGCGGGACTTCAACCGTCGGGCAATTCTCGTCATAGTAGTCAACGGTGGTGAATGAGGACATACCGCGCTCCAGCATATAAATACTCGCGGTGATAAGGTCTCCGTATCTTTTATATTCCTCACCCTTTGCACTTTCTCTAAGGGCCTCGCGCTGTATCGCGAGCTTGCGCTCGGTGCGTGCCTTAGCGTTGGAAATTAGGGTAACAAGGTCGTGGGCGCGCTGATGTATGCGCTCGAGCCTGTCCCTCTCGCGAAAGTATTCATCGAGCATAGTGGATATGCTCTCGAAGTGCTGTACTGTTACTGCGTCACCGAGGTAGGTGATATCCATATAGGAATAATCAATCGGCCTGCCCGTTTTATCTACTGCAACGGTTGGGTTATAGTCGTGCGACTTAAGCAACCCCTGCCACGAAGAAAAGACCGTCCACAGGCAATCGGGGTCAATCATATAAACCGGAATGTCTATGGCACCCGTAGCGCGGTAGACTATCTCGTGGGCTATCTGCGTTGCGATGCCCGAATAGGTCATCGTGATAAATTTCTCGCCTGTGCGCTCGGGGGGAAACTCGGATAAGGCAAGAAGGAACTCATCCTTGCACTCTTTAAGCAGGTCGCGCTTCTGTTGCATAGCGGGAATTTGGTATTTTAGCCCGGGTAGCACCTGACGGATAGTGCTGGCGGCAAAGTCGATAATCTTCATCGCGGATAGCACCTTCATCTCGCCATCCGTAATAACGAGGTTTGCATATTTGCCCATTATCTCGCAGATGATGTGCTTGGTGGTTGGGAAGCCCATATCATCATAGCACGCGACGGTAAAATCGGCTATTCTATCCATGCCAAGCTGGGTTACGCCTGTTATTCTCGCACCTGTGAAATACTTACGAAGAAGCATACATAGCATTGGTGCTTTTAGGGGATTTTCCTTTGCTGTGTCGGATAATTGCAGTCTGGGGGCGTTAGGCCCGACATTAAAGACGAGGCGGCGCTGGTGCCTACCTGACTTAATAACCATATCAATCTCATCGTTCTGAGGCTGAAGCACCTTTTCTATCTTAGCGTCGGGAAACTCGCTTCTAAACTCATCGAGCACCGAGCGCATCATATAAGCATCAAAAGCCATACGCACTCCTTTCTGCCGAGTGGCAAATCATTCATAGTGGTATTCTAACATACCAAAAAGAATATGTCAAGTATTTACGCTGTATGCGCGAGGTCAGCATAGACGGCATATGGTGTCAAGTTATTCGATATAGAAAAGTGCATTTTCCTATTCTCTACGAGCGTTGTTACCGTGCCTGTAATACCGCGCTCGGACAGAAGCCTGACAAGCGGACTTACGCTATCCGCATTGGGAAGCTTATCGGTTGTTACTATCTCATACCCGCGCTCGGTATGCTTGTAGCTGATTGCCCTATCTGCGTTTGGAAGTCCGTCAATTATTCTGAGGCGAGCGAGAAGCTCGCGCGAGAGACGCTCGACATTCTCGATAATTCGACTTGTTGTATATTCGGTGACGGTGATGACGGGCTCTGATATACCGCCGAGCAGGTCGACCTCCCTCGTGAATACTCTTTTTGCCCGAGGAAGTGCTACCCTAATTTCACCCGAATAGGACTGCTCAGGGACTTCTATTGTGCCATAGTCGGTGATGATATCTAGGCTATGCCTCGGCATACCGCAGATGGTTGAGAAGTGATAGGTGAGGGCGGCAATTGTGTCGAGGTAGGATACGGTCGTCCCGTGTGGCACAAGGTTAGTCAGGCGAAAGTCTGCCCCGGGTGTCGGCGAGAGGACGAGCGTCGGAATATCGACTATCTCAAAAAAAGATGTTGGGCAATCTTCCAATACCACGAATGCAAGAGTACCCAACGGTAAATGTATATAGTATTTTCGCATAATTCTCCTGCTATGGGCGTGTTGCCCACTAACAGTTTATTCATAGCGCATCATCTTGGCACAGGTGATGAGCGCATCTTTAGAGTTCTCGCATTCGCAAAAGATTACTCGGTCAAGAAGTGCTGTAAGCATCTCGCCTATTTCCCTACCGCGAAAGCCGAGGGATGCCAGGTCATTACCGTCTATGGCTAGGTGGGAAATCCTGTAAGGTCTGTTAGACTTTATAGCGCGCTGAAGCGTCACAAGAGTGCTATCGTCATAGTCTCCGAGAAGTATTCCGAGGCGAACAAGCGCCTCGCTGGCAACATCGCCGCATATAGACAATAGGCGAAGCGCCTCACTCTCGGTGGATATCGGTCTTGAAGTATAATGCTCAAGGGCGGTCTCGCCAAGTGTGCGAATGGCGTTATCGGTTTTGAGCGAACGCATAGCCGAGGAATAGGACGCCTTTGGCGTAGAGGTCGAGAGATAGAATATGGATAGGAGGCGTGTTAAGTAATCCGCCTTTTCAAAGCGTGCCTCATCAGGCAGGCAAAGATTAGATAATTCGGGGATTGCTATTGCAATCACATCGCGATATGATGTGAGGATGCGATATGCCCCCTTACCCGAGAGCAGTTTATACCACTCAACATAGATGCGCTCTCTACTTATTTTCATAAGAAGTTGTGCGAGAGCGTGAGTTGCTCTTTCGGTTTGCTCATCCAGCAGGAAGTCAAGCGTCGAGGCGAAGCGAATAGCACGCATAATACGCAGGGCGTCCTCGGTAAAGCGTTGTATCGGGTTGCCAACGGTACGAATAACACCGCGCGCAAGGTCATCTCTGCCACCATACAGGTCGGTAAAGCCATCGCGTGGATTATAGCACATAGCGTTTATGGTGAAGTCACGGCGGGATAGGTCGTCGGAGAGTTCATCAGTAAATGTAACGGATGTGGGGTGACGGTTGTCAAGATATTCGCCATCCCTGCGGTAGGTGGTAACCTCGTATGAACCATCATCAAGGACTATGGTCACCGTGCCGTGCTTTATGCCTGTCTTAACAAGACGGCAGTCGGAGAAGATTTCCTCGACACGCCAAGGAGTTGCCGAGGTGGTAATATCATAATCGTTGCACGCCTTATTTAAGAGGTGGTCTCTAACGCAACCGCCGACGGCATCAGCTCTCTCGCCGTACTCAAATAGCCTATCAATGATAAACACCGCACCTTTTGGTAAAAGCATATTGGTCAACTCCTTTCTAGTTCTTGCTTCAATTTTAGCACTAAGATGTTTATTTGTCAACACGGGTGGGCTTGACTTTTCCCAAATACGGTAGTAAAATTAATTAAACGACATATATAGGACGGCTTAGATAATGGCAAACCAATGTAAATGTCTATACAACACAAAGGAAGAATTTATATCGGCAAAACCGAGGATATATGAGAGGCTTGCGTGCGCGCTCTATGGCGAGATACCACCGAAGCCCGATCACCTGACGGTGGATAATTGCGATGTCAGAGTTGGTTATCTAGGTGGTAAAGCGACACTAACAAGACACACACTTAAGGTTGAGTATGGCAGGGATCACTTTTCGTTTTCTGCGACATCGGTTGTGCCAAACGGCAGTGGCAGGTATCCGACATTTCTCCACATATCGGCAGGCGAGGATGATGGAATAATACCCATAGAAGAGATAATTGACAACGGATGCGCGATAATCTTCGCTAGGGCAGAAGAGATCGCAGAGGACAACGATGATATGCGCTCGGGATGCGCAAAATGGCTGACGCGCGGCAGGTGGCGCTGTTCTAGGCCCGGAAAGATAGCCATATGGGCATGGTCACTGCTACGAATGTTGGAATATGCTCTGACAACGGATTGTGTAGAAAAGGACAGGATTGCTGTTATCGGTCAAGGACATTTAGGTGCAGCTGCTCTTTATGCCGGAGGCTATGACGAAAGAATAAAGTACATTATCTCGAACGGTGGCGGAGTGGGTATTGATGCAGTCACCGATGACGATGATAGCAGGATATACAGGCGCGTCAGCGAAGCACCGTGGAGATATACTAAACCGGCTAGAGATATGATGGATAAGTACCCCGATGCGACACAGCTTCTCTCGCTATGTGTGCCGAGGCATATTATGGTGGGCGGCGCTATAGAGGATATAATGTGTGATGTGGCAGGGCAAGCAAAGGCAATAGAGGGACTTGCAGGTCTATATGAGCTTTTCGGCAACGAGGGCATACCCGCAATAGACGCCTTTAACGAGCCAAACATTTTCCAAAGCAGGTCGGTATCCTATCACGCAAGGCGTAGTTCCGCTTTCCTTAGTCGCGAGGACTGGAATGTGTATATCAATTACATTAAAATGTAAATAATTATTAGCAAACGCAAAAGAGGCGAGCGAACTGCTCGCCTCTTTTATTTAACACGGGTGTGGGCTAAATCAAAATCTGCGTGCGTAGCCACATTTTCGGCAAAGTTCCTCGGTGGCACATCGCGACCTAAAGCCCTCACGCATTTTAGCAGCGCGCCGAGAGTCCAAGACCGCCAGTATATCATCGGTAAAAATATTGCCGAGAGTTATCTCTCCCTCACGGTCAAGACAACAGGGCACTACCCTTCCATCGACGAGGATGCCGAAGTGGTCACCAAGGCCGTGGCAATAGACCTCATTGCCCCTATCGATTGCTGAGATATCCGGCCATTCAAACCTATCGCCATATTCAAGGTGAAGCCTATGACGTATCCTAGCCCCATTCGCACTTTCCACCCACGCTTCCCCAAACTTCTCGTGCATAAGGGCGGCAGTATTGATATTCCTACCTTCATCATATCCCCTATTCCATAGCCTAATTACCGTTAGTATTCCTGCGCTTGATGCTTTATCGGCAAAATCAAGAACAGATGCGACATACCTGTGATATTCCTCGTTGCTTCCCTCCTCAAAGCTATGGACGGAAATATTGACCTTATAAATTTTGGATGCTAATAGTCTATCACCGATATTAGAAAGAAGTGTGCCATTGGTGGTGATTGCGACCTTGTAACCTAGGTCTGCCGCGAGGTTTATCATACTTATTAGTTCCGGGTGTGTTGTTGGTTCCCCCATTATGTGTAGATATAGGTAATCTGTTACGCCCCTTAGTTTATTACAGATGGTCTCGAAGTTGGCGAGGCTCATCCTCGCACGCTCCCGTTTTGTTCCGGGACAAAAACTACAATTACGGTTACATATATTAGTTATTTCTATGTATACTCTTGAAAGCTTTTTCATATTTGCTCCATATTTTATAGACTAATAATCACACATTTTAATTGTATTTTAAGCAGGAAAAATTAAGCGATTTACTTGTCTCAAAAATATTTTCTAAAAAGGGTTGACAAATCAGATTTGATCTGCTATAATACTAAATGTTCGAATGCTGGTGTGGCTCAATGGCAGAGCAGCTGATTTGTAATCAGCAGGTTGATGGTTCGACTCCGTTCACCAGCTCCAGTAATATGGGGGAATTCCCGAGCGGCCAAAGGGGGCAGACTGTAAATCTGTTGTCATCGACTTCGCTGGTCCGAATCCAGCTTCCCCCACCATACAGAAACCGACCAAATCTGGTCGGTTTTTTGTTTATCTCACCCTTTTAGCCGCCGTACAGAAACCGACCACTTAGTTTTTTAGCTATGTGGAGATTGCTCCCCATCAGAACTAATCGCCTGTTTTGCTGTGTGCGCTAATCCTTTATTGATTTTTCTTCTAAAGATTCTTCCTAAATCAACCTCGGAGGCTACAAGTGCTAGGATAATTAGCACTGCACCTACCGCCATAAGAGGTGTCATAGTCTCGCCTATGAAGAGCGAGAGAAGAACCGCGACTATTGGGTCGAGGTAGCTAAAAATGGCAACAGTCTCGGTTTTTAATTCCTGGATTGACGAGAAGAACATTGTGTAGGCGAGGCCTGTATGAACTACTCCTACAACTAAAAGCATAATGATAGGAAGCCATGTGAATGACGCAGGATCGTTATTCTCTGCTAAAAGTGTATAAGGAAATACCGATACGCCTGCGACAATGAGTTGGACTATCGTCATATCGTATGAGGATATGTCTTTTAGTTTCTTATTTAATAATGTAACCGTAGCATAAAGGACGGCAGCACCGAGGGCTAAGAGAATTCCTGTTGCTTCATCAGGATTAATACCACCGCCGTCAACCACACCGGATACAAATAGCATACCAACAAGGGCTACAATAACGCATATCCACTTTTTGAGGGGGACTTTTGCCTTTAAGACTATGGGAGACGCAACTATAACGAAAACCGGAGCCATATAATAGCACAATGTAGAGGTCGCAATGGTTGTGTATGAGTATGACTCGAAGAGGAGTATCCAGTTTACGCCTATTGCTACGCCCGACAGGAGCAGAATTGGTAGATTTCGTTTTATCGCCTCAAATGAGGGTCTTTTATTAGTGAGCAGGAGCACGATTATAAGGAACAGTGCCCCGACTACACCACGCACGCAGGCTATAAACCCACGCTCCGCCTCTATGTATCGTACAAACAAGCCTATCGTGCCGAATATCACCATAGAGGTTATTAATTTAATTAAAGGTAGTTGTTTCATGCTTTCACTCTTTTTTACAATTAATATGTACCATTATGCTACTAAATCTTTGTTTTACTACATTTCCGATTATTGAGACAAGACACGATAATAGAATACAAGCCCCATCCATCGGGTATTGCTAATACTATGGTGTAGCGGTGCAAGAACTGGATAGGCGAGTTGTTTTCTCGCATATCAGTGCAAGTCGGAAAACATTACCTCAATATGAGAATATATTAGTAGAGGATACCTTGGCATAGTGGCATCCTTTTATATGACTATGTGCAGTCTCTTAGAAAGATAATAGCACAAAGAGAATACTTTGTCAATCAAAAAGATTTTATCCCGATAAATCATCCGCCCCTTTTTATCATTTTGCCTTGACAACCGTCAACTTTTATGCTATACTTTGTGCAGTGTTTCAACTAAATAGGGGTATCGCCAAGCGGTAAGGCACAGGACTTTGACTCCTCTATCCGCTGGTTCAAATCCAGCTACCCCTGCCAACAAAAAGAGAACTTTTGTCTACCAAAAGTTCTCTTTTTGTTTATCCATTGCGAAAGCAATGGCATATCATCAGACCGTTGGTCTGGATATCATCGCCACAGGCGCATATCATCAACCGAAGGTTGTATTTCTTTCGCAATGATGATATACAACACTTCGTTTTGATGATATACAAGGCATTGCCTTGATTTATTAATAAACCCACCGAAATTCCAGAATTTGGCGAGGAAAACTATTAGCAACGATAATAAAAAGAAAATTAGGGCAGACACCCGAAAAACACAAAGTTTAGACAATACACTAAGGTGATTATTTTTATAACCTAATATTTTCGGGCTATATAAGTAATACAGTATAAAATATTTTCAAATTATCTTGACAACCATTACAATGTGTGATAAAATAAATGCGTGAATTGGCGTTGATGAAGCGAGTATCCGAGGAAAACCGCTTGCAGAGAGCTGTCGGTTGGTGTAAGACAGCAGCGTACCTTTGGAGAAAAACACTTCGGAGTCTGCGGAAGAAAGCCATTTGGTTATTAGACCCGCACGCTTGTCGCGTAACGGCATAATTGAGGTGGACCATTTATGGTCAATTTGGGTGGTATCGCGGAAGTTTGCCTTTCGTCCCATAATATATGGGATGATGGGCTTTTTGTTTTTTCATCCGTTATTTACTCTACCCTATGAGCATAATATACTTGTCAGTCGGCTTGTGGGAAATTACTTTGGTTAATAAAATTTGATGATAAATTCGGAGGTATTTTACAATGCTAAGAACACACAACTGTAATGAACTCAGATTCGAGCATATCGGTATGACCGTAACGCTAACAGGTTGGATGGAGACTGTACGCGACCACGGAGGCGTGCTTTTCGTTGACCTGCGCGACCACTATGGCGTAACGCAGATAGTTTTCTCGGATGACAGTATGCTAAGAGGTCTTGCTAAGGAGACCGTAGTTCTCGTCGAGGGTGTCGTAACCAAGAGAGATGAGGAAACCGTAAACCCCAAGCTTGACACAGGCCTTGTCGAGGTGCGTGCAAATAAGATTGAGGTGCTTGGTCCCTGTAAGCTCGGTCTTCCTTTTGAGATTGATGCTTCTACCCTCACTCGCGAGGAGATAAGACTTAAGTACCGTTATCTCGATCTTAGAAACCGCAAAATACACGACAATATTGTTCTTCGCTCTAAGATACTCAGTTATCTTCGCCGTCAGATGGAGGAGCTAGGCTTCCTCGAAATACAGACACCCATACTCACCGCGTCCTCACCCGAGGGTGCGCGTGATTATCTTGTACCCAGCCGTAAGCACAAGGGCAAGTTCTATGCACTTCCCCAAGCTCCCCAGCAGTTTAAGCAGCTTCTGATGGCTTCGGGCTTTGACCGTTATTTCCAGATCGCACCCTGCTTCCGTGACGAGGATGCGCGTCAGGATCGCTCTCCCGGAGAGTTCTACCAGCTCGACTTCGAGATGGCGTTTGCAACACAGGAGGATGTATTCGAGGTCGCGGAAACTGTGGTTTATAACACATTCAGCGAGTTTTCAAATAAGACCGTATCTAAGCCTCCTTTCCGACGCATCTCCTTCGCTGAGGCTATGCTGAAGTATGGCTCGGATAAGCCCGACCTTAGAAACCCACTCCTTATCCAGGATCTTACAAACTTCTTCGCTAAGGGTGATTTCCTCACCATAAACGGCAGAACTATCCCCTTCAAGAATAAGCTTGTTCGCGGTATTGTTGCTAACTACCTTGTTAAGAGAGATGGTGACGGTGACGGCAAGAAGGCATTCGAGAAGGCTATTGATGTATATGCAAGAAGCATCGGTATGGCGTACGGTATCGGCTACATCACCCTTGAGGGTGGCGAGTACAAGGGCCCGATTGCGAAGTTCCTCACCCCCGAGCAGCAGGCAGAGCTAACCGAGCTTGTCGGCATTAAGGATGGCGAAACCCTCTTCTTTATCTGCGATACTCCCAAGGTTATAAACCAGCTCGCAGGTCAGATTAGAACCTGGCTCGGCAATGAGCTTAACCTCATCAAGAACGACTCCTTCGAGTTCTGCTTCATCGTCGACTTCCCGATGTATGAGCTTAACCCCGATACAAACAAGATTGACTTCACACACAATCCATTCTCCATGCCCCAGGGTGGTCTCGATGCGCTTCTTAACAAGGATCCTCTTGAGATTTTCGCATATCAGTATGACATCGTATGTAATGGTGTTGAGCTTTCCTCCGGTGCTGTTCGTAACCACAACCCCGAGATCATGAAGAAGGCATTCGAGATCGCGGGATATGGCGAGGAGGATGTTAAGGCGAAGTTCGGTGCGCTCTACACCGCGTTCTCCTATGGTGCGCCTCCCCACGCAGGTATGGCTCCCGGCGTTGACAGAATGATCATGCTCATCGCAGAGGAGGAGACCATCCGCGATGTTATCGCATTCCCGCTTAACGGAAATGCGCAGGACCTTATGATGGGTGCGCCCGGCGAGGTTACCGAGCAGCAGCTTCGTGAGGTTCACATAAAGGTTAGAGATTAAGAAAGGCTAATTTTATGGAAAGAGAAGCTTTAGCTAGACTCGAGTCGCTAAACCAGCTCGCTCTCACAGATGCCGAGGCGGATGATGTTATCGCGTTCTTCGGCGAGAGGGCGAAGGAGTTTACAAGGCTCGAGAAAATAGACACCACCTCCACAGAGAGGATGGTACACGTTATGCCGATACTCACGGTCGTGCGTGAGGATGTAGCGTCACAGCCCTATACCAGGGAAGAGCTCCAAAAGGGCGCTCCCGATGCTGACGAGGGCTATTGGCGTGTTCCTCGTGTCGTGGAGTGATGGGAGGTATTATGAAACTGTATAATGTAAAGTGCGACGGTGTCAAGGATGGCATCGTCCTAGATGATATGATCCTTACTAAGGATATGCCAACCACGGCAGGCTCTAGGATGCTCGATGGCTATATGAGCCTATTTGATGCCGAGGTGGTAACAAGGCTTGGCGATGCCGGCTACAAGATTTGTGGCAAGTCGTCTGTCGGCGAGTTCGGTATCGACCTTGTCGGTGAGACCGCGTATAACGGTGTGGCAATTAAGGATGGTGTGCTCGTAGGCTCTGCGGCAGAGATTGTAGCGAGTGGCGAGGCTATGGGCGCTGTGGCTGTTGAGGTCAACGGTGCTATGGCACGCTCGGCGGCTCTTGCCGGTATCGTAGCGCTTAAGCCTACCTATGGCGTGGTATCGAGATTTGGTATTGTTCCTGTTGTATGCTCCGGCGAGTGCGTTGGTGTTATGGCGAGGGATGCTAAGACCTGTCTTGACCTCTTTGGTACTCTCGCGCATCACGACAGCAAGGATGGCACTAGCCACGACGAGAACACCTGTGTGTCGGCTACTGTGGTAAGAAAGCCTGTTGGCAAGGTGGCTATAATTAAGTCTATGACCGAGGGTGCAGATGCTGATACTATGGCAAGGCTGGAGGCGGCAAAGGCGGCACTTATAGCAAGTGGTGTCGAGGTCACCGAGATAGACTGCGATGTACTCGCGGCAGCGCACGGCGCGTGGAATATCCTTATGAGTGCTGAGCTATGCAACAATGTATCTAAGTATGATGGCGTGAAGTACGGTTATCGCACCGACAACTTCACCAATATCGACGAGCTATATACCGGTAGCCGTACAGAGGCGTTTGGCAAGCTATTAAAGTGTGCTATTCTCTTCGGCTCTGACACGCTGTCTACCGAGAATTATATGGCTATTTATGACAAGGCACTTCGCGTAAGGCGCGTTGTGTCAGAGGCATTTGCCGGGGTGTTCGGTGAGTTTGACGCAGTTCTTACTCCCGTATGCTCTAAGACCTTGTACACTGAGGATGACATAAAGGCTGACGAGGCTATTTCCTACAAGGAGAATAGGTTTGTCGCGCCTATGATGATAAGCGGTCTGCCCTATGCGGTAGCAGGCGGTGTTGCTCTGGTTGGCCCTCTATTCTCGGATGCGGCACTGCTTGAGTGCGCTAAGATTATCGGGGAGGGAGAGAGATAATGAAATACGAAACCGTCATTGGTCTTGAGGTACACGTAGAGCTTGCTACGAACTCCAAGATTTTCTGCTCCTGCTCGGCTAAGTTCGGTGGTGGCCCCAACGAGCACGTATGCCCCGCCTGCTGTGGTATGCCGGGTATGCTCCCAATTGTCAACAAGAGGGTTGTCGACCTCGGTATGACCGCAGGTATGATGTTAAATTGTCACATCAACCGCACAACCACATTCGACAAGAAGAGCTACTACTATCCCGATCTTCCCTCGGCGTATCAGACAACACAGTGGTTTGCGCCCATTGCGGTGAATGGCACTGTGGAGATTGAGACATCGAGCGGCAAGAAGAGTATTAGAATTAAGCAGATACACATGGAGGAGGATGCGGGCAAGCTTGTGCACGATATTCTCCCCGATACAACACACGTAGACTTCAACCGTACGAGCGTTCCCCTCATCGAGATTGTTAGCCAGCCCGACCTATCGAGCGCGGAGGAGGTTATCGCATATCTTGAGAGACTTCACTCGCTTCTTCGCTTCGCAAAGGTTTCGGACTGCCGTTGGGAGCAGGGCTCGATGCGCTGTGATGTAAACCTTTCTGTTCGTCCCGAAGGCTCAAAAACTCTTGGTGTGCGTACAGAGATGAAAAATATGAACTCTCTCACCGCTATTGCTCGCGCTATCGAATACGAAACCGCAAGGCATATAGACGCGCTTGAGGGTAGTGGCGAGGTGCTCGTCCAGGAGACACGCCGCTGGGATGATATTCGCGGGAAGAGCTATTCTATGAGAACCAAGGAAACTGCCGGTGACTACCGTTACTTCCCCGACCCTAACATTATGCCTATTGTCATTGATGACGAGTGGTATGGTACTATTCGCGAGTCTTTACCCGAGTTCCCCGAGGTTAAGCGTGCAAGATATATCAACGAGCTTGGTCTTAGCGAGTATGATGCAGGTCTTATAACCGAGAGCCGTGCGCTCTCGGACACATTTGAGGATGCATACAAGGTATGTGGCAAGGCTAAGGATGCTGCTAACTGGATGCTCTCCGAGGTTATGAAGGAGCTGAATTCAAGGCAGATGACTACCGATATGCTCGACATAGACGGTACGGCACTTGGTACGCTTATTAACCTTGTGCTGGAGGGTACTGTCGGTCGTGCTAACGGCAAGAAGATACTCTCTGCTATGTTTGACGATAAGACAATCGACCCGAAGGCATATGCCGAGGCAAACGGATTTGTTGTATCTAACGACACAGGTCTTATAGAGCAGGTTGTTAAGACCGTTGTTGCTTCCGACCCTAAGGCTGTCAGTGACTACAAGGGCGGTAAGGAAAAGGCACTGATGTCGCTCTTCGGCAGATGTATGAAGGAACTGCGTGGCAACTGCGACCCACAGACGCTTAGGGCTATCCTCATCGAGGAAGTCAACAAAGCATAATCCGGTCATCAAGTCATTATGAAAAAAATTCTAACGGTATATACCGGTGGCACAATAGGCACTAGCGCTGAGGGCGGAAAGAGAGAACTTAACTCTGCTGCCTCGCGCTCTTCCTTAGCCGAGAACTTCAGGGGTGGGGCGTCGTGCTATGCACCGCTTGCGGACGAAGTGCTCGAGATATCGACATTTCCCCCGGAATATCAAACGCTAAGCGAGAGTATGACACCAAAAAAGCTGTGGAGAATTATCGAGCATATAAGGTCATATAGGCTAGAGGACTATCTCGGTGTTGTGGTAATGCACGGCACCGACACGCTCGCCTTTTCTGCGGCGATATTTTCAGTCGTATTTCATAACACGGGTGTGCCGATAATGCTGGTATCGGGCAATCGCCCACCAAGCGACCCACTAACGAATGCTCACGACAACTTCCGTATGGCAATAGAGCTTATACTCGACGGCATAAGCCCGGCGGTATATGTGCCATATAGGAATAGCGATGGCAATATTTATCTGCACCTCGGCTCGTCTATTATGCAGTGTCCTGTATTTTCCGAGGACTTCCATAGCGCAGTGACGGAGCGTGCGCCTATTGTCACATTCGATGGCGATAATAGTGATGCAAAAGCTTGGGCACGCGAGGCTAGCAAGCAGAGAAAACTCGACACGGGGGTGGATATAGAAAAGATTTCCGGGTTGTCATCGGATGTTCTTCTGATACATCCGTACACAGGGCTTGATTACTCGAGAATATCCCTCGATGGTGTAAAGGCGGTACTGCACACAACCTATCACTCGGGGACGGTATGTACCGAGAGGTGTGAGGATGACGAGGACTACTCCACCCTATCAATTCTTTATCTTGCCGACAAGTGTCTGAAATGCGATATTCCGCTGTTTGTCGCACCAACGAGGCTAGACCAAGACCAGTATTCAACTATGTATGATCTGCATAGTCACGCGAAGCCGACATATCTGAATATGAATGTCGAGATGGCGTATGCCAAGCTTATGGTTGGTGTGTCGCTCGGACTTTCAGGCGTTGCACTCACAAGGTTTGCAACCACCAATATTGCCGGTGAAGTTTTTTAATGCGTATCATTTTGTGGGGAAGTTTTTCTGCTTCCTCACTTTTTTCTCATAAAATATCTTTTTTTAGGTATTATTTTATATATTTTTTCTTGCATTATGCCTTTTGATATGCTAAAATATGGTTTATAGTGGAAAGTTTTTTCGTCAGGCGTCTTTAGTGCTGACGAAATTAAGATAGTCGCTGTGCGGCGGAATGGAGTTAATTATGAGAATAGTTGTCAAGATAGGCACATCTACTCTTACATATGCTAACGGCGCGGTAAACATCCGTAGAATTGAGATGCTCTGTCGCGCGCTTAGCGATATGAAGAATGCAGGCAACGAGGTGGTTATAGTATCCTCAGGTGCTGTGGGTATGGGTGTCGGAAAGCTGCATATGGCGAAGAAGCCCACCGAGATAGCGGCGAAGCAGGCAGCGGCAGCCGTAGGTCAGTGCGAGCTGATGTATATCTATGACAAGGAATTCGCGCTACATAACCACACGGTGGCGCAGATACTCCTGACAGCACCTGACCTTGAATGCGAGGATAGGCACGCGAAGTTCAATGCGACAATAGAAAAACTACTCGAGCTCTCTGTAATTCCGATTATCAACGAGAATGACACCGTGGCAACCGAGGAGATTGAGTTTGGTGACAACGACACGCTCTCCGCGCGTATTGCGGCTAGTATCGGAGCAGACCTGTTGGTACTCCTCTCCGACATCGAGGGGCTATACACCGCCGACCCGAGGAAAAATCCAAATGCTGTGCTTATCCCCGAGGTAAGAGAGATTACCGACGAGATAATGACGCTCGGTGAGGGGGCAGGTTCTATGCTCGGCACAGGCGGTATGCAGACGAAGCTACGCGCCGCCAAAATTGCAAACGAGGGCGGTTGTGATATGATTATTACAAACGGTGCATACCCCGACAGACTTTATCAGATACTTGATGGTGAGGCGGTTGGAACAAGGTTCTACTCGAAATAGTCATAACCCACGGGGGATAAAAATGAAATTAACTAGGGATATACTCCGCGATGCAAGAGCCGCTAAGGCTAAGATGAACGGAGTAACAAAGGAAGAAATAAACACAGCCCTCGCCTATATGGCAGAGGAGCTGGTTTCGGCAAGCGCAGAGATACTAGAGGCAAATGCGCTCGACTGCGAGGCGGCACGCGGTAAAATCAGCGATGTTATGATAGACCGTCTACGCCTAAGTGAGGATAGAATTCTTGGGATGGCGCGCGGTATTACCGATGCTATGGCACTTCCCTCGCCTCTTGGTGATGTGATAGACACGGTGGTACGGCCTAATGGTCTTGTAATTAAGAAGACGGTTGTGCCTATGGGTGTCGTAGCAATCATATATGAGAGCAGACCGAATGTTACATCCGACGCGGCAGCACTTGCTCTTAAGAGTGGAAATGTATGCATACTGCGCGGAGGCAAGGAAGCGTATCGTTCTGCGCGTGCCATCGTGGATGCGCTGGTGCGCGGAACCAAGCGTGCAGGGCTACCCGAATGTGCTGTGCAGCTGGTTGACGATACAACACGCGCGAGTGCTACCGAACTTATGCGCGCGAGGGGCTATGTCGACCTCTTGATACCACGAGGCGGCAAGGGCTTGATTTCTGCCTGTGTTGAGAATGCTATCGTGCCTGTAATCGAAACCGGCACGGGTATATGCCACATATATGTAGATGAAAGTGCTGATATTGATATGGCACTCGACATCATTGAAAACGCAAAGACACAGCGCCCCTCGGTATGTAACGCGGCAGAGGTGTGCCTAGTAAACAGTGCTATTGCAGATATTTTTCTACCGATGCTATACGAGAGGCTAGTTGTCGCAAGACAAAAGGCCGCTCAGGTGCCTGTCGAATTAAGGCTGGATGAGCGCGCTTTAAGAATAATTGATGGCGTGGCTATGACAGACGAGGACTTCGACACAGAGTTCCTCGACTACAAGCTGGCGGTAGGCATCGTTGACTCGGTAGATGAGGCTATTACGCATATTGGTGAGCATTCTACGCACCATAGCGATTGCATTATAACCAGGTGTGATGAGGCAGCGACAGCCTTCGTTAACTCGGTGGACTCGGCGGCAGTGTATGTGAATGCGTCAACGAGATTTACCGACGGAGGTGAGTTCGGACTTGGATGCGAGATGGGTATTTCTACCCAGAAGATGCACGCAAGAGGGCCTATGGGAATTCGTGAGCTTACCACCTATAAGTATGTTATAGAGGGTACAGGTCAGACAAGATAAGGAGCAGGATATGAAAATCGGATTTATCGGGTGTGGAAATATGGGCGGTGCGCTGGCGCGTGCCGTAGCGAGGGTTTCTTATGCTAAGGTGTGTCTATATGATATGGACACAGAGCGCGCAAAGGCTCTCGGTGAGGAAATAGACGGTGTGGCGGTAACTCTTGCCGATGTCTGTAAGTGCGACTGTGTCTTCCTCGGTGTAAAGCCTAATATCATCGCAGGTGTGCTCGGCGAGATATCCCCGATGATTGGTAAGAACACCGTGTTAATCTCGATGGCGGCAGGTGTTTCGCTGGAGAAGATTGAGGCGGCACTAGGACGCCCCTGTAAGGTTATTAGAATTATGCCCAACACGCCTGTGGCATACGGCAAGGGTATGATACTCTACACCACCTCGGATATGGTCGAGGAGGTAGAGGTCGAGAAGTTCCTTGACCTTATGAAGTTCTCGGGCAGACTCGATAGAATACCCGAAAAAATTATAGATGCCGGCTCGGCTGTTTCGGGCTGTGGCCCAGCATTCGTCTATATGTTCATCGAGGCTCTGGCCGATGGTGGCGTAGCGGCAGGTCTGCCTCGCGACAAGGCTATGGAATATGCGGCAAGCACAGTGCTCGGTGCTGCGGTGACGGTGCTAGAGAGTGGCAGACATCCGGGCGAGCTTAAGGATGCTGTATGCTCTCCCGGCGGCAGTACGATAGAGGGCGTGCTAGCGCTTGAGGCAGGCGGAATGCGCGGCGTGGTTGCCGACGCTGTTATTTCGGCGTATGAAAAGACCAAGAAGCTCGGCAAATAATACAGAATTTGTGTAAAACAACCCGCATATCAAGTATTTTACCCGCTAGGTTGTAGAAATGCAATAAATTTCAAAAATTTGAGAAAACCTCTTGCATTTTGATAATTGGTGTGTTATAATATTGCTTGCTGATTTATGTTAATAAATAAATTTAGATAAATTGTGACCCTTTTGGGTCGGATTTTGGAGGTGTCAAAATGGCTAAGTGTAGTATCTGCGGCAAGGGCGTTACCTTTGGTCACAACGTTTCGCATTCTAACCGCAAGACCAACAGAACCTGGAAGCCTAACATCCGTAAGGTTAAGGCAGTTGTTGATGGCGCACGCACCAGTGTGTATGTTTGCTCTCGTTGCCTTCGTTCCGGTAAGGTAGAGCGTGCCTGAAACGCGTAAAAAGCTCCGCTTACACAGCGGAGTTTTTTGTTATTGTTTTTGGAGGTATTATGAGGATAAAGGTCGCGATAGTAGACAAGAGAATACCCCATGAGTGTGAGCGTGCGCTTATGCTCCGTGGCTTTCGGGTTATTACCCTTCCCCCCTCTTCAAGACTTCCTGTGGCACTTGCATCGCACACGGATATGCTCATCTGCCGTCTTGGCGATGACTATATAACCAGTGCTGATTACCTTGAGGAAGCACCATTCGGGATACAGGAGATATATGACCTCTTGCATCCTAGGTTTCATTTTACGGCAGATTTATTCGGGGCTGAATACCCGAGGGATGCGATATTCAACTGTCTGTCATTTGGTAATAGGCTATTCTGCAAGGCAGACACGGTATCGGGCTATGTGCTGGATTTAGCGAGGAATAACGGATATGAGGTAGTCAGGACTAAGCAGGGCTACCCTGCCTGCACCGTCCTAAAGCTTAACGACGAGGCGGCTATAACTGCCGACCGTGGTATGTCGAAGCTCCTTTTGCAGTATGGTATCAGGGTATATGAGATAAAAGACGGCGGTATTATGCTGCCGCCGTACGAATACGGCTTCATCGGCGGTGCCGGTGGCGTATATGTGGGCAATATATACTTTGTCGGTGATGTGACGAAGCACCCGTCATACGAGGTGATAAAGAGGGCTGCCGAGGGCGAGGGGCTAGGAATTATCTCGCTCGGCACTACTGCTCTTCTTGATGTCGGGGGCATCCTCTTTGCCGAGGCTGATGTCGATTAAAACGGTGGCGAGTGGCACGAGAAGCAGTCCGACAAAGCCAAAAAGCGAATATCCAATATAGATTACGGCGAGGGTTACTATCGGATGCACACCGAGGCTCTCGCCTATTATTTTTGGCTCGGCAATCTGCCTCACTATCTCATGAACGATAAGAAGCAGGATTAGTCCGACGCCAACACCCATGTCACCAAAGACAATCTCGTATATGCTCCACGGCACAAGCACGGTGCTGACGCCAATGACGGGCAAAAGGTCGAGAAAGGCAATAATAAATGCGACAAGAAGCGAATATGGTCGACCAAGGAGCACAAGCCCAAAGAGGATGACGGCAAAGGTAATGAGCATCAGGGTGAGGTAGGAGCGAATATATTTTAACCCTATCGAGAAAAAGCCACGCTTAAAGGTAGCGAGCCAATTATATATCGCGCGTGGCAAAAGCCGAAATACCGCGCTATTCACCCTCTCGAGGTCGAGCGAAAAATATATGGTGGCAATTACCGTGACTATGATAAAGAGCAGCACGCGTGGTATCGCGGATATCCAACCTGTGACGGTGGTGCCAAGCGAGCCGGCTATGGATATTAGGAAGTTATAAAAGGCGTCACCGACGGTGTCACCGAGGCTATCGAATACACCGCCAAATATTCCACCAGACATTACCTTATCTATGATATCTCTTAGCGTTCCGCCCTCACCGAGGCTGGATAAGAGATGCCATAATTCCTTTATCAGCATCCACACTCCAAGCGATACCAGACCTAAGAATGCTATGGCAATCAAGGCAGATAGCACAACGCGCATTATGCGCTCGGGTATTTTGATGCGTCGGCATAGGCGCGAGGCAGGTGTGCGCGTTAAGAGAGCTATGCACCAGGCGATAAGGAATGGGGCTATAAGGAGAAACAGGTGTCTAAAAAACAAGAACAATATCACACCGCCACCGATGATGGATATTACAAGATACGAAAATTTTTGTAATTTTTCCATAATTCTCCCCCATTTCCCCTTATTGTGTGATATAATAAATATAGTTATATAATTAGATTATTACTAACAATACAGCATTTATGCTAATGGAGGGAAAAATGGTTATTATTGAGATGGAAAATGGCGGAAGGATTGAGATTGAGCTTTACCCCGAGGTTGCGCCTATCACGGTCAAAAACTTCGAGAAGCTTGTTAAGGAGGGCTTCTATGACGGTCTTATCTTCCACAGAGTAATCCCCGGATTTATGATACAGGGTGGCGACCCCCAGGGCAACGGAATGGGTGGCGCAAAGGAGCGCATCAAGGGCGAGTTCAGGGCTAATGGCGTTAAGAACGACCTAAAGCACGAGCGCGGTGTTATCTCGATGGCGCGCGCATTTGACCCCAATTCGGCATCCTCGCAGTTCTTTATTATGCACGCGGATGCACCCCATCTTGACGGACAGTATGCCGCATTTGGCAGAGTTGTATCCGGTATGGAGGTTGTAGATGAGATAGCATCTATTCCCACCGATTACAACGATAGACCCAAGATGGCAATGAGGATGAAGAAGGTAACGATTGGTTAAATATAAAAGTGCAAGGGCGATTAGCGTGTTATCCTTAACGGAGAACACGCAGCGATATAAATCCCCCCCGGGGATTTGTGATATTCCCTTCGGGAGCGATATAAGGCTACGCCTTGCGATATGCCCTGCGGGGCGTGAGGGGATTTATATCATATCGCATTGGAGCGAAGCGACAATATATCGCACGAGCAAAGCGAGTATATCGCGTTTGCTTGCAAACATATCGCCCGACAGAAAAAAGAGATAACATTTCGGATACTAACCGATTTGTTATCTCTTTCTGTTGTATAAGGGTTTGGG